>NZ_JBOBHU010000006.1:0-307064 GCF_050587665.1 Rhizobium sp. Nf11,1 | reverse complement strand
GCGAAATCGTCACATTTGCCTCGCTCAGCGTGCCGTTGCCGAGCCGTATCGCATACACAAAACTATCTTTAAGGATTTCACCGGCAGACAGCGTGTTGATATCCGCGCCCGAGCCCGCGATGCCGCTTCCATCGCTCAGACGGTATTCGATCTTTCCATTGTTGATCCTGACCCAATTGCCGAGCAGGGTCGTCTCCCAGGCAGATGCCCCGCTCGCTCCGACGTCTTTTGTAATAAGCTCATAGTCAGTGGTAATTGGATTGCCATCTCCGTCGTCGACCGAGAAGAGGGATTTGGCATTCCCGCCAAGATCATTCGACATCACATCAAGGGTTATGGTTTTGATGGCCGCATTGTAGAGCTGAAGACTGAGCAGCTGATCTTCCGTCCAGATGTAAGAGTCATCCTTCGCCTGTGGCGCATTGGTGAAAGAAGTCGTACTGCCACCGCCGGTGCTTTGCGTAGCCATTAAATACCCCCATGAATCAAAACAAGTAATCTGGAACCGATTTAAGAATATTAAGGCTAAGACGACACGCAGGAACACGTCGCCGCCCCGGTATTGTCGAGGCAAACACCATTTTTCTTAATTCAGAACCGGAATACTCCCCACTCCTAATAAAGTGTTAACATATATACTATGAAATAAAAGACGATTTTCTTGCGACGGTTAATTTCTCCTCGAATTCGCTACGAGAGACGGCCTCTTGTCAGCGCGGCACGCGCGCGACGGCGATCGCCGAGGCTTAAATCGCAGACGTCGATCGTAATGAGTAACGGGGTGTGACGCCGGTGCGAGGCGTTGGTGAAGCACAGGCTCAAGCTTCAGAGCGTTTCCACTCTTCCTCGATCGATCAGGTCAGCACGGCTGAGTCCACGCCGATCATTTCATCGACATGTCATGAAACTTCTAGCTGGGGATCGGCTTTCTACAACGAAGCCAAACAAGGAGCTCCCAATGTCCGGCGAAGCCGAAAATAATGGAAAAACCGCCATCGTTCCAGTTCAGAACCCGTCAGCAGCCGAACAAGCCGTCACTGCGTCCGTGCTCGAAGACATGCAGAAAGCAAGCACGGAGACCCGTCAGCCGGAGCCGGCCGCCGCGTTGTTCTCCTGGGAGATCGATCCCCCGGAACTGGCCAAACTGATCTCCGAAGTGATGACACTGCCGATGATCCTGTGGTCGACGGGTATATCCCTGACCTATTCCCTCTGGCTGTCTTCGCTGCTTCCCGCACGCGAGACGATCGGCTCGCTCAAGCAAAGCGCGGATCACGCTTAGCAACTTCGGCCGACTGCGGCCGAACCACGCCCCCGGCCCCGCAAGCTCCGCCTCTCCGCCCCCGTTCCACAGAATATCTGCGGAATGATGGGCGGAGAAGCGGCAAGCGGCTGCGCGGCGCCGCTCTTCAAGTCGCGCAATTGCATCATTCGTTGATGTCAGGCTCGACGACCCGGGCAAGGTTGCGTAGCGACTCCTGCCAGCCGAGGTAGCAGGCTTCGGGCGGGATGACGTCGGGCACGCCGGCCTGGGTGATGTCCACCTCGGTGCCGACCGAGACTTTCTTCAGCGTCACCGTGACTTCCATTTCGCCCGGCAGGTTCGGGTCGTCGAACTTGTCCGTATAACGCACGCGTTCGCCCGGGACGAGCTCACGAAATTCGCCGCCGAAGGCGTGGCTATTCCCAGTGGTGAAGTTACGGAAAGACATTCTGAAGGTGCCGCCGACAGTCGGCTCCAGGTGATGCACTGTGCAGAGGAAGCCGTTCGGCGGAAGCCATTTTGCGAGCGCATCTGCTTCGATGAAGGCGCGATAGACCTTCTCCGGGCTGGTGGCGAAAACGCGGTGCAGGCGTATGGTGCTTGGCATAGCGGTGATCCTTGTCTGGACGGAATGAACGAGCTAAGGACGGACAAGTCTTCGCCGATCCGACAGTGAGCCGAAATTTTCTTTAAGAAAAAATCACTCGCGTCCGAACTGCACCGCACCGCTAATACGCTTCCCCGTTGGCGTCATGCAGCCGCCTGCTCCCTCACTGCGTTGAGCAGCAGCCGTGCGGCCTGCTTCGACGATGCCGGGTTCTGTCCGGTGATCAGCAGCCCGTCCTGGACGACATGCACGGCCCAGTCCTCAGTCGCGGAAAACTTCGCCCCCTGCCCCCTCAACACGTCTTCGAGCAGATAGGGCACGATTTCGACGAGGTGCACCGCGGCCTCCTCGGAATTGGTAAAGCCGGTCACCGTCCGCCCCTTCGCGATCGGGCCGCCGTCTGGCGCCTTGACATTGGTCAGGATTCCCGGTGCGTGGCAGACGAGCGCCAGCGGCTTTCCCGCCGCAAGCGTCTCCTCGATCAGCGCGTGCGCATTGCGGTCGTTCGTCAGGTCCCAAAGCGGGCCATGGCCACCAGGGAAGAACACCGTGTCATAATCGCCCTGGTCGATATCGGACAGTCGCAACGTGTTGGCAAGCGCAGCCGTCGCGGCCGGGTCTTTTTCAAATCGCCTCGTGTCGTCCGTCTGAAACGCCGGCTCATTGCTTTTCGGATCGAGCGGAGGCTGGCCTCCTTTCGGCGACGCAAGCACGACCTCGGCCCCAGCGTCACGGAAGACGAAGTAAGGGGCCGCGAGCTCCTCAAGCCAAAAGCCGGTTTTCTTGCCGGTATTTCCCAGTTGATCATGCGATGTGAGAACCATGAGAATTTTCATTGCTAAGCTCCTTCGACCCGGCCGGCGGACAAAATCTCCCGCGTCCGGTTTAACGGTGAATGACTGCCTGCAATCTCATGCTGAACCAGCAGAACCATAGATCGGCTGCACCCGCGTTACAAGCTCTGTGAGTCTTGGGGCTCAGGTGTATGAAGAACGACAGATTGCCCATAGGATCAACCACATCGCGTTAGCATCCGAAGGACTTGGAAGTGAGCAAGCCGAATTATCGGGATATCGCCCGCCACGCCGGCGTTGGAACGGCCACGGTCGAGCGGGTCCTGAACGGACGCGGGGGCGTTCGGCCGGAACTGGTCGAGAAGGTCATATCCGCGGCGCGTCACCTGGACTACCCGCGCAAGCTTCCCGACACCCATCGCGGCCTGCTCCGGATAGAAGTGCTGATGGTTCGTCCGGAAACGAGCTTCTATCGTCGTCTTTCCCACGCCTTCGAAAGGATTGCGGCAACCCTTGATCCCTTGGTCGTCGTGCATCGCAGTTTCACCGACGAAATGAATCCGGAGGCGATTGCGCGCCGCATTCTCTCCACCGACCTTTCCCGTGCCGGCTTGATCCTTGCCGTGCCGAGCAGCCCCTTGATCAGCGCCGCGGTAGAAAAGGTGAATTCGCAAGGCCTGCCGGTGGTCCATGTCGTCACCCGCGCTTCCGAACGTGTCGGGGAGTTCGTCGGCATCGACAACAATGCCGCCGGCCGGACGGCTGCGCTCTATATCAGCCGAATGGCCGTTCGAGCCGGGCCTGTGGTTGCGATCTGCCATCCCATCTATCAGGTGCATCGCGATCGGATCCGCGGTTTTTCGGACTTTTTTCGCGATCATCCCGGCGCCTCCGATTTCGGATGGCTGGGATTCGGTGGCGATGAAGAGCGCGCCAGCGCCGATTTCTTATGGTCGGCCCTGGAGATGTATCCCGGGCTTGCCGGCCTCTACAATGCCGGCGGCGCTAATTCCGCCCTGATCGAAGTGCTTCGCCGCCATCCGCGCGGCGGCAACGTCTTCTTCGTTGGACATGAATTGACGGACTATACCCGCGCGGCCCTGAAGGACGGCATCATGGATGTGGTACTTGACCAGGCGCCGGAAGCGCAGGCGCGGAGGGCGCTCGACCATATCCTGCGCCGCATCGGCTTGACCGAGATCGAGCCGGACCGGAGCCCGATCCACTTCATCACCATCACCAAGGAAGGGCTTTGATCTAATTAGATCAAGGAAGCCTTCGCCGTTCGAAATGCCCCCTGCTACTTTCGCGTCAGGAGAAGTTCCGGTGCGCAAGGAGCCGCATCGGATCAAGGCGCGCGGGGCGCTCTCCTTTACCAAGAATATGTGCGGGTCCGGAGACATCAGGCACCCGGAGGAGATGCCAATGGATGATCTGAATTTCGGCAAGCGTAACAAGCGCGGCGATTGGGCGCCGAACCAGCCGGTCGAAACCGCGCCGCTTTTCGTCTTCCCCCCGCAGCTGACGGCTATTCTGAAATGGCTGCCGCACTACTTCCTTCCTTGGAATCTCATTTTTGCGGTGTCTGCGATTGCCTATTGGACCTGGATCCTTCCCCCGGTGGCCATGATGCAGACGCTGAGCCTCGGCTGGATCGCCTGGCTGTACGCCGTGAATGCGATCTGCGTGTTCCTGTTCTATGGCGCCTTCGAACTGCATCTTTATGTTCTGAAGCGCCAGGAAAACCGCTTCAAGTACAATGGCAAGTTCCCCGCCGAACAGAAAAACAGCGCCTTTTGGTTCCAAAGCCAGAACCTCGACAATATTCTGCGCACCTTCCTGTCTGGCGTCGTGATCTGGACCGCCATCGAGGCTGGTATGCTCTGGGCCTATGCCAACGGCTATGCACCCTGGCTCGGCTTCGCGGAAAATCCATGGACGCTCGCGCTCGTCGCGCTCGTGGTTCCGATCATTCACGAGTTCCACTTCTTCTGCATTCACAGGCTCATCCACACACCCTTTCTCTATAAATGGGTGCATTCGGTCCACCACAACTCCGTCAACCCTTCGCCCTGGTCATCGCTGTCCATGCATCCGGTCGAGCATCTGCTCTATCTGGGAACGGCGTTTTACCACCTGATCCTGCCCTCCAACCCGGTCATCATGCTCTATCAGCTGCACTATGCCGGCTTCGGGGCAATTCCCGGCCATGTCGGATTCGACAAGGTCGAGATCGGCAAGGAAAGATTGGTCGATAGTCATGCCTATGCTCATTACCTCCACCACAAATATTTCGAGGTGAATTACGGCGACGCCCTGATCCCGCTCGATAAGTGGTTCGGCACCTGGCACGACGGCTCCCCCGAAGGCGAAGCGCAGATGCAGGAACGCTACCGCAGGCGAAAGGAAAAGCTTCAAGCCCGCAAGGCTCGCCTCGAAACGGAAGGAGCCGCCGAATGACCTGGGTTTCAGCTGGCAGACTTGACGACATCGAACAGGAAGGCGCCATCCGTTTCGATCATGGCGGACGCACCTACGCGATTTACCGGGGCCCGGATGACAGCGTCTACTGCACGGCCGGGCTCTGCACACACGAGGCGATCCACCTCGCCGACGGACTGGTCATGGATTTCGAGGTGGAATGTCCGAAGCATTCCGGCGCTTTCGATTACCGCACCGGTGAAGCGCTGAGGCTGCCGGCCTGCGAGAACCTGAAGACCTATCCGGCGGAGGTCGTCGACGGAGAGGTGCGCGTGGCCCTCGGTTAGACCCGCCAATCGAACAGGCCCGTCGGGCCTCCGGGAGGAAAGCGGGTGGTCCGGCACCAATAGGGAGGATGACATGAAATCAATCTGTATGGCGGCCGTTTTGGCCGCCTTGATGGCAGGCACCGCCACCGCCGAGACGATCGGTGTGTCGATGCAGAGCTTCGACAACAATTTTCAGACACTGCTGCGCGAGGGATTGCAGGCAAGAGCGTCAAAGCTGAACGGCGTTAAGCTTCAGATCGAGGATGCGCAGACCGACGTTTCCAAACAGCGCAGCCAGGTGGACAACTTCATCGCATCGGGAGTGGATGCGATCATCGTGACGCTGGCCGATACCTCAGCCGCAACCGGCATCAGCGAGGCTGCCCGAAAGGCCGGAATCCCGCTCGTCTATCTCAATCTCGAACCTGAGAATATCGACAAGCTGCCGGAAAAACAGGCCTATGTCGGTTCGAAGGAAACCGACTCCGGCAGGCTGGGGGCCGAAGCCGCCTGTGAACTGCTGAAGAAGAAAGGCGAGGCAAATGACGCCCAGGCTTACATCTTGATGGGCGATCTGGCGCATCAAGCATCGCGCGATCGTACCTCATCGGTCAAAGCGACGCTGGCTGCTGGCGACTGCAAGGGCGTCACCATTGCCGACGAGCAATCCGCGGCCTGGACTCGCACGAACGCCATGGATCTAACCACCAACTGGCTCACGGCGGGCCGTCCGATCGACGCGATCTTCGCCAACAATGACGAGATGGCGCTTGGCGCCATTCAGGCGCTCAAGGCATCCGGCGTATCGATGGATGACGTCATTGTCGTCGGCATCGATGCGACACAGGATGCTTTGGCCGCAATGGCCGCCGGCGATCTTGACGTGACGGTCTTCCAGAACGCCAACCAGCAGGCGGCAAGCGCCGTCGACGCAGCCGTCGCCTTGGCCCACGGCAACAATGTGGACAAGGAGGTCTGGGTGCCGTTCGAACTGGTCACACCCAAGAACATGACGGAATACGCCAAGAAGAACTGATCCTCCCCGGCCGGCGTCTCATCCTCACGAACGCCGGCTGCTCATTCTACTGGAGAATGCAATGGACGGTATCGTCATCATCGGTGCAGGCGAGTCCGGAACCCGGGCGGCCTTCACCCTGCGCGAGGCGGGCTATTCCGGAGCCGTCACGCTGGTCGGAGCCGAGCCTCATCTGCCTTATGAACGGCCACCTCTGTCGAAAACTCTCGACGGCACGGTGCGGATGAAACTGATCTGCCCGAAAGAAGCGCTGGAGGCGGCCGGCATCACCTATCTCAAGGGCTGCTCGGTCTCCAAGCTGGATCCCGCCGCCGCGACCGTAAGCTTGAGCGACGGTCAGCTATTGGGTTACGAAAAGCTGCTGCTGACCACCGGCGCACGGCCGAGGCGGCTTGCATGCGCGGGCGCGGAACGTGCGCTCGATTTTCGCACCCACGCCGACGCCGAAGCGATCTTCTCCAATGTCGCGCCCGGCCGACGCTTCGCAATCATCGGCGCGGGTCTGATCGGGATGGAACTCGCATCCGTCCTTCGCGCAAAAGACGTTACGGTCGATGTGATCGAGGCCGCGCCGAAACCTTTAGGCCGCGCCGTCCCTGCCCGCTTCGCCGACAAGCTGCATGCCCGACATGCCGCCGAAGGTGTGCGCTTCCACTTTGATCGGAGCGTTGCGGAGATCGGCAAGGACAGTGTCGTCTTGAGCGATGGCACCATCCTGCCTGCTGACCTCGTCGTCAGCGCCATCGGGGTCCAGCCTGAAACCACTTTGGCGGAAGCATCAGAGCTGGCCACGGGCAACGGAATTCTGACGGACGCATGTCTTCGCACCAGCGCGCCGAACATATTTGCCGCAGGCGATTGCGCCGCGGTGGCCCAACCCGGCGGAGGACACATCCGCTATGAAAGCTGGCGCAACGCCAGAACGCAGGCCGAGACCGCAGCACGGAACATGGCCGGCGCCGCCGAGACTTTCGCCGCCATTCCCTGGTTCTGGTCCGACCAATACGATCTCGGCCTCCAGGTGGCGGGGCAGCCGCTGCCCGCGCATCAGAGCGTCCGGCGATCGGCGCCAGAGGGAGAGCTCGAATTCTATCTCGATGACGGGCGATTGGTGGCTGCCGCGGGTCTTGGCATCGGCAATGGCCTGGCCAAGCATATCAAGCTTGCCGAAATGCTGATCGCCGCTTGTATCAGTCCCGAGCCTGCGGCATTGGCCGATCCGGGCGTGAACCTCAAGACCCTTCTGAAAAGCGCGAGGGCCGCATGATGCAGAAGCTCCTGATCTTCCAGTCACTCTGGGCCATGGAGCGCCGGCACACTGACGGGTTCGAGCCGAGCCTCGAAGACAATATCGCTGCGATCTGCGAAGCGGGCTTCGACGGCATCAGCGCGCACTATACCAACCGCGACGATGTCATCCGCCTCAACGAGGCCATTCGGGGCACCGGCTTGAAGATCGAGGCGGTCTGCTTTCCCCGCAGCATCGAGGATTTGCGTCTGCCGCTGGGACTTGCCGCGGCCTTTCCGGTCAGCCACATCAACCTGCAGCCCGATATCCGCCCCCGCCGGATCGAGGATTGCCTGCCGATTCTCGATGGCTGGATGCGGCTCGCCGAAAATGCCGGTATTCCGGTATTCATCGAAACCCATCGCGACAGGATGACGACGGACCTGTTCTTCACGCTCGATCTGCTCGATCGACGTCCTGATCTGCCGTTGCTGGCCGATCTGTCGCATTTCCTGGTCGGGCGCGAATTCGCCTTTCCGGTCGATGAGGAAAATCACGCGCATATCAGGCGCATCCTGCAGAATGCCCATGCATTTCACGGCCGCGTCGCTTCACGCGAACAGGTGCAGATCGAAATCTCCTTTGCGCATCACCGGCCCTGGGTCGATCTCTTCCTGCAGTGGTGGGACTACGGCTTTCGCCATTGGCGATCACGCGCCGCCGATGACGCCGAGCTGGTCTTTACCTGCGAATTGGGCCCCAAGCCCTATGCGATCACCGGCAGAGACGGCAACGACTCGACGGACAGATGGGCCGAGGCGCTGGCGCTGCGCCAGATGGTGCGCGAACTATGGGCTGCCATTGCCTGAGCCACAGCGCACGAACAATCGTGCGGCAATTCGTTCTCTCGTCACCCCCGCCGCCACTCTGAGGTGGCGGCCAATCACTCCGTCAGATCAGTGCAGGCGCGTCCACAGCGGTGAGTGCGTTGGCAAAGGTTGGGGATTGTTAATCAGAAATGCCTAATGTATTTCTTAACGTGCACAAGTTGTGCGGCAGTTAAGTTGCTATAATATCTGGTAGGACATTCAATCAGGGAGAGCCTCCGACATGCGGAAAATTCCTGCTGCCAGCTTGGCCCTCGAAAAAACGGAGACAATCGATTCGGGGGGCCCGGTCGACCGGCTTATGTTCTTTGATCGCGATTTCAATCCCGTTGAAAATTTGCTTGGCAATGCGCTGCCCACCTCCTTAAAACCAGCCGCCTCCTTCTGGGAGCATTTTCCGGAGCTGGACAAATCAGCAGTCATGCTGGCTTTCCGTTCACTGGGTGACAGCGCCCAGCCGTTGCGAATAACAGACGCGCTCGGCGGATCACATGACCTGACGATCTATCGGATCGGTGATCTGTTTGCCGTGCTCCAATCCGAGGAACAGGTTGACGACGAGCGCGCAACTCTTTTGCATCTCGCCACACATGATCCGCTGACTGGACTGCCGAACCGGCGCCAGTTCAGCGAGGACCTGAGCGCGCTGTTGCAGGAGACTGCAAGCTCGAACGAAACTCTTTCATTGATGCAACTCGACCTCGACGATTTCAAGCCCGTAAACGACACGCTCGGGCATGCGGCGGGCGACCAGCTTCTTCAATCGGCTGCGAGGCGTATCCAAGCCTGCCTCTCCAGCGATGACAGGGCCTATCGATTGGCTGGCGACGAATTCACGGTGATCTCCCTTGGCGGAGGACATCCTGCCAAAGCGCACCTCCTGGCCGAAGATCTGGTTGCCGCGTTCAAAAAACCCTTCACGATAGACGGCATTGCGCTCTTTGTCGGCACCAGCATCGGCATATCCACCGCTCCATCGGACGGCACGAGTCCGGAACAGCTGATGAAGGCTTCCGACCTCGCACTCTACGCCGCCAAAAAAGAGGGGCGTGGTCGGGCAAAAGCCTATGACCCAACAATGCTAGAATTGCTGGAGCAGCGGGAACTGCTTCGCCGCAGTCTGCGCATGGCACTCGACCAACAGCAATTCTATGTCGAATACCAGCCGATTGCCGAGGGCGGCTGCATTGTCGGCTTCGAGGCGTTGCTGAGATGGCGCCACCCCCTGCTTGGAAAAATTCCACCGTCGGTATTCATTCCGATGGCCGAGGCTGACGGAATGATGCCGGATATTGGGGCGTGGGTGTTGGAACAGTCATGTCGCGAGGCGATGAAATGGCCGGACAACTACCTCGTCGCCGTCAATGTATCAGCGGCTGAATTCTTGACAAGCGGCCTGACCGACCGGATTTCCCAGACGCTGGACCTGGTCGGACTGCCGCCCGAGCGTCTGGAGCTCGAGATAACCGAGAGCGTGCTGCTCGAGCGGACCGTCAACAACATTGATACGCTCAACACGCTCAATGTGCTGGGCATACGAATTTCGCTTGACGACTTCGGCACGGAATATTCCTCCCTGAGCTATCTCAAGACATTTCCCTTCGACACGATCAAGATCGACAAATACTTTATCACTGATCTCGAAACCGATCTGAAAAGTCAGGCAATCGTCCGCTGCATCGTGAACCTTGCACATGACCTCGACATGCAGGTGACAGCTGAGGGAGTTGAAATGCCGGGTCAGGCGGAATGGCTGCACAGCGTGGGCTGCGACCGGCTTCAGGGCTACCTGCTGAGCAGACCGCTTCCCGTCGAGGCAATTGACGAATTCATCAAAGGGGCAGAAGCATTCAAAAACCGCGCCCGACGATAGTGCTCGAAACTTTTCGCCGTGCTTCTACATTGCATGCAGATCCAACGCTCCTGACAGACGAACGGAGGACATATTGGAAGAGGAAGCATCCCGCTTCGACGACCACGCATTTGTGCCGATGGTATCACTGGAAATGAACGTTGCGATGTTCAAATCTCAATGGCAGTTTTGCGACGAGATTACCGAATATCTCTCCGATATCCTCGGCCAGGGTCATAGCGATCCGGCTCGCTATTCCAACTTTCTTTCGGTCGCTGCAAACGAGCTCATAGAGCTCGCCTTCCGCGCGACAAACGAACGGGGAAAGATACGTTTCAGCCTCTCACGCAACGCGACGTTCAACCGGCTGAGAATTGCCTTTCCTTGTGATGAGGAATTCCGCCGCAAACACACCAAGGTAGGATCAAGCGAAACAGAGCCTGGCCTCGACAACGGCTCCGGTCACCTGGTTACCAAGCCCAATGAGGCCTTGCTCAGTAATCTGGCGACGATATTAGGCGCCGGTATCCGCATCGAGAGAGACGGCGAGGACGGGATCGAAATCATTGCCGATTTCCCCTCCGCCGAGGATTTCCAATGAGCCGGCCTCCCCTGCCCTACACCGTGCGGTTTGATCCGACAAACCAGGAGCTCGTGTTGTCCGGCAAGATGCGGCCCGAAAGCACCGCCGAGATTGCCGATGCCCTCGAACTGTTGCGGCAAAGTTTGGAAAGATACAGCGGCATCGTTTACCTCAATGTGAAACGCCTGACGCACATCAATATGACGGCCTTCGCCGCCCTCTCCGATGTCGTAGCGGCAGCCTGCCGAACCAGGCCGGAACGGCAGATTAAGATCATTACGTCGAGCGTAATGGCGTGGTCTGCCTCGCTGTTCGAGACGTTGACCACATCGCAACCCAACCTGTCGGTTGAAGTCTATGACTCGGCCTTTTATCCCGGGCAAAGCTTTGTCGAGGACGAGAGCTTCATTCCCATTCTGCGCACGCAGACGAAAATGACATGGAGGCACGAACGCGAACTCTTACCACGCCACGGTCTGCGCAACGGTCAGGTGATGGCCGATATCTGTTGCGGCATTGGTGATTTTGCGGCTCTGGTTCAACGGGAATTCAACCCGACGCGCCTTGTCGCACTGGACCACTCCGTGCGCAGTCTCGACTATGCCCGCAAGGTCGCCGCCGAGTTCGGCATGGACGGCATCGAGTACACCTATGGCGATGCATCACAGATGCTGCTTCGAGACAATCAATTCGATTTTGTAACCTGCCGGCATTCGTTACAGATTTTCGACCGCCCCGAGATGCTGCTGCGGGAGCTTTATCGCATCTGCAAACCCGGCGGCCGGGTCTACATCACAAATGAAAAGAATTCGCATTGTTTGGGCGAGCCGCATGCCGACTCGATAAGATGGACCTACGAGGAAGTGGCAAAATTGTTCAGGCACTTCGACATGGATGTCGAGATGGGCCCGAAAAGCCGCCATCTCCTCCTCAACGCCGGCTTCGAGGACATCAAGGTCGACTGCTTCATGGTGACGAACCTTGACGGCGACCCCCAGGATTTCGCAGATATCATCGAAGCGTGGGAAAATGTCTATGCAGGCGAGATGGCGGTGCGCCGCGGCGACCCGCCGGATTTCATTCGCAGATTCCGGCAAGGATTCAAGGATCACGTCTTTGCCGCTCTTCACCCTAAAGGTTACGCAGGATGGCCGATCTGGGCAGCCTCTGGTCGAAAGCCGCTATAATGGATATGGGATCATCGAAAAGACCGGTTGGACTGAGCTCGTTTCGGGCGAAATTCATCCTGGTCGTCGGTGGAGCCGTTCTCTTCGACTTATTGGTCAGCGGCGGGCTGGCGCTTTGGAATGTTCAGAGGCTGTCGCGTGACGCAACGCTGGAAGTCGGCCAGGGCCTCGAAGCTGCAAGCCAGGAATATATCCGCACCTATGCCGATTCGACCGCAGCCCAGGTGAACCTGCTCCTGCGGCAGGTTCACAACGACGTCGACACCTTGGCAGGCGTGCTGCAGGCGCAGATCGACAATCCCGTGCGCAATTCCGATGTCGGCGCGGCAATCGCCCGCACATCGCCGGACAGTGTCAGTCTGTCTTACGATGAGAAGGGGAAATGGTCGCAAAATGCCCCCGGCTCCGCTTCGGTCGTCAGCGTCTGGGGTTACCTGCTCGGTGAGGACCATCAGCCGAAACCCGAAATCAGGCGCGATATAGAGACAAGCGCGGTTCTCGATCTCGTTGCGCCGAGCCTGCTACAGCACGGCGCTTCAAAGCTGCAGATGTATTACATCGGACCGAGGGAACGACCGATCTTCAGGACGGCGCCCTATACCGATCAGGCTCAGACCTTCGACCGCCTTTATCCCGGGCATAACGAAGCTGATTTCTGGAACTTCTTTTTTCCCGGCCTGTATGAGTCCTGGCAGGGATGGGCCAGGGACATGAAAACGCGACCCGTCGCGGACGATATCACGCAGACGGCTCCCTATACGGATGCCATTACCGGCAAGCTAATCGTCAGTTTCTTTCATCCGCTCTGGACCGCCGACCGCAAGGACGTCGCGGGGACGGCCGGCGCCGATATCACGCTCGACCAACTCGCCCAGACGGTTGAAAATGTGAAAGTGGCCCAGTCCGGCTTCGGCTTCTTGGCCATGTCCGACGGAAACGTGGTTGCGATCAACGGAACAGGCGAACAGACGCTCGGGCTGCGTTCTGCGAGCGGTGCGAGCGGAACCGGCGTGACCGGGCTGGAGCGTTCCTTGAAAGGAAGCGCCCAGCCTGCGATAGCGAAACTGGCCCTCGACCGGGAACAGGGCATTCAACATCTGCTGCTGCAGCGGGACGGTAACGAGGTCCCCTATATTGTAATCGTCAAGAAACTGCCTGCGACGAATCTCTGGTCCAGCGGCCCGGTTCGGCAGGAGGCGATGTTGCTGGGAGTGGTTGTGCCGGAACGGGAAATCGACGCCTCGCTCTATGCCGCCCAGGCGAAAATTTCCGAAGCCACCAACCGGATCGTGATCTATCAGAT
Organism: Rhizobium sp. Nf11,1; assembly: GCF_050587665.1. NCBI lineage: Bacteria > Pseudomonadati > Pseudomonadota > Alphaproteobacteria > Hyphomicrobiales > Rhizobiaceae > Rhizobium > Rhizobium sp. Nf11,1. Next base: position 293,573 of record NZ_JBOBHU010000006.1, on the reverse strand, counting down.
CCTGGCGATCTTGATGTCGCTGCTGATTGTGACGATCGCTGTGTTTGCGGCTTCGAAACGCATAACGAGCGGGATCAGCGCACTTGCGGGGGCCGCCAAGCGGATTCAGGCGCAGGACTATTCGGTCAGAGTGGCGATAACAAGCAAGGATGAGGTCGGTGCTGCCGGTGAAGCATTCAATCGGATGGCCGAACAGATCAGCTATCACACCGAAAATCTCGAGCAACTCGTCGAAGAACGAACGGCCCAGATCGCAGATCAGAAGGAAGAGATCTCGGCGTTGAATGCACAGCTCCAGCGAGAAAATCGCCGTCTCGGAACAGAGGTGGCCGTCGCTGAAAGAATCCAGCTCATGGTTCTTCCGTTGCAACAGGAGCTGGAGGAATTTCAGGACATCGAGATCGCAGCCTATATGAGGCCCGCGGAAGAGGTCGGCGGCGACTATTACGACGTCTTGAAGAACGGAAAGCGGTTGAAGATCGGGATCGGCGACGTCACCGGTCACGGGCTCGAAAGCGGCGTGTTGATGCTGATGGTCCAGTCTGTCGCCCGCGCCCTTCAGGAGGCGGGGAACACCGACGCCGTCAAATTTCTGGCGGATCTAAACAGCGCCCTGTTCAAGAACTTAGTAAGGACGAGAATAGACAAGCATCTCACCCTGGCCTTTCTCGACTATGACGGCAAGGAGATGATCCTGTCCGGGCAGCACGAGGAAGTCGTCATCGTCCGGGCGAACGGTGAGATCCAACGCGTCGACACCATGGATCTCGGCATACCGATCGGCTTGGACGCCGATATTTCTGCATTCATCAAAACTCGTGAAATAACGTTCGAGAAAGGCGACCTGATCCTCCTGCATACCGACGGCGTAACGGAAGCAGCGAACGGCGCGGGGGAAATGTTTGGCATCGAACGTCTCTGCAGCGAAGCGCTTCGCTTGAAGGGTCAAAGCGCCGAGAAGGTCGTTTCCGGCATTGTCACGACACTGATGCACTTCATCGGATCGCAGAAGATCTACGACGACATCACGCTTCTCGCAGTACGGCATAGGTGAGACATGGCGCCCAAAATATATGGCATCGAATCTTTGGCGGAGATAAGCCTGGATTCTGGCGCTCGCCTGACATTGAGTGATGGGCCGCTTCAGCTTGGATGGAAGCATTCAGGAATGACTTCGGACTTCATAGCGGAGATCATGGCGCTGCCCTATTCCCGGTCGAGGAAAGATTACCTGCAGGCGCATCATGATATCGGATACCTCAGCAACGAGCTGATCGAAAATGCCGTCAAATTTCGACAGCCTGGCGAGATCCTTATCGAAGCCGACATTATCGATGGAAGCTTTCTGTTCAGGGTCAAGAATGCCATCGACGGCGCGACATCATCTCGCTTCCAGCAGCTCCTGCAGCGCCTTCAATCGAAGGAACCCGGCGCACTTCTTCTTGAGCAAATCGAAACCAACGCCATATCGCCGGAAAGTGGTTCCGGTTTGGGCCTGCTCACCCTTTTGAGCGATTACGATGCGAGAATGGCATGGACATTCGAAGAGAATAATGACGAGCATATCATACTGACGACGACTGCAGCTGTGGCGATGCCACCCTCCTCCAATCGGTGAGCGAAGAATGGAAATCAGCGACGAAAGCTTCCGCGTATGGGCGGAAAAAAACGAGGTGTATTTCGATGGCGTCTTCCGCCTGGCAGGACCGGACGCCTATGCGCCGATCTATTCATTGATAACAGGCCTTCTCCGTGAGGGACACAAACAGGTAACGTTCAACCTGACGGGCCTCGAATTCCTGAACTCCTCGGGCATCAACCTCCTGGCGAAACTGACCATCGAAGCCAGAAAGATGGACGACCTGCTGCTCATCGTCAAAGGCACCAATCAACATCCGTGGCAGGCAAAATCCCTGCCGAATCTGAAGAAGCTGCACCCGCTGCTCGATTTGCGCCTGGCGTGATTTGCGGCAAACAACTCTCCTTCTTCATTCCTGTCGCGGGCTGACCCGCGGGAGATGCAGTCGCGCGCAATATTGCCAACGACCGCGGTGATGCCCCCACCAGATCGACCTTCCAGCGCCGACCCCACCGGTTCGCCGCGACGAATAGCCGGTGCTCTGCTCCCGCGTTGTCCTCGTTGCACAATCTGTGATCGTCTTTCAGTGGACGAGCAACGGGAATTTTCTCCATGAAGCTGATGCTGCGGAGCACGATTTCTCACCCATCCGGATGATTGTAATCACTGGTGCGATCTATAGTTTAGAGCAGGTTTTTGGCGACGCCACGCGACTAGTCGACGATCGGGCTCGGATTTCGCGAAGAACTCTTTTTGCAAAGAGCATGCCCGAGCAAGCAGATGTGGCAGGTGTAAAGGAACTTTCGTGGCTGGACTAGCTTCGAATAGTCCGAATGATGTTTTAAAGGTAACAACATGCGTAAAACAGTAGCAGTCGGCCTGGCAGCCCTGATTGCCATGTACCTTCTCGGCGGCACGAGCGCGAGACATGAGATCTTTCCTTGGCCGCAACTTTCCGCGGCGAAGAAAATGGTAACCGGAGAGCAGGCGGCAGCTCCAAGCCGTTATACTTTCGACGATAAGGAACGACTCATTGCCGATGAATCAAAAACCGCTGTGACCTGCCCGACTCAAACGGATCGAACTGCTGTCCTACTCATTCTTGGCCAATCGAACGCGGCCAACTACGGTGGACAACGGCACCGATCGGATTATGGCGCTCGCGTTGTAAACGCCTTTGACAAACGGTGCTTCATCGCGGCGTCGCCGCTTCTTGGCTCGACCAATACCAAGGGAGAGTACTGGACGCTTCTTGGGAACAAATTGATCGCATCGGGACAAAACGACAATGTCATCCTCGCACCTCTCGCATATGGCGGATCAGAGGTCGCACGATGGGCGACAGGCGGCGACCTCAATCCTATGCTTGTCGACACAATGAAACAGCTTCAGGATTCCGGTTATCGGATAACGAGCGTCCTCTGGGTGCAAGGAGAGGCAGACCTCGTTATGGGCACCACTGCGGAGACGTATGAGAAACATTTCATGTCGATGGTCGACACATTGCGTCAGCACGGCGTCGAAGCACCCGTTTACATTTCGATCGCATCGAAATGCCTGGAACCGAGCAACGGCGGCTTCAAGGAGCACATTCCCGACAATGCGATCGTACGGGCGCAACTGGCCCTATCAAGAAGTGGCCACGGTATCCGAGAAGGCGTCAATTCTGACGCGTTACTCGATGGAGATGACCGCTACGACGATTGCCATATCGGGGAGTCAGGCGCTGAGAAAGTGTCGCAGGCCTGGCTGAACCTTCTGCGTGGCGAGAGCCACCTGGAAAGCTCGCGATAGTCTTCCCTGAACCGGTTCTCGCGCCTTCGTGAGCTTCGACCATGGCCGCCCGCAGGCCGAGTCTCGTATGCTTCTTCTGGGACCATAGCCGGGCCCTTCGCCAGACCTCCGTCCGATGTGCAGAGCGCGATAGCAATCTATCTTCCAAGTCAGATCTCGTCGTGCAGTTGCACGGCATCTGGTCTCATTGGAGGAAACGATGCGGATAACAACTTTAGCGTCCCTGGCCGTGCTTTCGCTGACGCTTGCAGCAAGCCCGGCAACGATTGCGGGGCTCGACATGAGCGCATTGGCAAAGGACGGCGGGAACGGCGGCGGCAATGGTGGTGGCAACGGCGGCGGTTACGGCGGCGGTAACGGCGGTGGCCACGGAAACGGTGGCGGCCACAACAGCGGTTCAAACCACGGCAATTCCAACTCATCAGCCGTGAGAGGCAAATCGTCCGAGGCATCGGGCAAGTCCAAATCGGGCAAGTCAGACACCGCAGCCACCAGCACCAAGGAGAAGAACCTGTCGGCGCAGCTTGGGGGCCTGAATTCCTTGAAGCGGAACTATCGGGCGCTGATGAATACATCGGATCCACGCATGACTGCCATCTCGGCTTACGCCGTGGCTTATGCCCAGTATGAAATCGACAACGGTATCGAGCCTGCGGCCGACGATCCCCTGCTGGGCGATCAGGCGCTGGAGGACGCGTTGGCTTCCGCAACGAAAACCGGTGAGGTCAGCCCGGCGGTCCTGGATGAAGCCAAGACCATTCTCGGGGTTGGCGATGCCGACGGCAAGATTGATCAGATCCGCACCTCGCTGGAAAACGCCGCGTCGGCGGCGCCAGACGAATAGCCACCTGGCGAGATGTGAGAGGTGCGAAGCCGACACTGGTATTAATTCGCACCGAACTAGGAGAGCATTTCCGTTTCTGTTTGCGTCCGGAAATGCTCTATTTTTTTGTCAATTTTCCCGGCGGCCCGAGTCTTCCATTTTGGCCTTTATGCCTTGGCCAGCTCAGCTTTCAGATCGGCAAAGACCTGTTTGACATAATCGGCGAGCGGCCTTCCGCCCAGGCGTTGACGCCCAAGAGAGCCTCGCTCTGAGGAGCCCCGCAAGGGCCTCGAAGGGCGATGCGGGCGGGCCGGCAATCGCCTGCCTTGCGTGCAGCGGCTCACTCCTGCGCAAGCAATATTGTTCCAGGCGCAAATTGGAGTTCGTAGAAAATCCGCACGGACAAAACGACGCCGGCGATCAGGACGACAATCCCGGCACCTTCGATCGGGGTCGGCCAACGAGCATGCACGACAAGTCCACCGATCACACCGAAGGCCGTTTCAGAGACGATCAATTGCGCAGCCAAGGCAACCGGCAGGCTCCGCGACGCAATGTTCCAGGCCCAGACGCCGCCTACGGTTGCCAGCAGCGCGAAAGAAGCGCCCCAAATATACAAGCTGCCGGCGGCACTCCAACCGTATCCCAGCGTTGGAAGCCGGAAGAGGTCCAGCGCGGCACCGAAGGGGTAGAAGGCCAGCATCAGGATACCACCTCCGACCAATATCAGCGCAGCCCACACACCGGAGGGCATTTCCGGTCGGGCCGCCAGTGCAGCCTGATTTGCAAGCGCGAACCAGACCCAAAGTCCCACCGCTGCGAGCGACAGCGGCACGCCGATCCACAACGAGCGCACAGAATCCAATCCTTCCGCCGTGAATGCCGTGCCATTGACGAGAGCAAGGCCGGCCAGCACCAGCGCCAGCGGGATCATGAGGGAGCGCCACGGCAATGACCCCTGACGCTGGTTACCAACGACCATCAATACGATCGGCACCAGACCGAGAAAGGCGGGAGCGATGACCGGGCCGGCAAAGACGGCCGCCCCCGTCACGGTCAGGAAGTAGCCGACATATCCGATGAAAGCGAGCCAGATGGCATTCAGGCAGTTGCCAAGCGTGAGGTGGCGCAGGACACCCTTTTCGGAAAACAGGATGTAAAGGCCGACGAGCGCCGAGACAACATGACGGATGAGGGCGAAATCAAAGGTGGAATAGCCGCCGATGATGAAGGGCACGATAAAGTTGAGCGAAAAGGCAAAGGCAGCAAACAGAGCGGCTGACACGCCAACATAGAAGAACCTGTCCATGACGATTACCCCTTTTTGAAGTTGCGTCACCGAGCCGTTGATCTCCGTGGCACCGACGGTGTCCATTGGCAGTCAACGAAATCCTTGATCGGATGGGGAAATGTACTGGCCAGAGGCCCGGGCCGGCAGCCGCTGAATATGAGAACCACCCTCTCGATGCGCATCCACCGGATCGTGAAGCGGTTCCGCATCGTCGAGACGTTTGAACGACAAGGGGCTGCCCGGGTGATGATGAGGTGGCGCTCGCGGCCATTGCTGTTCATCAGAACCGATTTCTCATATCCTCAATATCGAGGCTTTCAGTCGTCGGGGTGTCATGGATCGGCTTGATGCGATGCGGGTTCTGCTTGCGGTGGTTGACGCCGGCAGCTTGTCGGCGGGCAGCCGGAAGCTGAACGCGCCGCTGCCGAGCGTCAGCCGCAAGGTTGCCGATCTGGAGCGATATCTCGGCGCAAACCTCATCATCCGGACAAGCCGCAACCTGCAGCTCACCGATGCTGGCCGCGATTATGTCGATGCGGCTCGCAGGATCATTGCCGATCTCGAGGAGGTCGAACGCAGGGCGTCAGGCGAATATCAGACGCCGCGGGGACTGCTGACCATCACGATGCCGATCGAGTTTGGCCACCGCTACGTTCTGCCGATCGCGCTCGATTTCATGAACAAGCATCCTGAAGTGACCTTGAACCTCTTGTCCCTCGACCGCTCTGTTCATCTGATCAACGAACAGGTCGACGTCGCCATCCGACTTGGCGAGTTGGCCGACAGTTCGCTCTATGCGGTCAAGGCCGGCGAGTTCCGCCTGTTGACCTGCGCAAGCCCGGCCTATCTGGAACGTCACGGCACTCCCCGGCATCCGACCGAGCTCACCGATCACGACGGCATCATGTTCAACGACAGGTCCTTCTTCTGGAATTTCGAGATCGACGGGAAGCCGGTCGAGGCAATGCCACGGAGCCGGATCGAGGTGAACACCGCGGCCAACTGCGTCGCCGCCGCGTGCAACGGAGCCGGGATCGCCCGCCTCTTCGACTATCAAGTTCCGGAGGAGCTGTCTTCGGGCATGCTCGTGCCGATCTTGAAGGATTATGACGGCGGGCCCAAGCCGATCCACATCGTCTATTCCCGCCAGGGCCTGCTTGCCCTCAAAGTGCGCGCCTTCATCGATTGGATTCTGCCGCGGCTTCGCACGGCCTGCAGCAATTATGGTGATGCGCCGTCACCGGAATGAAACGCGTCCTTCCCTGACCGTCCGCGCCCAATCCTGGCCATGCCGATAATTGCCAAGCATGGTCATTGTCATCGGCCACCGAGATTCAGTTCGTCAGCGGACGATGCGGTCGACCTGCGCCTGAAGGTGTGGGCCGATCAGCAGGATGGCGGGAATGACGATGAGATAGGCGATGCCCCACGAGCGAAGCCACGTCAGCACGAATCCCTCGGAAAAACCCAGGTTGAGCGCGAGCAGCGTGAAAGAAATGAGCCCTGTCGTTACGATGCCCATCGACAGGGCGAAGGCGATCTTGCGTTTGAAAAGCGTGTTCATGTCTGTCTCCTGACTGGATGAGAGATCAAGACCGCCTCGGCAGGTCTCGACCCCGGTTAGCGCTTCGAAGATCGCGCAATGCCGGCACCGGCGGTAGCAGGAAAACCTGAGAGGCAGCCTCTTGAGTTCGGCAAGTTCCGAACGGCGGGCAATCCTCCGCGGATGGGAGCGACATGCCCCCGCAACGCGCTGCTTTTCCACATCGTCCACAGCGCTCCGGCTTCTCGCAACCTGATGCAAGACTGAGCGAAAACGAGAGGCTTGCTCTCACTCCTGCTCGCTACCGGATGGATTTCCCCGATCTCATATTCCCATCATTGCCGCCCGGAACCCTGCTGGGTCGTGGCGGCGTCTGAGAAACCAGCAGAGTGCTGCAATTGAACAAGGAGCATCCAAATGTCGAAAGTCATCTATACCGGCACCACCAACACCAGCGGCGGACGCGACGGCGCGTCTCGCACGTCCGACGGTCGCCTCGATGTGAAACTCTCCCCGCCCGGCTCCTCGGCTCCGGGCACCAATCCCGAACAGCTCTTCGCCGCCGCCTGGTCCGCCTGTTTTCTCGGTGCGATCGGAAGAGCGGCTGCCGAACGCCAGCTTCGCGTGCCCGCCGATGCTGCCGTCAATGCCGAGATCGACCTCGTCTCGATCGATGACGGCGGCTATGTCCTGCAGGCGCGGCTGAACGCGAAGCTGCCAGGCATCGAGGCTGACCTCGCCAAGTCCCTGGTCGAGCGCGCTCACCAGCTCTGCCCCTACTCCAAGGCCACGCGCGGCAACATCGCCGTCGAACTCAACGCCGCCTGATCGGCCTCAATTCAACGTCGCGCCGGTGCCCCGGCAATGCCGGTCACGACTGGCGCGACTGCAGAGGATTATGTCATGACCACGATCGCAAGAGCCCTCGCAACGGCAGCCTCCCTGCTCGCCGGCACATCCCTCCACGCGCAGACGCCGCATGAGGTGGCCACGCAGTTCCTTCCGATCAAGAACGAACCCGCGCCCGCGCTCTTCGTGGATCAGCCCCTTGAAGAACCACTGGCCACCAGAGGCGTGGCCATCATTCCCTATCGAACCGAGAACTTTCGCATCCTGCCCGTTTTCGGCGCCAGCGCGACCGATGTCTCGCCCCGCGCCAGGCACCTTCATGTCAGCATCGACGACCTGCCATGGCGGTGGGCCGATGCAGGCGGCACCGGCGCTATCGTCCTCACCGGCCTGCCGCCGGGCGAACACAAGGTACTCATCGAACTCGCCACACCAGTGCACGAAGTGCTGGGCGGAAAGCTTGTGAAATTCACCGTACCGTCGGTTGGCGGTGCGCAACATTAGAGGTCTGTTTTCCGATCTCCCCAATTTCACCCAAGCACCATTGTAGTGAACTTGGATGAGGGAATCTGGGATGTCGATCTTGCTAAGAAGTTTGTCGCTACTGGTTGGAATAACATTGGCGGTACCAGCCTTTGGCGATTGCTTAACCGCTAAAGAAGCCAAACAGGGAGTGCTGCTGACCAGAGAAGCGCCTTTTTATTCCGTATTCTACAAGCCGGACGGCCCGGGTCTCACCGAACAACGGCTGATGGAGCGCGACGGTTCACTGCAGCCGGTGTCGGCTGTCTATTTGCACCCCTTGCTCGTCGAAAAGAGAGTGAGTGCCAGCGGAACGCATGAGCTGAAATACGCGAATGCGATTGCGTTGGACGATCTGCCACAGAAGAAGAACTGGCAATCCGACACCACGCTTTTCATCAATGGCAAAAAATCCGTTTCGGGCACGACTTTTATCAGGTTCGACGGCTTGGGGGAGGAAACGATTGCATCTTGTTCCTACAAAGTCTGGCCATCAACAGCCGTCTGAAACTGACGGAATTGCCTCCGATTATTTTCGAACAATACTATTCCCCCGAACTTCATCTCGTTCTTCGTTCGGTAAGGCTGAGCACCTCTAACCGGCCGTTGAGCGAGGTTCGATTCGATCGGTTCCAAATCGGCTGGGGCAACTAGGGGGACAGTGTGTTCTCTCTATCATCCCAGAAAGCCTGCTCTCTAAGGCTTCCAAGCGATGGTGGGCGCTCGGATGCATGCAACCAATTTCGTCCCCGGACAAGGACTTAGACGGATCGCACGAGAGTTCGCAGCTCAGCGCACACCGAAAGATCACCGCGATACCGCTGAGATGTGCGACTCAAAAAATCCCCTATTCATTCCGCCAGTAAGCTAATATTTCCTTAGTAATCCAGTGAGACTCTCCGAAGTCAGTCAGGTAGACCAGGTAACGCGCTCGGAATGCCTTTAACGCAGATTCGAATTGCACCATCGTTAGTACGGCATCGCTCACCTGAGGAAGCTTGTCGTCATCAAGCTCCTCTAGATATTTTCCAGCTGGCTCATCTTTCAAAATCACCAACAAGTCCTTCAACACACGATTCACCAGCTTGACCTTGCTGGGATTCATGGTTGCATCCGGTTTCTTTTTCGAAAGTTCTCGAACCTCCCTCAAGACGCCTTCGAATACGGGTGTGCTTGCAGTATAGATCTCAACAGCAGCATCGGTAGTTACGAACCGGAAGTCATCTGTTGCTTGCATTATTTCTTCTCGCCTCCCACCGTGGTAGGCATTCTTGCGCTTAAGTTGCTTGCTGCGTTATTGACGACGTACCACCAGCGACTACGCTCATGGGTGACGTTATCGGATCGGAACCGCTCTGTTTGCTCCATGTATTGCGCGATGATCATAGTCACATCGCTGTTCGTCGGAAGGTTATCTTCGTCAAATTGCTCGAAATCATCAAAGGGCCGATATCTGCCCTGAAGAAGCCTGTTGCCGTTGGCGATAACCTTGTTAACAAGGTTCAACTTAAACTTATTTAGCCCGTCATTCGGCGCCTTCCGAGCAAGTTGGGAAATCTCGGTATGCAAGCCTTCCAATTGACCGATCAATTTCTCCAAAGCTTCAACTTCTTCTATGCTCTTCATCTCTTCCTCACGGACACAGGGCCCTAAACTCACTGTACTTTTTGACGATCACGTCTAACGGATCACGTTGCCTGCTCTCGAATAGCTCAACCATCTGACCGATGTCCTCGTCCGTCAACGTAACAATTGCCTTCCGTTGACCTGACCACAAGTCTATGGTCCTCGTAAGAACTGCCTTTTTTAGTGGGTTTCGAGTGACAAATAATCCAAATTTCCCTAACTCATCCGCCAAATATCGATTGAGCTGGTCTACATGCTCCCGCTCCACCGCGTGCACATTCTTCATCTCCATTGTAATCTGCCGCGACCCATAGTCTTTGTGAATATCACGTAGGAATGGTGTACTCGCCGTGTTATAGAATATGAGATCGCGGATACTCACACCGCTGTCGGTCCGGGCCTGCTCTTGAGCGAAGTCCAGCTTAGGATAAAGCATAGACGGCAGCAGCTGCCCAATGGCATCTTCATATTTTTTGTCGGCGTTATCATCCTTCCCAGTGGGAAGCTTCCTGATGAGAGCAAACTTGCGTTTTGCGGACGTGACCGGAATCTGCGAAAAAAGCGGATCGTTTTTGCAATCTTCAAATGTCCGCTCTTTGGCCTGGATATAAGCATCCACTACACCATAGTGGTCTCGGTTGTAGTCTAGGACTTCGACGCGCATAAGCTCTTCTGGAGTACGCGACACCTCATCTTGAGGACAATAATCGGTAAAATACTCATCATAGTTGATCCATGGCGCAAACCTGAGCCATCGTTTCGGAACGAACAGGAGTGGCCTACCGTCGCTGGGATGAACTGGAAGAGATATGCCGCATTGAGTCTCGAAGAGATTCTTTCGGTAATCGTAGACGTGTTCCACGTTGACCGACTGCCTAGAAATTCCAATCTTATCGCATTGTTGAATCGTAAACTCGATTAAGAAGGATTTCAGAAAGCTACAGCTTATGTCGCTGATGCGATCCTTGGAAATTCCATCGACGAAAAACTGGATCTCTTCGAAGTGACGGAAACCCCGCTGAGCATAATATGGAATCCGCTTAAATAGCTCTATAATCTCTTGAGCTTTCCTTTCACCGATGCGCTTGCCTTTGCGAGTTGCAGATGAGCCAAGCCCGACCTCGTCGCATTCAGATGCGGCGATGAGGGTCTTCACCGCTTGATCTTCATTTCCCTTAAAGGCGAGGTAACCCAAGTGATTGAATGCGTTGACGAGGCTGGTATGGAGAGCTTGATCCTGCTGCGACGGAGACCGCCAAAGCATGAAGGGATCGACATACAGGGGTATGTCCTCATCGAAAAAAGGAATCGCAAAATCGAGCTCGGCTTGCGCTGCCATAATTCCATGGTGATCTGTTAGGCGCGGACGGATCAAGGCCATTTAGTTGCGCTTGCGCACCCATGTATTCGGAACCACTAGGTTTCTTTTTCTCAAAACGGAATATCAGCGTCTAGATCTCGCGATAGATTTGGCCCCTCGATTTGTTTCGGCGGAGGCGGCAGCCTTTTTTTCTCTTCTGGAGGGGGAAGTTGAGACTGCTCTGGCTCTTTACTCTTTGCGGAAGCTAGAAGATCGTTGATCCGTTTCAGAAACTCGCTGAGTGGGTTCAAGGCCTCGCCGTAGGTCTTCACTACGTGTGCGATGTCGAGCGCCATCAACATAGCGTTATTGAAGGGCGTCCTTGCCCGATCAACGTCAGCGTCAAACGCATTCAGCTTGGCGTAGAGCGTGTTTCTTTTCTTTTCATCAAGGTCAGCAGCCTCAATGACACTTCTTATTTCCCGCACCAACCCGTGGATGCGCTCCTTGTCAGCTGGCGGCAACTCAACTGAGTACACCTTGCCGGTCCGAACCTTCCGAAGCGAAACTCTCATTACGAAACGCTGGAGCGCTAGGACAAATTCGTCGTATATTTCTGTGAAATTGTTCTGTATCCCCGGGACACCAAAGGCAGCAATCTCTTCAATGTCGAGCGCCGCCGCCGCCGCTACAACCTTGTTCATATAATCTTGCTGAAGATATCTTGGATCGTCCCTGTCGCCCAAGGAGGCAAGATTATCCCCGAGTTTGGTGTCGAGCATTTCGACTACCTGCGTAAATGCGATATCATTGTCGTCATTTAGGGATGCGTAGAAATCTTCGTTGGTCATGCTCTTCCTCGCGTATGCAGGGAAGATAGACAGCATGCACGATCATCACAACTTATACGCCGACGTAACTCACATATTTTCAACCACCACATTATCCGCTTCGGCAGGTGGTCATCAATAAAGCTGGCGGGGATATCGCCATCTGCAAACTGCCAAACTCACTCCACCAGCGGAAAAGCGCAGACACTCTCCTTTTATGCCTTTGGTGCGCGTAAACCTCACCCCTCACCCCTCCAACTCCACAATCGCACACCCATACCCCCCAAGCTCCAGCCTCCCCTTCACCATCTTCTCCCCATCCAGCAAATCCCGCCCGGCCGGCACCCCACCCACAGTCACCGGCTGATCCATATAATTCTGCACAAACAGCAGCCGCCGCGCGTCATTCATCCGCATCGTCACCTCCACCCCCTCGGGCAGCCCGCCGACCAGCGGCTCCACGCCTGCCGGCGCAAACAGCCGTTCGGTCAGCGTCTCGGTCAGATCAGGCGTGAGATACGTCCCGAGATAAACCACCTGCCCCTTGCCGATCTTGCGGGAGGTCGCCATCGGCTGGCCTTCGGCGTAGCGGTTGGACCAGGCGGCGATGACCTCGACGTCGGGGGCGATGGTGAGGTTTTCGTAGAAATGGCCGGCCGTCATTTCGCGGTTGCCGATCTTGAAGCGGCGCTGGCGGCGGTGGCTTTCGGCCGGCTTGTTCGGCGGGATGACGAGGCCGCCGGAGCGCTCCATCACGTCGAAGAGACCGTTGGCGCCGGGGGCGGCCAAGCGGCCGAAATCTTCGACGCGCACGCCCGTCAGCTTGGAAAGCGCGGTGCCGGGCGCGGTTTCGCGGATGACGTGGTTGTCCTCATTGCGGGTGCCGGTGCGCGCGCCGATGACGACGGTGCCGCCGGATGCGGCGAAGGCTTCGAGCCTCGCCGTCCATTCGTCCTTCCACATCACCCAATGGGGCACATAGAAGAGCTTCAGCCTGGAAAGATCGTCCTCGGGGTGGATGAAGCCGCAGGCGATGCCCCTGTCATAACAATGCTGATGCAGCAGGATCGCATCGTCCTGCGGGCTCGGCAGGCCGATCGGATAGGTCTTGTGGGCTTCCTGATTGTCGAAATCGGAGCCGGCGATGCCGACATCCATCCGCACATGCGTGCCGAGGATCTTCGGCGCCAGCGCCGTCATCTCGGTCGCGAAGCGCGTGGCCTCCTCATAGCGGTGGCGGCCGATATCGTCATGGTCGATGATGCCCATCCAATAGATCTCGGCGCCGAAATGGGCGGGCCGCCAGCGGAAGAACATCAGGCCGTCGGCACCATGGGCAACGGAGGAGAGCGCCATGCGGCGCAGCTCGCCCGGCTCCGGCGTCAGCGTGCAGAAGCCCGGCTGGCTGCCGAAGCCCGATTGCTGCTCGGGCACGATGTAATTGCCGGAAAAGCCGCGGCAGATATCGAGGTGCAGCGCCTGCACCTTGGCGTGGTTGCCGAGCCGCATGAACTCGTCATAGAGCATGGGATAGATGTCGTAGCCGACGAAATCGAGATCCTTGCTGAACTGGCCGCGGAAATCGATATCCCTGAGGCCCCCGAGATTGTGGAAGACGAACCACGAGGGTTTGACCGCCCGCAGGATCTCCACCTGATCGTGCTGGAAGCGCGCGGTTGAGAAGGCGAGGAAGCGGTGATAATCCTGCAGATGGCCGGGGCTCGGGAAGGTCGGGCCGAATTCGATCGGCAGCACCACCTGGTCGAAACTGTCATAGGCCGTCGCCCAGAAATCGCCGCCCCAGGCGGCGTTGAGCTTTGATATCTCGTGGTATTTATCGGCCAGGTACGCCTGAAATTCGCTGAGCGTCGCCTGGGAAAAGCTCTCAGGCATGCTGGTGTTCAGCTCATTGTCGGTCTGCCAGCCCACGACATGGGGATTGCCGCGATAGTGCTCGGCCATCGCCCGGGTGATGCGCTTGCTGTGCTCGCGGAAGACGGGGCTTGCCGTGTCGCAATGCTGGCGCGAGCCGTGGCTCATCGGCCGGCCCTTGCCGTCGACCCTTAAAATTTCAGGGTGCGCCGCGGTCAGCCAGCGCGGCGGTGTGGCCGTCGGCGTGCACATGATCGTATCGATGCCGTGGCGCCCGAGGATTGCTATGGCGCGGTCGAAGAGATCGAAATTGAAGGTGCCGAGCTTCGGCTCCAGAATATGCCAGGCGAATTCGGCCATGCGCACGACATTGAAGCCGGCTTTCGCCATGCGCTCGGCATCGCGCTCCCAATAGCTTTCGTCGACATGCTCGGGATAATGCGGCACACCGACGAGGAAGCGGTCGGTCTGGACGGTGTTCCATGCGGAGAGGGTCTTGTCGGACACGGGCGGTCTTTCCTTATTTGTCGAGAATGGTCTTGCGGGCGCTGATCGTGCGGCCGCCATCGGGGGAGAAGAGATAGAGCTCCTCCGCATCGAGCTTCAGCGCCACCTTCTGCCCGGCGGCGAAGGGCGCAACATAGGAGAGCTGCGCAGTGATGTTGCCGGTGCCGCTTTCCGACGCGATGGTGCGGAGATTGCCGGCATCGACATAGAGAATGGTCTCGCGGCCGAGATGCTCGACGAGGCGGACTTCGCCATGCACGGCCCCGCCCTCGCTGCCCTCGGCGACAACAGAGATCGCCTCCGGGCGCACGCCGAGCGTGAGAGCCGCGCCTTTCGCAAGTGCCGTCGGCTGGGCAAGCTCCACCGTCAGCGGCGAAAGTCCGGGCGCGGAAACGGTGACGCTGCGGCCGGAGACGGCATCGATGGTGACGCCGAGGAAATTCATGCGCGGGGCGCCGAGGAAGCCGGCGACGAAGAGATTGTCGGGGTTGCGGTAAAGCTCCAGCGGCGAGCCGACCTGCTCGATGATCCCCTTGTTCAACACGACGATGCGGCTTGCCATGGTCATCGCCTCCACTTGGTCGTGGGTGACATAGACCATGGTGGCGCCGAGCTCGGCATGCAGGCTGCTGAGCTCGACGCGCATCTGGGTGCGGAGCGCCGCATCGAGGTTCGACAGCGGCTCGTCGAACAGGAACACCTCGGGCGAGCGGGTGATCGCCCGGCCGATCGCCACGCGCTGCCGCTGGCCGCCGGAAAGCTGCTTCGGCCGCTTGTCCAGCTGGTCGTCGATGCGCAGGATCTTGGCGGCGCGGTCGACCGCCGCATCGATCTCGGCCTTCGGGCGTTTGGCCATGCGCAGGCCAAAGCCCATATTCTCCGCCACCGTCATGTGCGGATAAAGCGCATAGGATTGGAAGACCATGGCGATGCCGCGATCGCCCGGCTCCTGCCGGCTCACATCACGGCCGTTGATCAGGATCTGGCCCGAGGAGATCGCCTCCAGCCCGGCAATGCTCTTCAACAGCGTGGACTTGCCGCAGCCTGACGGACCGACCATGACGATGAACTCGCCCTGTGCCACGGAAAGATCGATGCCGCGCAGCGCGTGATAGGCGCCGTAGTTCTTGTTGATCGCACGAAGTTCGAGACTGGTCATGTCCTGGCCCTCTCTTGTTGAAACGGAAGACGCCGGCTCATCCCTTCACCGCCCCCATGGTGAGGCCGGTGATGAAATGCCGCTGCATCAGGAAGAACATCACGACGGGCGGCACGGCGACGACGATCGTGCCTGCTGAAACCAGGTTCCAGGCCGAGACCCATTCGCCGCGCAGATTGGCAAGGCCTGCCGTCACGGGCTTGACGCTGTCGCTGACGGTCAGCACCACGGCCCAGAAATAATCGTTCCAGACGAAGGTGAAGATCAGGATGGCAAGCGCGGCGAGCGCCGGCCGCACCAGCGGGATCACCACATGGATGAGCGTCTGGAACGGCGAAGCGCCTTCGGCGCGGGCCGCCTGGAACAACTCGTCCGGCAGCGCCGCGATGAAATTGCGCATGAAGAGTGTGGCGAACCCCGTCTGGAAGGCGACGTGGAAGATGATCAGCGCCACAGTCGTATCGATCAGGTCGAGCCGCACCATCAGGTCGCGCACAGGGATCATCATGATCTGGTGCGGCAGGAAATTGCCGCCGACGAAGAGCGCGAAGATCAGCATGTTGCCGCGAAACCGGTAGCGCGACAGCACGAAGCCCGCGAGCGTCGACATGACGAGCACGCCGATCACCGAGGGAATGGTGATGATCAGGCTGTTGAGGAAATAGCGCGCCATCGGCGTGTCGGTGAAGACTGCCCGGTAATTGTCGATGACGCCGATCTCGGTCGGCCAGCCCCAGAGATTGCCGCCCATCACGTCAGCCGTCGAGCGGAAGGAGGTCAGCACGATCGCAAAGAGCGGGCAAAGCCAGAGGATGAGCACGAGGACGACGGCAGACACATAGAGGCGGCGCTGCCAGATCGCGGTTTCGGGTATCGGACGAGGATACATCAGCCTCCCCTCTCTTCGCTGCGGATGATGTGGGTGAGATACCAGGCGATGAAGACGGCCATGATCACGAAGAGCACCGAGGCGATCGCCGCGCCGTAGCCGAAGCGGTAGGAAAAGATCGACTGCTCGTACATCTGGTAGGCAAGCACCGAGGAGGAGCCGAACGGCCCGCCGGCCGTCATCACCGAGATCATATCGAAGGAGCGCAGCGCGCCGACGACGGTGACGGCAATGGCGATGAAGGTGACCTGGGTCAGCTGCGGCAGCACGATGTGGCGCAGCATATTCCAGCCCCGAGCGCCATCGACGCGGCCCGCCCCGATCAGCTCTTCGCTCAGATTGTTGAGGCCGGCGAGATAAAGCACCATGCAGAAGGTGATCTGCGGCCAGAGTGCGGCGATGACGATCGCGAAGGTGACGAAATGCTCATCGGAAAGCACCGCCGGCGCCACCGCCCCGAAAGCCCGGAAGATCAGCGCCAGCAGCCCGAACTCCGGCGTATAGACCCAGGTGAAGACGACGCCCACCGTGACCGAGGCCAGCACCAGCGGGATGAAGAACAACGATTTCAGGAAGCGCATGCCTGATATTTTCTGGTTGACCAGGAGCGCGATGGCGAGCCCGATCGGGGGCGCGGCCATGAACATGACGAGCCAGATCAGATTGTTCTTCAGCGACACGTAGAACTGCGGATCGTTGTAGAGCTCGACGTAATTGCCGAGCCCGATCCACACCATCGGCCCGAAGCCGTCCCATTCGTGAAAGCTGATCCAGACGCTCCTGACCGCCGACAGCAGGATGACGGTGGAGAATAGCAGGATCGCAGGCGCGATGAGCAAAACCGGAGTCAGCCACCACCGCTGGCGGCGCCATGTTGTCTGCATTTCAGGAACCTCGTGTGTGGTTAGACCGCCGCCTGCCCCTCATCCGGCGCGCGTCGTGGGGGGCCCCTCATCCGCCTGCCGGCACCTTCTCCCCGCTCACGGGGCGAAGGAAGATAGCCGCAACCTCTCGGTCCCTCGCACACGTCTCGCAGGGCACGTCCCCTCTCCCCGTTCTTACGGGGAGAGGGTTAGGGTGAGGGGCAGCTTCAGGGCGCGTTCGCCAACGATCAGATCTTATAAATCCGCTTCCGCGTCCCCTCGAGCCGCGTCAGGATCGCCTTGCGCCGGTCGGGCTTGGCCATGAATTCCTGGAAGCCGACGAGGCCGGCCTGGGCCATGTCTGGATCGCTGTCGCGGTCGTAATATTGCGAGGCGCCCTGCACCGTCTTCATCGTTTCGACGGCGACATTGACGAGCGGGTCCTTGCTCGCCGGCAGGTCGTTGCGCGGCGGCACGTTGCCGCCCGGCTCCAGATAAGCCGCCAGGTTCTCCGGCTTGTAGAAATAGGCGAGGAACTCGCGCGCGCCCTGCTTATTCTTCGCCTTGGCGGGAATATGGACTGAGTTGACCGAGAATTCCTCGAAATGGCCGATCTTCGGATCGAGCACCGGGAAGGTCGCGTAAGCAAGCTGCGGCAGATCAGCCTCGGTGAAGGCCGAGCGCAGGAAGGCGCCGAGGTTCATCATGCCGGCCTTATTCTGCGCCAGCAGTGCTGCCGCCTCCTGCCAGCCGAAAGAGGTGTGGTTCGGCGTGAAGAAGCCCTTTGAAATCATCGCTTCCCACTGGTCGAAGACCGGGGTCAGCGCCGGATCGAGATAGCTCATCTCACCGTTCATCAGTGCCATGTGCCTGTCGAGCCCGTTGATGCGAAGGTTCATCTGATCGAACCAGCCGGCCGCCGGCCACAATTCCTTGGTGCCGATCGCAACCGGGGTGATGCCTGCCGCCTTGCACTTGTCGCCATAGGCCAGGAACTCTTCCGCCGTCTTCGGCACGGTCAGCCCATATTGATCGAACACGTCTTTGCGGTAGAACATGCCCCAGAGCGTGCCGCCGGTCGGAAGGCCGTATTGCTTGCCGTCTTCGGTGACGGCGCCGGCCGTCGCACCCAGCACGTCCTTGTATTTTTCCTTCTCGAAAAGGTCAGAAATATCATCGAACAACCCGCGCTTGACGAAGGCGCGCATGCGGTTGCCCGAGAACCAGAAGCAGACATCGGGGGCGCCGGCGACGAGATAGTTGCGGATCGCCGTCTTGTGGGCCTCGTGGTCCATATTGTTGATGACGACGTTGACCCCGGCTTCCTTGCCGAAGCCCGCCGCGATCGCCTTCAGCGCATCGAGCGCCGCGCCGTTATTTTCCGACGAGATGATGGTGACGTCCCGCGCCTGCGCGATCGCGGGCATCGGAAAACTGCCCGTGACCGCCGCGGCCGAAACCGCGCCCGCTCCTTTCAGGAAGCTTCTGCGGGTGGTTGAGGGAAAATGCTTTGAGAATACCATTGAATTCCTCCCGGTTGATCGACAACACCGCCTGGCTGAGCCGCCTCCTCCTTGGAGCGTGCCCATGCAGGCATTCAACGCGCCGATCCCGCCTCCTGAACCCGACCGTAGAATCCGGCTGCCTCAGTTGATCGGCGGCCGAACTTATGCATAGATTGTGCGACCTCGCAATAATTAATTTACAAAATTAAGGAATGCATCGTGAAGCTGAAAGGCGACCAGACCACGGCGAGAGCCATGAACCGACGCCTCATCCTCAACCTTCTCCGCCGCGAAGGGCCGAGGAGCCGCGCCGATATCGCGACGGTGATCGGGCTCAGCCCCGCCGCCGTCACCTTCGTCGTCGCCGATCTCTTGGAGGAAGGCATCGTCACCGAGGGCAAGGCCGTGCCCGGCCCCGCCGGCCGCCGACCGATCCCGGTCGAGATCAATTACGAGCACTCGCTCGCTTTGGGCTTCAAGCTGATGGTGGATTCGGTGGAGTGCGTGGCGACGGATCTCGCCACCAATCCTCTCGCCGCCACGCGCGTCGATCTGAAGGGCCACGATCCGGATTATGTCGCCGATCTCCTGGCGGCCACCGTCCCCGAACTGGTGAAGCTCGCCGGCCGGCCGAAAGCCAAGCTCGCCGGCATCGGCATCTCCATGCCCGGCGTCATCAACCACGAGCAGACGGCCTGCGTGCGCAGCCACCGCTTCAAATGGGACAATGTTCCGCTCGCCTCGCTGGTGGCCGCCCGCGTCCACGTGCCGGTCTGGCTGGAGGACGATACCAACGCCTATGCCATCGCCCAGCAGCTCTTCGGCCTCGGCCGCCAGCACCGCAACATGGCGGTACTCGCCGTCGGCGTCGGCATCAGCTGCGCGCTTGTCATCGACGGCAAGCTCTATCGCGGCGCCAATGGCGCTGCCGGCAAATTCGGCCACACCCTGTTCGAGGAGAATGGCCGCCTCTGCGAATGCGGCAAGCGCGGCTGCCTGATGGCCTATCACTCCGAACTCTCGATGCTGCGCCGCTGGCGTGAAGCGACCGGCCGCGGCGACGAGCTCGGCCTGCCCGAACTCTGCGAAGCCCTCGCCTCAGGCGATGCCACCGCCCTCACCCTCGTCGGAGATTCCGGCCGCGGCATCGGCACCGCCCTCGCCAACCTCGTCAACATCACCGACCCCGAAGTCATCGTCGCCGGCGGCGAAGCCGTCTCCCTCGGCGATCCCTTCCTCACGCCGCTGCGCGACGCGCTCGCCGCCCGCACCTTCCGCACCGCCCCGCCGCTGCTGCCCGACTGGGAGGACAATTCCTGGGCAAGGGGAGCGGCCGCGCTGGTGACGCAGAAGATCTTCGATTTCGAGTCGTCGGGGGGTGTGACGGATATTGCGACGCTCGACGTGAGAGGTTCGACTTCGGCGGCTTGAAATACGAGGGAGCTGCGGGATCGCCCTCGCCGGGCAAGCCGTGCCGCGCACCCCCCTCTGCCCTGCCGGGCATCTCCCCCACAAGGAGGGAGAGCGGCAAGAGGTTGGATCATCGCTCCCTTGTGACCGTGGTGCAGCAGCTATACGTTCGTAGTTTGGGGCAGCCATCACGCCCAGCCGATCTCCACCCTTGTGGGGGAGATGGCCGGCAGGCCAGAGGGGGGTACGGCACGGCACAACGAAACAGGCTATTCCATCGGCATCGATAAGATCAGGAGACAATCACTCTCGCAATCAAGAAATTATGCCAGCACTTCTCGCGCGACCGCATCCACGCCCTCGGCGCGATCATCGTCATTCGGATTGATTGATAGCTGATAGAGCACCTCGTACAGCCTGCCAATACAATCAGCAGGAAGATGGCGAATAATCAGATCCAGACAAAAATACTTCCAGGTGGAGTCGTTTCCTGCAAGTACACGCATGACAGGCTCGACGATGGGGTCGCCAAGCGATGCCAGAAACCGCGCAAGCGGTCCAGCGACCGGCCAATTGCCGTCAGCGGTCCATCCCAGCAGATCATCGAGAATTGACGCCACCGCAGGATAGCCCGCCTTCTCGACGGCCGAGACTGCCGCAAGATCATGTTTGTCACGAGGTACGAGGCTTTTGATATCCATTACCTCTTTCTAACGTCAAGCGGCCGCGCCGCAGAGACACACGCTTGCAAAAAAATACAGGTTTCCCAAGGCATCGCTAGCTCCAATCATCGGCTTCCGCTCGCTGATCCCCTGAACGCGTTCAGGGCGCAGCTTCCCCCTGGGGCGGTTGCATTTCGCGCTCACGCGACTACCTTTCACACAAGGCCGCTCCCCTAGTGGCAAAGATAAATCACGTGAGCAAGCCATGTGCCGAAACATAAAACCTCTGTTCAACTTCGATCCGCCGGCGACGGACGAAGAGATTCACGATGCCGCGCTGCAGTTCGTGCGCAAGCTCAGCGGAACGACCAAACCGTCGAAGCGCAATGAGGCCGCGTTCGAGCGCGCGGTCAGTTCGATCGCTGCCTGCGCCCGCGAACTGCTCGATTCAATGGAGACGTCGCAACCGCCTCGCGATCGCGAGGAAGTGGCCGCGAAGGCGCGCGCGAGATCCGCGATGCGGTTCGCGTAACTCGCAGATACACAAGCTTACAAAAAGGTATGTTTCCCGACACATGCCTGGTTCAATCATCGACTGAAATGGCGTCGCGGCCAACGAGCCGGGACCGACCAATTCAGGAAGGATGACACAATGAAAACGATCCAGGCCATGGTACTCGCCCTTGCTCTCGGCGGCGCGGCGGCAGCGCATGCGGAGCAGCCGATAGAGCGCACCGACCTCATCAAGAACGATATCGACGTGCCGGGCCACGAAGTCGTCCAGGTGCGCGTCGATATCGCTCCGGGCGTGCTCGCACCGAACCACTCGCATCCCGGCGAAGAGGTCGCCTTCGTGCTCGAGGGCACGCTGGAATACAAGCTCGAAGGCAGGGAGCCGGTGACACTCAGGGCCGGTCAGTCGCTGTTCATACCCTCCGGCGTGGTGCACTCGGCAAGGAACGTCGGCAGCGGCAGGGCTTCGGAACTGGCGACCTATATCGTGCGCAAGGATGAGGCGCTCGTCGTTCCCGCCAAATGACGTCCGATTGAGACAGGCACTTGAAATCCGCCCGCCCCTCGTGTCGTTCTAAGGATAGTGCCGGAGTTCCGCCAACCGCAGCAGCTCGTCATTCTCCTTCGCCACCCCTTCCGCCAGGCGAGCGGCGGCGATCGCAGGAAGCCACGCCAGGATGGCACGGACCTCTGCACCGGTGGCGGAGGCATAGGCCTCGACATAGGCCATTGCTCGATCGGGCATGGCATTTCGCAGCAGCACGTAGCTTCGGCAGACATCAGCCAGAGGATTGCCGGAGCAGGCGTCGAGCCAATCGACAACCATCGCGCCCCGCCCTGATCCGTGAATATTCCACGGGTGGAAATCGCCATGGCAGACCCTATCGCCGTCGGGAAGGGAATCGAGCGCCGACAGCAGCCGCTTTCTCGACGCGGCATCCAGTCCCTCCGCCCGCCGGATCCTGGCCGAGAGACGCGCCAAGAGGGAGGGCAGCCCTTCACCCGGCTGGCTGTGGATGCTGCAATGCAGCTGCGCCATTTCGCCGAACGCAGCGTCTCCTGCCGTCGAGACGAGCCGGTCGGCAAAACACGAGGCCGGCGCCCGCTCCATCACCACGCCCCAGCGCCCTTCGAACTCGCCGACCGCATGAACCTTCGGCGCCGGCAGCGAAAGCCTCTCGACCATCGCAAGGTTCGCCCCTTCGCGGAACGCCGACGCCTTCGAGGCGGGGTGCCGATAGAGTTTGAGCGCCAGCGCCCCGTATTCGAAGACTTCGGCCTCCTTGCCGGAGCCAAGCAGCCGGCCGATTTCCATCATTGGTGCTCCGCTCTCAATTCGATGCAACTTGCAGAAAATACCGCGTCCGGAGATTGCCACGAGTGAACAGGATGAGGTAGCGTCCGCGAGCCTCAGCTCGCTTTTTGTTTCAGCAGAATCGACGATGAAGACCGCCATCATATTCGATTGTGAATTTCTTTGCGTCGAAGGCTCGCAGCGCAGGTTCTGGTGCGCGGCGCATGATCCCGATCCCGTCATCGCCCAGATCGGCGCCGTGAAGCTCGGTCTCGAAGGCGAATATCCGATCCTCGATACGCACAAGTCCTACATCAAGGCCGTTGACCGCTTCGGCAGAAGATATCCGCTCGATCCTTACTTTACCAATCTCACGGACATTACCGAGCAGGATATCGACGCTCATGGCGTCGCCTTGCAGGAAGCGCTTGCGGCCGTCGACAGCTTCTCGGGTGGCGCCCGGTTCTGGTCCTGGGGCAAGGATGAGATGAACTTGGTGGCTATCAGCTGCTATGTAGCCGGCATTCAGCCGCCCATTCCGGCCGGCCGCTTCGACAACGCCGTCAAGCTTCTCCTTGCAGCGGGAATGCCGATCGAAGATCTGGCAAGGACGCCGAGCAACAGGCTCGCCGACTATTACGGCGTCGACCATCCTCCGTTGCGGGCGCATGACGGGCTCGACGACGCTCTTTCCGTGACATACGTGCTGCAGCATCTGATGAGGATCGGCAAATTGCAGCCCGAGGTTTTCGACCGGCTCTGACGGAAGAAATCACGCTTCGAAGCAGCGCCCGGCCAAATTGGCGGGCACTGCGGCCCTAAAGCAATTCCAGGGAAAGTGTAGAGCGGTTTTCCGTCCGGAATTGCGTAAACGCCAAAACTTAGAGTGGTTCTGCTCCTCCATGAAAAGCTGAACCGCTCCAGGCAAAAGCCTATTGCTGCGGCTGCGCCGGCGGCGGAGTGCCGATCTTGTCCAGAACCTTCTTGGCGAGAGCCGGGTCGCTTTGCGCGGCGGTCAGGATCGAGGAATATTCCTCGACGGAGATGTCGGGAGAGGCCTGGACGGTTTCGACCATCTGCTTCTTGGCTTCATCCTGCAGCTTCTGCTTCGAAGCCTGATCCTTCGTCGCGTCGATCTTGGCGGAATATTCCTGCCTGACTTTATCGACCTGCACGTAGGCAACGGCAAAGGCCTCGAGTTTCTGATCACTGACAGGGGAAGCCGCACCGGTAGCACCCTGTCCTTGCATGGGCGCCTGGCCCTGTGCCGGCGGCTGCTGTTGTGCCTGGGCAAACTCGGTCGCGGATGCCGGGCTGAGAGCAAGCAGGCTGAGCACCGCGGCCGTCATCGTTGCGAGGGATGTATAACGAGTGATCATTTTCATTCCTTTTCCGGTGATTTTGGACGGCAGCAAGACCGCCTCGGTCGATCGCTCAGCCGCTCAAAAGGCTGGCGAGGTCGCAACGATGAAGGCTGAAAAGGGCTCGGTGCGGCGATAACAGGGCCATTTGCTGACGATTGAGCGGCAGCTTTGTGGCCTGAGGCAGCCACTACCTCGCGAACTTCCGCGCGCCCATCACGCAGAGAATGACCGCAACCGTCACGCCGAGCATGGCCCACGTCACCGGCTCGTGCAGCAGGGTGGCGGCGAGCGCCAGACCGAAGAAGGGCTGGAGCAGCTGCAACTGGCCGACGGCGGCGATGCCGCCCTGCGAGAGGCCGCGATACCAGAAGATGAAGCCGATCAGCATCGAGAACAGCGAGACATAGGCAAGGCCGACAAGCGCCGGCGTTTCTATTCCGGCGAAACTTGCCGGCCGGTAGATGAACGCGACGGCGATCATGATCGGCAGCGACAAGACCAGCGCCCAGGAAATCACCTGCCAGCCGCCGAGCGTGCGCGACAGCCTGCCGCCCTCGGCATAACCGAGACCGCAGGCAAGGATTGCGGCAAGCATCAGCAGATCGCCGACCGGCGAGGCCGTCAGGCCTTGCGTCAGGGCAAAGCTCGCCACGAGCGTACTGCCGAGAACCGAGAACAACCAGAAGGCCGGCTTCGGCCGCTCACCGCCGCGGATGACCCCGAAGGTGGCCGTTGCAAGAGGCAGCAGACCGACGAAGACGATCGAATGGGCTGACGTGACATGCTGCAGCGCCAGCGCGGTCAGCAGCGGAAAGCCCACCACGACGCCGAGCGCGACAACGGCGAGCGAGAGGATATCGCGCCCGGCCGGCCGCTTCTCACGAAAGACGATCAGCAGGCAGAGCGCCAGCAGCCCGGCGATCGCCGCGCGCGCAACGGTCAGGAAGACGGGATCGAATTGCGCCACCGCCACGCGCGTCGCCGGCAGCGAACCGCTGAAGATCACCACACCGATCAAACCATTGACCCATCCTGCCGTCATTCGCTCCATCATGCATTCCTTCCGAGATGCATGCCGTCGAAACCCTGCGGCCTTGAGAGAACGGCATGCATAAACAATAAGCTGAGGCGCGTTGGTTGAATCGAATTCGCAAGAACGGGCCGTCCAGTCTTATCCGCCAACACCGATAGCCACGACAGTGACGGTCTGATACGATTTTGCAAAACTGTTATGGCTCAAAAGGCAGTACGGATGAACGAAGAGATAACGGGCCGCACGCGCGTCGAGATGGTGATGGCGACGATCCGGCAGCGCATCGCCGGGCGCAGCCTGACGCCGGGGGCAAGGCTGCCCTCCGTGCGCGGCCTCGCAGCCAGCATGAAGCTCTCGACTTCGACCGTCGTCGACGCCTATGAGCGCCTGGTCGCCGAGGGCGCGATCGTGTCCCGGCCGGGCTCCGGCTTCTATGTCGCCAATCAGGCTGCCCCCTTCGCGCTGACCGAGGCCGGGCCGAAGCTCGACCGCGCCGTCGACCCCTTCTGGATTTCGCGGCAATCGCTGGAGGCGGATGAAGCCGATCTGAAGCCCGGCTGCGGCTGGCTGCCGCCCTCCTGGCTGCCCGGCGAGGGCATGCGCCGGGCGCTCAGAACGCTTGCGCGCGCCGAGGGGAAGGCCCTTGCCGATTACGGCTCGCCGCTCGGCCTGCCGCCGCTGCGCCAACTGATTTCGCGGCGCATGGGCGAACGCGGCATCGAGGCCTCGCCGGATCAGATCCTGCTCGCTGAATCCGGCACGCAGGCGATCGACCTTCTCTGCCGTTTCCTGCTCGAACCCGGCGACACGGTGCTGGTCGACGACCCCTGCTACTTCAACTTTCACGCACTGCTGCGCGCCCACCGGGCAAAGATCGTCGGCGTGCCCTACACACCGTCAGGCCCCGATCTCGAACTCTTCGCACAGACGCTCGCCGAACATCGGCCCCGGCTCTACATCACCAACTCGGCCATCCACAATCCCACCGGCGCGACACTCTCTCCCGTCACGGCCCACCGGGTGCTGAAGTTCGCCGAGCAGTTCGACCTCACCATCATCGAGGACGATATCTTCGCCGATTTCGAATATGTGGCAGCGCCCCGCCTCGCCGCTTTCGACGGGCTCGAGCGGGTCATCCATATCGGGAGCTTTTCCAAAACGCTTTCGGCCTCCGCCCGCTGCGGCTTCATCGCCACCAGGCCCGAATGGATCGAGGGCCTCACCGACCTCAAGATCGCCACCTCCTTCGGCGGCGGCCGAATGGCGGCCGAGCTGGTGCTCAACGTCTTGAGCGACGGCGGCTACCGCAAACACATGGAAATGCTCAGGCAGCGGCTGGCGCGCGCCATCAACGAAGTCTCGGCGCGCCTGAAGGGTTTGGGGATAAAGCCCTGGCTTGAGCCCCAGGCCGGCATGTTCCTCTGGTGCCGACTGCCGGACGGCATCGACGCAGCTGATGTCGCGCGGGCGGCGTTGGAAAAGCGGATCGTGCTGGCGCCAGGCAATGCGTTCAGCCTGTCGCAATCGGCGACGAATTTCATGCGGTTCAATGTGTCGCAGACGCTGGATGAGAGAGTGTTTGCGGTGTTGGCGGACGTGTTGGGAAAGACCGCACGATAAAGCTTACAGCACATCCCTCGGAAAAACGGCGAAGACATCAGAGCGCCCGACGGTCATGCAGTGAGACACCCCCTCTGGCCTGCCGGCCATCTCCCCCACAATGAGGGAGATTGGCTGGAAGCGCCGGTTTCCCCAAACAATCAGCGCCGCAAACTGCGCAACGTTAGTGATGCGCGAAGGTCAGGCCTCCTGCCGATCTCCACCCTTGCGGGGGAGGTGGCCCGCAGGCCAGAGGGGGTGCCACACAGCACGCCGGTAGAATAGCCAACGATTTCGGACGCGCTGGTCTCGCCCACCCATCAAAACGACCGATTGAGCGCCTTATCGTTCTCCAGCCGCGTCACGCAGCCCTCCAGCTTGGCAAGCAGCAGGTCGAAGTCGAGCGGCTTCGTCAGATAATCCGCCGCCCCGGCCCGCAGGCCGGCGAGCGTGTTTTCCCGGTCTGTCAGCGCCGTCAGCATGATGAAGGGAATGTTGGAGAGCTCCGGATGATTGATCTGGATTTCCGCCAGAAGCTGATGCCCATCCATAACAGGCATGGAAATGTCGCTGATGACGATATCCGGCCATTTCGACAAGATCATTTCCAAGCCATCGGCGCCGTTCGAGGCCTCGAGCGTCCTGTAGCCGGCTTCGTTCAACTCTTCGACGAGGAGATTCCGGATCTCGACTTCGTCTTCTATGCACAGGACTGTAACCATAAGCTCTTCCTTAAGCTGCGACTTGTTGATCCGACAATAGACATTCTATTGGCAGAGAAATGATAAATGTTGTGCCCTTGCCAAGCTCGCTCGTCACCTCGACCGTGCCGCCGTGCAGTTCGATGACCTGCTTGACGACGTTGAGGCCAAGGCCGGTTCCGGCAATACCCGTCGCGCTTCGGGCGCGATAATAAGGTTGAAACAGTTTCGGCAGATCATCCGCATCCATGCCGATGCCGCTATCGGCAATGGTGATTTCCACCATTTTCTTGTCAACCCGCGCGCGCACATAAATATCAGGCTGATCGGGCGAATATTTGACGGCGTTCGAAATCAGATTGGTGAAGACCTGCTCCATCGCGCTTCGGTCGAAGGTCAATATGCCAGGTATGAGCTCGAGATCGAGATGAAAGACATGCGAAGGGCTAAGCTCGCGCTGTCGATCGCAGCAGGTGATGAGCAAGACTTTCAGATCACCCTCGCTCCGCTTCAGTATGATCTTTCCGGTTTCGAGCCGGCCGCTGGCAAGGATGCTCTCCATGAGATCGACCATGCGCACCACCGCGCTGCGGATCACTCCGGCTTTTTCGTGAACATACTCACCGCTGACGTTGGTCGTCGAGCGGCAGAGCCGCTGGGCGGCCGCGTCGATGATGGCAAGCGGCGTTCGAAATTCGTGCGAAGCCATGGCGACGAACTGGCGCTGCAGCGCATTCACCTGGCGTTCGTGCACCAGCAGGCGGTCCAGCTCCTGCCTTTGTCTTTCGATTTCGGCCGTTCGGTCCGCCACCATCTCTTCCAGATGGTTGCGGTGGTGGGTGAGCTCGGCCTGACTGTCCAGCAGGGTCAGCGAAGTGCGATGCAATCCCCGTCCGAGCCAGAACACCGCAGCGATCAGCAGGGCCAGACAGCCGAGTCCCGCCGGCGCGACCTGCTGAAGCAGCATGAAGCCCGGGCGGATCGGCTGCCACACGAGATAGCCGACCACCCCGCCGTCATGGGACAAGACGGGCACTTGCGCCCGCTCATCTTCACCCTTCGAAGGAGAAAAATGCAATCCTTCCAGCCGCGCATAATGGGCGACGCTTTCAGCAGCTTTTCCGTCGATGAACTTGACAGAGACGGCGATGAATTCCTTACCCGCCTCGATTTGCATCCTTGTCGAACTCGGCAGAATGGGGCGCGCGCTTGTTATCGCCGGTCTGTTGCCGATCATGATCGTGCGTACCCTGGCCAGCTGGCCAAGCGGTTCGTCACCGGTCCTTTTGCGCTCGACGAGAGCCGCCCGCATCTCGCCGGTCAGCGCCGTCATTTCCTCGCCGTCGTCGCTGCCGAGGTGCGGCGGCATGGTGTCCGTCCCGTCGCGGTAGGCAAACAGCAGGCGATTGCTATCGTCGAAGATATAGGTTCTGTCGTGTCCGAAATATTGGCTCGTCCAGCGGCCGACATTGTCAAGCAACCATTCATGATTCCGCTGCTTGGAATAAAGGAAGGCGTCGTCCCATTTGGTGACGCTTTCCTGTTCTCTGGGAAGCGCCTTTATCTGCTCATCCAGTCCTTGTCGCACAAAGTCGGCCTGGCGGCGCAAGTAGAGATCATCGACCTTCACGGCGGCGAGCCATGCAAATCCGCACAGCATCACGGCCGCCGCGCAGGTTAGCGCCACCAGGACGAGCATGATGTGCGATGTGAGCCTGACCTTCAATACTCGCAACCTTTTGATGGCGCCCGTTCCTTCGAAGTTGACACGCAAAAGTTGACGGACGGTGAATTATGCGCTTCGGTGCGGGTCTGCGACATGTCTGTCTTGGATATCTCGCTGTCTGCGAAGGAGAGCTTGTGGCCGCAACGACACCCAAAACGTCAGGCATCAGCGTCGAATCGATCACTGCTGCGCATATCGACAGTTTTCATCGCGCCTTGGACCTCGTCGCTCGGGAGAAAAAATATCTGTCCATGCTGGAAGCGACGCCCCTGCCTCAGACGCGTGAGTTCGTAAAGGGCATGATCGCAAAGGGCAATCCGCAATTCGTTGCCGTGATTGGCGAAGAGGTCGTCGGCTGGTGCGACATCAGCCGGCATTTCTTCCCGTCCCACGCTCATCGCGGAAAGCTCGGCATGGGGATTCTTCCCGACTATCGCGGCCAGGGGCTTGGACGGAAGCTCATCGAAACGACACTGAGAGCCGCGCGGGAAGCTGGTTTTGTCAGGATCGAACTCGATGTGTACGAGGACAATAGCCGTGCGATCGCACTCTATGAAAAACTGGGCTTCGTGCGCGAAGGCATAATCCGGCGCGCCGCGCACATCGATGGTCGGTTCATCGATGCGATCGGGATGGCGCTTTTATTCGAAGATGATGGGTCTGCATAAATCGGTGTATTCTCAGCGATTTTGTTTCCGCGTAACCAACTGGTTGGTGCCGGCACTCAAGAGAGCCTCATCCCCCTGGGCCGCAACGGCGAAGGTGGACGTGCCGGCGATGGGGGCGGCAAGGAGCAGCGTTGGGGCGGTGCTTCGAGGCTCCGCCTACGGGCTGCGCACCTCAGCATGAGGGGCTCGGGGGAATGCCGCGCCTTAACAGCTAAAGCAGACGGATATCGCGCCAAAGCTCCTTCTTGCAAGGAGCAGCACCCGCACCCGGCGGCGCAGCGCTCATGGCCGGCGCACGGCGCGGATCTTGCCGCTATTGCCTCCGCCACAGAAGAAGCAGCCTGCGCCGTCGGATTCGAGCCCGGAGACGCCGGCGCCTTCGGGCATGTCGAGCCGCTCCAGCACCTCGCCCGTCTGCGGATCGATGCGCCTGACGTCGCTGTCGTCGCCCTCCCAGGTGCCGTGCCAGAGCTGGCCGTCGACCCAGGTGACGCCTGTGACGACGCGGTTGGATTCGATAGTGCGCAGGATCTTGCCGGTTTCGGGATCGATCTGATGGATCCTGCGGCCGCGATGCTGGCCGACCCAGAGCGTGCCCTCGGCCCAGGCAAGGCCGGAATCGCCGCCATTGCCGGGCGCCGGGATGGTGGAAAGGATCTGGCCGGTCTTGGGGTTGATCTTGTGAATGACGTCCTCGGCGATCTGATAGAGGAACTCGCCGTCGAAAGCCGTGCCGGCATGGGAGGCGACCTCGATCGACCGCACCACCTCACCGCTTTCGGGATCGAGCGCGTTCAGCCTGTCGCCTGAGGCGAACCAGACATGCCGGCCGTCAAAGGTGACGCCGTGAACGCGCTCAGCACCCGGAAAGGGTCCATATTCACGCAGAATGGTCGCAGCCGATGTCTTCATGTCTTCCTCCATGTCGGTTGACTGATACTAGTCGCTCGGCAGTGGTCCCGGGAGTAACAAGATCGTCGGGAAAGAGGAGAGCGGCGGGCTCATCCAGCGGCGTGCCCGCCCGCGTCCGATCGCTTGCACCTTCTCCTCGCCAGCGAGCGCATCCAGCGCCCGCTGCACGGTGCGCGGACTGGTGCCGAGCGCGATTGCCAGCGCCGAACTCGACCACGCTTCGCCATCGGCGAGGAAAGCGAGCACCGCCGCATGCGGCCCTTCGACGAGCGGCGCAAGCACGGCAACCTCAGAAGCGCCGGCAGCGGAAAGGGCAAAACCGCGCTTGGTAGCCGAGACTTCCGCCAGGCCGGCTAATTCCGCGCGCAGCCGGCCGATCTCGACGCGCAGCCGGGCGCGATGCGATTCATCGGCATGCTTGCCGCGGAAGGCGCGTGTGATCAGCACCCCTCGCGACACATCCGCCGGCCAGGCTTCGGCAAGCGCACGAGCGAGCGCGAAAAGCACTGGCCGGCTCGCCAGCGGCACTACCGCGCCACCCGCGCGCACGACATGTCGGCAGGCATCGACGACGAGCGCGCCATTTGAAAAGAGCGCCTCCACCTCGGCAAGCAGCAGCGACCGGTCATACCCACGCGAAACCAGCCGCGCCGCCGGCAGATCGAGCACATGTCCAGCGGCTTCGACCTCCGCCGTCAGCACCGGCATATTCGCCCGCTCGGCCGCAACCTGTGCCCGTTCGAGTGCTGCGCGTGCCGCATGCGTGCGCAGGCGCCGAACGGCGATGCCGGCCGCAACAAGCTCATGGGCGGCCCGCAAGGCCGGCGGCAGCGGCGTCGGATCGAGCGCAGCCAGCGCCTGCTCGGCTTCGTCGAGGCGGCCGATCAGCATCAGCCGGCGAATGGCGATATTGCCGGCGTGGGCGGCGTTGATCCGGTCGCCATGCGCTTCCAGAAGCTTGCGCGCCGCCTCCAGCGCCTTCGGCGGCCAGGTGAGATCGCGCGAGACGAGCGCGATCTCTGCCTCGGCGACGACACAGCGGGCGCGGGCCACCGCCTCCCGCGGCCCGAAAGCGCGCGCGGCACTCTTCAACAGCGCCTTGGCGCGGATGAGATCTCCGAGCTGCGCCATGGCGATGCCGCGCAGCGCCAAGGCCGGCGCGTCGTCGCGCAGCGCCACCCGTTTCAGCGCTCCAAGCGTATCGCCAGATGCCAGCGCCTGTGCAGCGGCCGTAATCAGCGAGTCCATTCAAATCCCGTCACACTTGTCACTCCCGGCATTTGTCCTCCCGCCGTAATCTTCTTTCAACGGCAGGCAACCGCGCCGGATGCTACGACGAGAGACAGGCAAAGGAGAAGACCATGACGGCAATGCTGAATGCAACCCGCGATCAATGGCTGGCGGCGAGACTTGATTTGCTCGAGGAGGAAAAGGAACTGACGCGGCAAAGCGATGCGCTGGCGGCCAAACGCCAGCAATTGCCCCGTGTGAGGATCGAAAAGGACTACCGCTTCGATACCGAACGCGGCGAAGCTTCGCTGAAGGATCTGTTCGGCGGGCGTTCGCAGCTCCTGATCTATCACTTCATGTTCGGACCGGATTACAGCGCCGGATGCCCCTCCTGCTCCTCGATCGCCGACGGTTTCAACGGCTTCTTCGTCCACCTGGAAAACCACGATGTCGCCTTCTGGGCCGTCTCGCGCGCGCCGCTCGCAAAGCTTGAGGCCTTCAAGCGGCGCATGGACTGGAGCTTCCCCTGGGCCTCCTCGGCCGGCAGCGATTTCAACGCCGATTTCAGCGTCTGGTTCAGCCCGGAGCAGCAGCGTCTCGGCGAGATCGAATACAACTACCGTCGCGAACCGCCCGCCCCCGAACCGCCGGGGGGCAAGACCGTGCCGGAATGGCAGGCGCGCGGCAGCGACGAACCCATCGTCCAGATCGCTTCGATGACCGGCACCGACGTTCCCACCTACACCCGCGACCGGCCAGGCGTCAGCACCTTCGAACTCATCGACGGCGGCGTCTACCACAGCTATTCCAGCTATGCGCGCGGGCTGGACGGGCTCTGGGGCATGTACCAATGGCTCGACCGCGCGCCCAAAGGCCGCAACGAAACCGGCATCTGGTGGCGCCACCACGACCGCTACGGCAAGGAGTGACCGTCATGGCGCTGGCTGCCTCCGACTACCTCTCGCTTGCCGCCGCCCCGACATTTGCCATCATGGCACTGCTGACGGCCGCAACCGGCAGCCCCGACATGATCTGCATGACCACGCCGGATGCCCTCCCGATCGGCGGGATGGTGCCGATGTACCTGCTGATGAGCGGCTTTCATCTGGCTCCGTGGCTAAGGCTCGCCGGCAGTCAAAGGCTGGGCCGCAGATGATGGTTCAGCCCTCACAAGTCCGTTTATGGCGTGGGCAAGCACCCACGCCATCTAACCTGTCTACCAAAACCTGTGCCGACTGCCCAAGGCCAGCCGCCGGCGCGGGTACGTCCTCGGCCCAGCAGCCGCAAGCGCCAGCACGGCGACAGCGGCAAGGCCGAGGAGGAGCGGCGCCGAATATCGGCGCGGCGATCGCAGTCCGCCGTCAATGCGGGCGGTATCGGTGGAGGGCCGGTAGAGATTGCCATCGCTTTCGACGGCGCGCGGCGCCCGCTTGAAATAGGCAGCCATCAGCCGGCCGAGCGTCCTGGCGGCGAGATTAGGCGCCAGCAGATGGGCGAGCCGCGTCGCAGTTGTGACCACGCCGACGGTGGTGGTTGCGCGTGGCGATCTGGCGACGCCGACGATCGCCTCGGCGACCCGGCGCGCATCGAGCACCGGCGGCGGCGCGGAAACCTGGCGGCCGACATAATTGGCGCCGTGCCTGAGGCCAGGCGTATCGACGAAGGCGGGATAGACGTCGCAGACATGAATGCGCGGCTTGTCGGCGACCTCCGCCCGCAGCGCCTCGGAGAAGCCGCGCAGGCCGAATTTGCTGGCGCTATAGGCGGCCGCGAACGGTGCCGCCGCAAAGCCGCCGAGCGAAATCATGTTGATAAAGACGCCCCTGTCCTGCTTCAAGAAGATCGGCAGCACCGCATGGGCATCGTTCATGTGGCCGATCAGATTGGTGCGGATGATCTGCTCATGCGCCTCGATCGGCGTTTCCTCGAACCGACCGACCGCGCCGACGCCGACATTGCTCACCCAGACGTCGATATCGCCGAGAGCCTTTGCCCTGTCGGCCAGCGACCGCACGGCAGCAGGCTCGGTAACGTCGGTAACAACGGAAATCGCCTCCGCACCCAGACCCCGGCACGTCTCGGCAACCTTTTCCAAGGCCTCGCCGTTGCGGGCCGCCAGCACCAGCCTGCTTCCGCGCCGAGCGAAGGCCTCGGCAGTGGCCTGACCGATGCCGCTCGATGCTCCCGTAATGACGACCACTGCATTTTCGAGATTGATAGACATCGTTCCGCCTCTCTGTCCTGGGGAAAGCGCCGGCGCCACAGCGCGCATCCATCAAACACCTCCGTGAAAGCGGAGTTCCCGAATGACGACCGCTGCCAGCATACTCGGCCCGGGAAAAGCGACTCATTTCCCGATATTTGCGGGCATTGTCTCGCATCCCGCTTCTGCAAGAGTCGCCGGCCAAGCGCAGCGTTCCATCCGGTTACGATTGTCTTGCGCACCGAAACTATGCGATGACCAATCTACCAAGAGATGCAACGGATAAAAGGCGCGCCATGAAGAAGATCGGTTTTCTCTCGTTCGGGCACTGGACGCCCTCGCCCCAATCGGAGACGCGCTCGGCAGGTGATGCGCTGCTGCAGTCGATCGACCTTGCCGTTGCGGCCGAGGAGCTCGGCGCCGATGGCGCTTATTTCCGCGTGCACCATTTCGCCCGGCAGCTCGCCGCGCCCTTTCCGCTGCTTGCCGCCGTCGGCGCCAAGACCAGCCGGATCGAGATCGGCACGGCGGTTATCGACATGCGCTATGAAAACCCGCTTTACATGGCCGAGGATGCCGGTGCTGCCGATCTTATCGCCGGCGGGCGGCTGCAACTCGGCATCAGCCGCGGCTCGCCCGAACAGGTGATCGACGGCTGGCGCCATTTCGGCTATGCGCCGCCGGAAGGTCAGAGCGAGGCCGACATGGCCAGGCATCATGCCGAAGTCTTCCTCGAAGTGCTGCGCGGCGAAGGCTTCGCCAAACCGAACCCGCGGCCGATGTTTCCAAACCCGCCGGGCCTGCTGCGCCTCGAGCCGCATTCGGAAGGCCTGCGTGAGCGGATCTGGTGGGGCGCAAGCTCCAACGCCACCGCCGTCTGGGCGGCCAAGCTCGGCATGAACCTGCAGAGTTCGACGCTGAAGGACGACGAGACCGGTGAGCCATTCCACGTCCAGCAGGCCAGCCAGATCCGCGCCTATCGTCAAGCCTGGAAGGAAGCCGGCCACACGCGCAAGCCGCGCGTTTCGGTCAGCCGCAGCATTTTCGCGCTGGTCGACGACCGAGACCGCGCCTATTTCGGCTACGGCAACGACGAAGGCGACAAGATCGGCTTCATTGACGAGAAGACGCGGGCGATCTTCGGCCGCAGCTACGCTGCCGAACCTGACGTGCTCGTCAAGCAGCTTGCGGAAGACGAGGCGATTGCTGAGGCCGACACACTGCTGCTCACCGTGCCCAACCAGCTCGGCGTCGACTACAACGCCCACGTCATCGAGGCGATCCTCGCTCACGTCGCTCCGGCGCTCGGCTGGCGCTGACGGCGAGGCTTGGCGCGAGCCTTCTATATGCGCTGTGGTAATGCGAAACGGCAGCTGTCGTCGGGCCGGCATCATTTCGATGCGCCCGGGACCTAACTGGCGCGGTCGGCGTTGATGATGCGAGCCTTGAATCGGTCACGTCGCGACCGACTTAAAGCTGCAGTCGAATCTCTCGAGTTGCCTCATGCCGCGCACGAACCTGAACGACATCCTGATCTTCATGGCCGTCGTCGATGCCGGAAGCTTTATCGCCGGGGGGCAGGCCATGGGCCTCTCCCGTTCGGCGGCGGGAAAGGCCGTCACCCGCCTCGAGGAGCGGCTCGGCGCGCGCCTGCTCAACCGTACGACGAGGACACTCAGCCTGACTGATGAAGGACGAGTGTTCTATGACCAGGGGCTGCAGATCCTGGCATCGGTCGACGAGGCGGAGGCGAGCATTGCGGGGCGAAGTGGTTTGCCGCGAGGCGTGCTCAGACTTGCCGTTCCCGATGTCTTCGGGCCGCTGGTCATGCTCCCTTTACTCGAAAAATATCTTCGCACGTGGCCCGACGTGCAGGTCGAAGTGAGCTTCACCGATCACGCGGCCGACATCGTCGAGGATGGCTTCGATCTGGCGATCGGAATTGGCGCGAAGTCGTCGGCCGCCGACAGCCGATTGATCACGCGCGTGATCGCCAGTGACAAGGTGCTGCTCTGCGCCTCGCCCTCCTATCTCACCGAACGCGGCGTCCCCAATGATATGGCGGATCTGGCCGCCCATGACTGCCTGTTCGTCACCAGCCGCGGCCAAAGGCAGGGCTGGCGCTTTCGCAGCGGTGGCGGCTGGATCAAGGCGCAGGGGCGCAGCCGCCTGAGGCTCGACAGCGGTGAAGCCCTCCACGACGCTGCCCTGGCCGGCTTCGGGATCGCTCTCCTGCCGAACTTCCTCATTGCCGCCGATTTGACCGCCGGCCGTCTCCGGCAAGTCCTCCCTGATCTAGAAACCGACGACACGAAAATCTTGGCGCATTATTCCGACAAAGGCGTGTTGGAGCCGCGCGTCCGCTGCTTCATCGATCTGTTGATCGAGGAATTCGGAGGTCAAGGCTAGGCCCGCGCGGCGCTGATGCCACCGCCTTGTCAAAACCGCGAAAGCTCTTGAGCGCCAGCGGAGAGAGGGTCGCGGCGAGGTAAGCGAGGCCGCAGAGGAGCAGCGCCGCGCCAAGCCCTATTGTGCTGATCAGCGCGCCACCGACGAGGCCGCCGAAGGGAATGAGGGCGAAGCAGAGGGCGGTGTTCATCGCGGTGACGCGCCCGGTCAGCGGTTTGGGGATGCGCTCGAACATCACCGCCGACAGGATCGGGTTGAGGAAACCGGAGGCAAAGCCTGCGATTGCGAGTGTTGCAAAGACGGAGCCGAGCGGCGCATCCACCGCGAGCACCAGGAAGCGCGGAAATCCGGTCAGGAGGAAGGCCACGGTATAGACGATCAGACGCGGCATGCGCTCGCCGATAACAGCGGCAATCGCCGCGCCCGCGATGGAAGCGCCGGAGAAGGCGGCGAACATCGCTCCGAGCAGCTCCGGCCCATGCCCGGCATTCTTCGTCCAGACGGGCAGCAGCACGGCGTGATAGGCCTGATCGAGCAGATTGGTGATCGCCACCATGGTGACAATGCTGACGAGCACGGCGTCGCCGCGCAGAAAGCGCCAGCCTTCCCGGAGATCGTCGAGATAGGATGACGTTCTGCCAGGCCGCGAGTCGGGCGCGGTTGGGATCTTGGGAACGCGGGCGGTGCCGGGTATGCCTGATGCAACGACCAAGGCAGCCGCAGCGAAGGTGGCGGCGTTGACGAGGAGCGCCTGACTCGGGCCGATCAGTCCGATCAGCGCGCCCGCGCCGGCCGCACCCACCGTCGAGGCCAGCCGCTCGATGGCGCTGGAGACGCCGGTCACCTGTTCGAGCGGCACTTCGGCGAGGGTCGCGATATCGGGAACCATCGCCTGCTTGGCGGCATCGGAAGGCCCGCGCAGCACACCCATGGCAAAGACGAGGGGCAGCAGCACCGGCACGGTCAGCACAGCGAAGAGATCGAGAAGCGGCACCAGCCCGACCGCGATCACGGAAGCCGTGTCGCAGATGATCGCGATGCGCTTGGCACCGATGCGGTCGATCAGCGGCCCGCCGAGCGCCTTGGCGAGCACATAAGGCAGCATCTCCATCATCGCCGTCAGCCCGGTCAGCACCGGGCTGCCTGTGGCGCTCAGCACCAGCCAGGGGATGGCGATGGTCGATAGCCGGGTGCCAGAAAATGAAAGTGTTTCTGCGGCGGCAAGCGCCAGGAATGGCCTGCCTTCTCTCACCGCTCGTCCTCCCGCTCGCGGTGCGGCAGCCGGCCCGGATAGGGGAAGGCGTGCAGCATGACATAGAAAGGAACCATGCCAGGATTCCGGGACGCCGCCTCCCCCAGCGGCGGGGCGGCCCGCATCGCTTCAAGGATGATGCCTGTCAGCCGCTTCGTCAGGGCCTCGGCCTGTTCCGCCGTCATTGGGATGATGATGTCGTCGGCCGCCGTCGCCCTGCGCCATTCCGCCGGCAGCTCGGCATATTCCTCCAGCGCCTGCTGCATCTGGCCGACCTGCAGCGAGAGAGCCGCCTGGTTGAAGGCCATGTCGAGATCGAGCGCTTCGCCTTCGGATTCGCTCGGGGGAACCGAGGTCAGCTCGTGGCTGGCGCGCCACCAGCGGTCGCGCCGCGAGACATGCGGCGCTTCCTCGATGAAACCGTATTGGGCGAGCTGGCGCAGGTGATAGCTCGTCGCGCCGCTGTTCAGGCCTAACCGAACGGCGAGCTGCGTCGCCGTGGCGGGACCGTCGATCCTCAGCATGCCGAGCATGCGCAGCCGAACCGGATGCGTCAGCGCCTTCAGCGCCGTCGGTTCGGGCACGACCCGGCTGACGGTGCGCGAGGCAACGGCATCTGCGGCAGGTTCGGAGTTCTGCTCCTTCATGACCCCATCATATATTCGCAAACACAGTTTTGCAAAGATTTCTTTGCAAATTTCTCCTAAGGTGTTTGATCTCCGGCAGTGGCCAGAATGATCACGCGCCAGTGCGAGCGATTAATAATCATGATTCTTGTGAGCGCCGAACATGGCATGGCAGGCGCATTCGGGCAGGCCATCTCAGGGCTCAATCCTCAGCCAAAGTGAAGACGGCGCAAGGCTCGGCGATGCCGCGCAGGGCGTGCTCGCCGAGCGGCGTCAGCGCGGCCTGGGTGTTCGCCGCCACGGCGCCTGAGATCAGCACGCTGTGGCCGAGCGGCTTGCAGAGCCCTTCCAGCCGGCTGACCAGATTGACCGCCGGGCCGATGGCGGTGAAGTCAAGCCTGTCGGCGGCGCCGATATTGCCCCAGAGGATTTCGCCGAAATGCAGCGCGGCGCCGAAGGGCAGCGGCGCCAGCCCCTGCGCCCGGCGCATCTGGTCCAGATGGGCCATACCGGCGCGGCTGGCTGCAACGGCCCGGAGCGCCGCCTCGCAGGCCTCTCGATCAGCTCCGGCCCCATTGCCGGAAGCAGCAGTGACGGGAAAGATCGCCAGCACGCCGTCGCCGATGAATTTCAGCACCTCGCCGCCGAAGGCATGTACGGCGCCGGCGACGCGGTCGAAATAAGCGTCGAGCGCGGATATCATCGCCTGCGGCTCCGTCACTTGGGAAAGCGCGGTGAAATCCCGCAAATCGGCGCAGAGAAGAGCGGCGCGAATGGTTTCGCCGGTGCCCCGAGCAAGCGCACCCGACTGAACGCGAGCCGCACTGCGCCGGCCGAGGTAGGCTTCCAGCAGCGCCGCCCGCGCTTCCCGCGCCGCAAGGGCTGCGAGCGGCGCCGCCGCAAAACGCGCGACGTCCTGCAGCCGCGCGGCTTCATCGGGAGAAAATTCGTCCGCCCCTGCCCCCTTGCCGATGCCCGCCCAGCCGAGCATGGCGCCGTCCCGCGAAGCTCCAATCCTCTCCTCCCAAACCGGCCCGAGCCCGGCCAGCCATTCGCGCCCGGCATCGCTTTGCGGTGCGGCGGCAAACCCCAGCGCCTCGATGACGGCTCCGGTTTCGGCCCGCCACAGCCAGCTACGCCGCGCTATGATCGGATGCGGCACCGAAAGTGTCAGCGCGCCGCCAGAAAGCCCCAGGCCGTCGGCCAGCAGCCGGCGCCCGAGCTCGGCCAGAAACCGTTCGGGGCCGGGGGAAGCCGCAGCCTCGTCAATCAGCCAGGCAATGGAGGAAGGCAGATCCATGGGTTAACATTGGCATTGCAACAGGACGCGGGCAACCCCGGGACATCAGCCCGACGGACACTCCTGCGGCCTCTCAGGAGGTCTCCTGCCCTGGCCAGATACTCGGCAGAGGGCAGAGCACGACTGACTTCATCGGCCAACTCAGGACACCTGTGGTGGATTTCCTATCGGCACTTGCCCCCGCCGAGTCCCTCCGCAACCCTGTCAACCCCACCTCCCAACAAGTCTGTGGAAAACCATTCATCACAGTGCAAAACAACCCAATAAACACCTTTAAATTGCGCGACATTGGCTCGTTTATGTGCGAACTTGTCATTAGCGATTGAGGGGTTGCTATGGGCACGACATACTGGCCGAAAGACCCGCTGGACGGGAATGACATGACCCTGCTGACGTCGATCCTTCGGCGCTGGTGCGCGCGTTATGGGATCGAGTTTACAGCCGAAGAAAGCAAACGGAAGGCGAAGGAACTCGTCGAATGGTTCGAGTTCGGTGTCAAGGATCCGGCCGAGCTCGAAGAACTGATCGACGGAAAGCACTGGCTCGTCAGCCGCATCTGAGCGCAGTCGTTATTTCAGCTGATAAAGGCCGGGCGAAACATCGCACCGGCCCTCGTTCGCCTGCCTCTGTCAAAAGTTTTAGTAGTCATCGCGCCAGCGGCGTTCGCGGTCCCAGCGCCGTTCATAGCGCCAGCGCGGGCCATCCCAATCGCGATGACGCCGCTCCCAGCCCCAGCGGGGCGGACCGCCATAGAAAGCTACAGGCGGCGGGCGGCGCCAGTTGCGCCGGCATTCGCCCCAGCGGGTCAGATGCCAGCCGCGACCACAGGCGTAGTCGACCTTTGTGACAGTGCTCTCAACCTTGATTGCCCCGATCGGCATCGCCTGAGCTGTGCCAATCGAGAGGCTGCCAGCGAGCAAGGCAGCCGCGATAGAAAGTGCCTTCATCGAAAACTCCATTTCATCCAGCCGCAATCACCTTAGGACCGCCAAATTGAACTGGAGATGAACTGTGCGTTCATGTTTGTGGACGATAAAGCAGCACTTTTTTTGACCGCAGCGGACCGTTCTTCCCGTAGCGCCAAGCGCTTGGGGAGCATCCTGCCGCCTGCCGAAAACCGTTCATGTCCTGCCGTAAAAAGGATCTGGACCCGGGTCCCGCCCGGCCGCGACTTCCGTGAGCCGGCCGAGATAATGCGCCCAGCCTTCCTCATGACCGGCGCATTGCTCGGCACTCGGCAGCCCGCTATGGGTGAGCCGCAAAAGCGTTCCGCCTCCCTGCTCGATCAGGTCGATCTCGACCAGGCTCGATCCCGGCGGCACCACCTCGCTACCATCCCAGCCGAAGCTGTAGGCAAGCCGATGCACCGGCACCACCTCGCGAAACGAGCCGCGCGCAAAACGGGCGCCGGTAACGTTGACGAGATAGAGCCCACCCGGCTCCGGCTCGACCTCGGCCTCCGTCCCCATCCAGCGCAGGATCTTCTCCGGATCGGTCATCAGTGCAAACACCGCTGCCGGCGGCGCCGCAAGATGCGCCTCGCGGCGCACGACGAAAGATTCTGGCATGGATCTCTCCCATGGTTGCCGCCCCGGTTCGGGAACGACGTATCATGCTGTATTGACGTGGGTGTCCTCAATGGGAGCATGTAGGCGGAAGCGCGCGCTGAGCAAGGGCGGACACCCCGAACGCCCTTACCGTGAGACCCTCACCAGCCTCGGTGCGAAACCTCCGACCTCCCTCATGCTAAGGCGCGTAGCCCGCATGGCGGAGCCTCCAAGGACGCACCGCAACGCTGCTCCTTCCATCCCCCAACGGCAGCGCACCCGCCTCGTCTTGCGAGGCCCCTGCGGGGCACCTCATCAGGATGAGGCTCTCTTGGGGTTGCAACCCGCACCCATCCGAAACCATCTTACCCTATTGCCAGCCCGCCGCCTTGCCCCTATTGTCCGCGCCGTTCTCAGGGCGGGGTGAAAGTCCCTACCGGCGGTATGCAGTTTCGATTGCGAGCCCGCGAGCGCCTTCCTCGGAAGGGTCAGCAGATCAGGTGAGATGCCTGAGCCGACGGTCATAGTCCGGATGAAAGAGAACGTGCGCTGCTGCTGCCCTCCGGGCTGGCTACAGATGCTCGTGATCGCCTTGGGTGATGTGTCTGTACGCCAAAGGAGATTACCATGACACCCACCCGTTATGCCTTCGTCAAAGCCGGCTGGCACGCCGATATCGTCGACCGTGCGCTCGAAGGTTTCCAACAGCTTGTTCCCGCCGAACAGATCGACGTATTCGACGTCCCCGGCGCCTTCGAAATGCCGCTGCTGTCGCGCGATCTTGCCGCGAGCGGGCGCTATGCCGCCGTTATTGCCGCCGCCTTCGTCGTCGATGGCGGGATCTACCGCCACGAATTCGTCGCCCAGGCCGTGGTCGATGGCCTGATGCGCGCCGGCATGGATACCGGCGTGCCGGTGCTGTCGGTCTCACTGACACCGCATCACTATCAGGAAACCGAGCATCACACGCAGATCTACCGCGCTCATTTCGTCGAGAAGGGCCGCGAGGCTGCGCGCGCCGCTCTGATGATCGGCAAAACGCGCGCCGCCCTTGCTGCTTGAAAGCTAGCGCAACAGACGGCGGGATGGCCCGCCGTCTTCTTCCCGTCGACTGAAGAATTGATTCGACGCTCCACCCGCGCTGTGGTCCACTCGATACCGACATGTATCGCCATTCTTAATGCGTCCAAACCTCAAGGGAGCTGAAGATGAGCAATGCAATGCGCAGTGAACCCCCAACCGAATCCGTGAAAACACGACCGGTCGACACCAAGCTCGAGGTGGTCGTCATTCCCGTTTCCGACGTCGACCGCGCCAAACGTTTTTACGAGAGCCTTGGCTGGAGGCTCGACGCCGATTTCGCCAATGATGCCGATTTCCGCGTGATCCAGTTCACCCCACCGGGCTCCGGTTGCGCGATCATCTTCGGCAAGAATGTCACCGCCGCCGCTCCCGGCTCCGCCCAAGGCCTCTATCTCATCGTCTCCGACGTCGAGGCCGCAAGGCGCGATCTCATCGCCCGCGGCGTCGAGGTGAGCGAGGTCTTCCACGATGCTTCAGGCGTCTACGCCGGCAAGGACGAACCCTATCTCTTCGGGCGCCTGCGC
The DNA here is from genome assembly GCF_050587665.1 of Rhizobium sp. Nf11,1. Taxonomy (NCBI): domain Bacteria; kingdom Pseudomonadati; phylum Pseudomonadota; class Alphaproteobacteria; order Hyphomicrobiales; family Rhizobiaceae; genus Rhizobium; species Rhizobium sp. Nf11,1. The sequence continues at coordinate 250,565 of NZ_JBOBHU010000006.1, read as the reverse complement.
ATCGCCGGCCGCGACCCCGACCACCGCAGCTATCGTTCCTTCGCCTCGTTCAAGGATCCCGATGGCAACGGCTGGCTGTTCCAGGAAGTCACCACGCCTGCCGGGACGCATCGACGCCGATGAGACCGCCTTCTCGACATCGAGCGACCTCGCCGCCGCCCTCCGCCGCGCCGCCGAGGCTCACGGCGAACACGAGAAGCGCAATGGCGGCAAACACGACGAGAACTGGCCGGACTGGTACGCCGAATACATGGTCAGCGAACAGGCCGGCAGGCAGCTGCCGTTATAGGTGGCGGCACGGAGCAGCCGCCTTGCCCGTCGGCACCTCAAGGTGAGGCAATTCGAGCGGCAGATGCTTTCTTCTTTGCTTTATCGGTATGCCATGTGACAACCACACGGCATACCCTCTCCGGGCTCATCAGGTCGCGACTCACCGATCGAATATATCCCGCCACTGCTTCTCGCCGATCAGACAGTCCGACGTCGGCGCGTCGGCGGCTATCCTCTCCACCGTCGGCGAGGGTGAAATGCCGCTGATCTCGAGCACCAGCTTGCGGCGCACGGCGATGGCGAAATCCTCAATCCTGTGGACCGGCAGCACGAAGCTGCCGGGGCCGCCGATCACGCAATCGGCGTAATATTTGTCGAGCCCTCCGGGAGCATCGGAAGGACGCAGCATGATCGCCAGCCCGTTGATGATCATGCCCGACGCCACCGCCTTGTCCCTGGTGGCCGTCACCGGGCTGCCGGAATTGTTCGGACCGTCGCCGGAGACGTCGATCACCTCACGCCTGCCGCGAAAGGGTCCGGTGGTGATCATGCTGGCGCCCTGATCGATGGCTGTTGAGATCGAGGTGCGCCGTTGCGTGGCTATCGGCCGGGCGTCAAGCTTATCGGCGAAGGCGATCGCATCCGCTTCCGTCTCAATCACCTGCCAGTCGATCATCGAATCCTGGACGACATAGCCCGCCCATTCGAAATAGCTGATGGCGATGCGGCCGGTGAGCCCGCCTTTGACCGCATCGATGAATTCCTTGTGCTTGAGCGCCTCGACATAACCGTCGCGCTGAATGCCGATCTCTTCGAAATCCATTGACCGCGAGGTGTCGACGGCAAGCACCAGCGTCACATCAACCTCGTTTGCGCCCGCCCCAACTGTCGGCACGACTCCGGTAAGACCCATGAGTACCGCAAGCGTGGTCAGCATCGGCAAATCCCCGCGCATCGAGCAGGGAAATGTAACACAACTTGGCCCGCGAAGGACGCCCGGCCTCGTGCGGGGTTTCAATTTTCGGTGATATCAGGAGCGCCTCTTGCCGCTCGAGGCCGCTGCGGGGAACTCACAGAGAGACTCTCCTGCCATGCAGCTTTCCAGGACCTCAACGCAAAGGCGACCATAAAGGGTTCTTCCACGCCTTCAGCGCTTCCAGAAAAACCTGCAGGCGCAGCGGCAGGAAGCGGCGGGTGGGATAGACGGCGTGCACGAAGATTTCCGGCGAGGACCAGTCCGGCAGCAGGCGAATGAGCTCGCCTCGGTTGATCTCTTCGTCGCAATAGGTCGAAGGCAGCAGCCCGATACCGTGGCCGCGATAGGTAAAGGCGCTGACCGCCTCGAAGTCCCGACTGGAGACCGGCCCGGACACACGCACGTGGGCCGACTTGCGGCCGCTGACAAGATGCCAATCCGCCTCGCCGTTGCGGCCGTTCAGGAGTACGCATCGATGATCCTTCAGGTCCTCGGGCTTTGATGGAAGCGCGCTGCCCTCAAGATAGTCGGGCGTCGCAACCAGATAGCGCACACTCCGGCCGAGCCGCTGCGCGACGATGGAAGAATCCTTGAGTTCGCCGAAACGAATGGCGACATCGACATTCTCGGCGACCAGATCGAGGAAAAGGTTGGTGACGAAGAGATCGATCTGGATATCGGGATATGTCCTCAGGAAGGACGAGATGAATTCGTAGAAGACGTCCTGCCCGAAGATGACGGGCACGGAGATCTTCAGCAGGCCTTCCGGCTTCCTCTGCGTCGCCGTCAGCGCCTGCTCGGCGTCCATAAGATGGGCGAGCGGTTCGCTGCACCTGTCGTAATAGGCTCGACCCTGCGCGGTAAGGCTGAGCTTGCGGGTCGTGCGCTGCAGCAGCGTCACGCCGAGCTGCTCTTCAAGCGACGTCACCTTCCGGCTGACGGTTGAAACCGGCATGCCGAGGGAATAGGCCGCACGGCTGAAGCTGCCATACTGCGCCACCTTCACGAAAACGGCGATGTCGTTGAGATCGGCCATGCGCCCATTTTTGCATTGATGCAAAAGAGAATCCAGATATTTCCATCTAATCGGGGAATGGAGTTTTCGCCATATTCACTTTGCGAAAACAACCACAACCCAGATGGCGGCGCGATCGCGGCGGCCCCATCTCGAGCGACCCGGCCGATCAGGTGCGACGTTGCCCGAACCAGATCACGGAGTTCAACATGACTACGAATAAGACTGTCATCGTTACAGGCGCCTCCCAGGGTATCGGCGCAGGCCTCGTCAACGCCTTTATCGCGCGCGGCTACAATGTCGTCGCCACCTCGCGTCAGGTCAGCGCCTCGGACGCCTTCGAGGCCTCCGACCGGCTGGCTCTCGTCGATGGCGACATTGGCGATGCCGAAACCGCGGCGCGGGTTGCAAAGACCGCGATCGACCGCTTCGGCTCGATCGACGCGCTCGTCAACAATGCCGGCATCTTCTTGGCCAAGCCGTTTGTCGATTTCACGATGACGGATTTCCGGACGTTGTCTTCGACCAATCTCGAAGGTTTCATCCATCTGACCCAGCTGGCAGTCAGACAGATGCGCGCGCAGAAGTCAGGCGGCAGCGTCGTCAGCATCACGACGCCATTGACCGATCATCCGATCGCCGGCTTCTCCGCTTCGGTGTCGATGATGACGAAAGGCGGCATCAACGCCATCTCCAAAAACTTGGCGATGGAATATGCGAACGAGAAAATTCGCTTCAATATCGTCGCTCCCGGTGTCGTGGACACGCCACTGCACAAGGACAATCCGAAGGATTTCCTGAGCACGCTCTCTCCGATAGCAGGCATTTCAAATGTCGATGAGATCGTCGAAGCGGTCCTCTTCCTGACGGAAGCCCCGCGCATCACCGGGGAGGTGCTGCACGTCGACGGCGGCGCACATCTGGGCAAATGGTAAACCATCAAAAAGCGCATGCAGCCGGCGCGGAACAGCGGCTGCGGGACCTCGGCATCACGCTTCCCCCGCCGCCGACGCCCTTCGGGGCCTACGTAGAGGCGATCCGGACAGGCAATCTCATCTTCTTCAGCGGCATGCTGCCGGTCGTCGACCGCAAGCCGCGGTATATCGGCCGCGTCGGCGGCGCGTTGACATCAGAGGACGGCAGGAAGGCCGCCGAAACGGCGACGCTCAGCGCCCTCGCCGCCGCCAGAGAGTACCTCGGCTCGCTGGACAGGGTCGTCAGTGTCGTCAAGCTCGGCGTCTATATCGCGACCGAAGGCGATTTCCGCGACCACCCGAAGGTCGCTGATGGAGCATCCGAAATGCTGCTCCAGGTCTTCGGCGAGGAAAGACTCTCCGGCCGCGTCGTCCTCGGCGTCGCAAGCCTGCCCTTAGGTGTGCCGATCGAGATCGAGCTCGTCCTCGAAGTCGAGGATTGAATGGTCAGGGCGTGCCTCGGCGCGCCCTGCCTCCCTGAGGTCGCCGCCTCACTCTCACCCCGCCGCCAAGAGCAGCACATAGGCGATCACGCTCACCATCAGCCCGCGAAAGGCAAAGGTGACGCAGCGATACTTGTTGCAGGCGATGGCGGAGAGGATGTTGGCGTTTTCGAAATACTGGTCGAAGAGGTAGCGCTCGTCACGGCGGACAGCCGCCTCGAAGAACATGTCGCGATGCTTGGGCCAGGCGCCCCAGAACAGCGACGTGGACGTGCCGAGACGCCGCGGCAGCACGACGAGAATCGCCGACAGCATTGAGAAGACCGAAGCTGCGGCAAGCAGGCCGGAGAACAGTATGCTGCCCGGCGTACCGCCGGTGTAGCGCCCCAGGCTGAAGACGGCCCTCACCTCGCTGGAGCTTACCAGAAAGGCGAGCATGAAAGTAAAGATATATGCTGCCTTCTGATCGGATATCTTGATCTGATCATAAAATATGTCATTGATTTTCTTGATATGATCGAAATACTCGGTACTGACGTCCCCGCTCGAGGGATTGCTCAGCATTACCTCAGTGACATTTTCAAATTCGCTCACCTGAATACTCCATACCTCAAAGTGTTTCCCTGATATTACACTTGTTGGCGAAAGCAAGAACACGTGTGCAACATGCTTGACTTTTCCACTCTACGCGGACAAAGGGGAAGCGGGGTATGGGGTCGAGGACATGCGGGGTTATTCCAGTAACATCTGTCGCATCGGGGTGGCGCTTGCATTTGCCGTGCCTGGTTTCGGACTGCCGGCAATGGCCGATCCCGTGCCGCGCGCCACGCCGGTCGCCGGCTCGGTCATTGCCCGCAAGACCGGTGAGGAAGTGCGATTCATCGACGTGTCGGACTGGCGCGTCGTTGACATCAATCAGGATCTCCTGACCGGCGACGTGCTGCGCACCAATGCCAACGGCCAGCTCGCCATTGTCTTTTCCGATCACACGCAGGTCCGCCTCGGTCGCAATTCGTCGCTGCAGGTTAAAAAGATGGCGGCGAGCGGCGATACGGTGCTCAATCTCCAATCCGGCACCATCTGGGCACGCGCCGAGCGCGGCGGCCAGGGCCTGACTGTGGAAACACCGGCTGCCGCAGCAGCTATCCGCGGCACCGACTGGACGATGACCGTCGAAGGCGCCAAGACCTCGATGATCGTGCTCGAAGGCCGCGTGGCGCTCAGCAACCCGCAGGGCAGCGTCGATGTCAGTGCGGGCGAAGGCGCCGTGGCGTCCATTGGCCAGGCGCCGCACAAGATCCTCAGCGTCAATCCTGACGACCGTGAACAGATGCTCTTTTATTTGGACCTTCGCGGTGGCTTCGACTTGCTGCCGACGTCGCCGCTGCGAGCCGATCGCATGGCGACCGAGCGTCGCCGCCTGCTGGCGCTGCCTCCCGAGCGCCGCACCACCGAGGACTGGTTGGAACTGGCCGAAGCGCAGAGCGCCTACGACGGACGCCAGGCAGCCTCAGCAACACTGCAGAATATCCGCGGCCGCAAGCTGACAGTGGCCCAACAGGCGCGCGTCGACCTTCTCGATGCCACCATTGCCGGCTCCGAAAAGCGCTATAGCGATGCCGCAAAGCTCTTCCAGAAGGCCCTGCCGCATCTCGACCCGACACGTCGCAACATGGCGCAATATGGTGGCTATTTCGCCCGCTCGCTCGCCGACCCCGCCCATGCCGAACCGCCGCCGGCCAATAGCGCCGGCCCTTATGGCGCAATCATGCAGGCCTATACGGCAGGCTTCCTGGAAAACTCGCGCGCAGCGCTCGAGATTATAAAGAAAGCGGAACGGCGCTATCCCGATGACCCGACCCTGCCGGCGGTCCGCGCCGAGCTGGCGCAGCTCGTTGACGACCGTAAGCAGATGAAGGAAGCGATCGAACGCTCGCTGGCGCTCGACCCTGACCATCCGATGGCGCTCTCCGCCCGCGCCGAATACAAGGCAGCCTATGAAAGCGATATAGACGGCGCTCTTGCGGACCTGAACCGCGCAATCGAGCTTGCCCCCGGCTCGTCGGGCACGTTGAACTCGCTCGGCCTGCTGCAGAGTTCGCGTGACGCCAATGGCGAAGCGGAAGAGGCCTTCCTCAAGGCGATCGCGCTCGATCCGCAAGATCCAGTGGCGCATGCCAATCTCGCGATCCTTTATCTCGATCAGGGCCGCATGAAGGAAGCCAAGCGCGAGATCGACACGGCGCTCGCCGCCGAGCCGGGCTTCGACATCGCCATTCTCGCCCGCGGCCGCTACTACCTGCAGATAGGCGAGCGCGACAAGGCGCTGGAAGACCTGCTCGCCGCCAGCACCGCCAACCCCACCCACTCGCAATCGCAGCTGATGCTCGCCGCCGCCCATTATGAAAAGGGCGACCGCATCCCCTCCGAGCAGGCGCTCGACAATGCCGACCGACTGGACAACAACGATCCGGCGATTCCAGCCTTCCGCACGGCCGTCGACATCGACGACTATGACGCTGATGGTGCGATCCGCAATGCCCAGGAATTCCTGCGTCGCTCGCGTGCCCGCGGCGGCGATTACAGCGGTCTTGGGGCCAACGCAAGCGCCGGCTCGACGCTGAACAACGCCTTCCGACTGCAGGGCCTGGATGCCTGGGGCCGCTACTATGGCGATGCCGTTTTCGATCCTTTCGAAGGCAGCGGCTATATCGACCAGTCGATCAAGGGCAGCATCTTTCCTTTCGTAAACGCCGCCAACTTCAGCGACGACAATATCATCCAGAACCGCGGCAATGCGTCGAGCTACTCATCCTTCATCCAGGGCTTGCTGATTTCTCCACACATGCTCTCTGGCCGATCGCGCTCCGCGTCGCTCTTCGATGTCCCCTTCATCGAAGGCTCGCTCGGCGGCGGCATCAACAGCGTCGACGGGCATACCAGACGGATCGGCGAAGCCGATATCCAGGGCTATTCGAACGAGACGATCCCGATCAGCTTTTACGGCAACCTGAGCTGGGAAGAGCTGGCGCTCGACCGCGACTACCGGAACTTCGGCGATGTCCAGACGGACAACAAGCTACTAGGGGCCAACGGTTATCTGACGGCAACGGTCACGCCTGATGATCGCGTGGTAGCCTTCGTCAACCATGGCAAGAATGACGGAACGCTGGACGCGTTATCGTCAAACACCGGGTTCATGGAACTCCTGTTCCGTGTCCCTATCCCACTGCCTCTCTACACAACAGAGGATACTGTACGAGAAACCGCATATGCCGGCATCGGCTGGAGCCACACGTTTTCCTATGAAAACGTGTTGAATGGAGCATTGCTTTATTCAGGAAGCAAATCGACCACGAACAGCGCGCTTGATGTCGACGTTGACCCGGTGTTTATCGGCGCAGGGGTTCCCTTCATCATTCCCTTTGCCAACGTCACTCAGGAGGCCGAATCTCACACCTATATCGGCGCTTTGAGCCATTCCATCGGTGCCGGACCTTTGACATGGCGTTACGGTATCGAAGGCGGCTGGATGGATGTCAGCAGCACGGTCGATACGACACTCCTGGGCTTGACAGCTCCTCTCGATCACACCGAGAGCACCATCGATATCGGCCGCGCTTATGTCGATGTGCTTCACGAGATCACGCCCGATCTCAAGGGCGAATACGCCTTGTTCGCCACGCACCTCGAGGGTGATGGCATCGATATCAGCCGGCTGGAACCGCGCTTCGGCCTCGCCTGGGCGCCGTTTCAAAACCACTGGCTTCGTGCAGCCTTCATGAGTCAAAGCTTCGATACCACCGTGCCGACCCTTGCCCCGATCGGCATACTTGGGCTGCAGGCCAATCAGTTTTCCACCAATCCACAAGGCTATACGGATACGCTCGCCCTGCAATGGGATGCCGAATGGACTGACCGCTTCTTCACTTCGGTGGAGTACGAGCATCAGGAACTCCACGATTTCTCGATCGATTTTCCGCTGATCTCGCTTCCCTCGGATACCAGCTTGCCGATTTCGCGCGGCAGAATCGATCGCGCTGCCGTCACTGCCAACGTCGCGCTCGGCCACGGTTTCGGTCTTTCAGCCACCTATGCCTATATGGATTCGGAGAATAGGGATCCGCTCGAGCCGATCTACGGTGGCCCCCTTCCCTTCATACCGCAGAACTCCGGACAGATTGCCCTGACCTGGGTTAACGAAGCCAAGGTCAAGGCGACGGTTGCCGCCAACTATATCGGCGAGCGTGATGGCGATCGCTTTGGCACCAAGCTCGACGATTACTGGACCCTCGACGCCCACCTGGTCTGGGAACCGTTCGACAAGCGCGTCGAGTTGGAGGCAGCCGCCTATAACCTTCTCGACGAGGACTTCGAGATCACGCCCGGCGTGCCCGGCTGGGGCCGCGCCTTCAAGGGCGCGCTCAAAGTCCGCTTCTGATGCGGGTGCGGGACCAGCACCGACAGGCCAGGCAGATCAGGAGCCGTCACCTGAGGCTGCTGGTGCTGTCGCTGACCACGCTGATCGCCATCTCGCTCCTGTCGCGCCTCCCCGCCTGGTCGCTGCTGGAGCTCAGAAGCTTCGACTATCTGTCGACCGTCGACGATCCCCGTCCGCCACCCGGCGGACCGGTCATCGTCGCCATCGACGAACCCTCGCTTGCCGATATCAACGCGCAATGGCCCTGGCCGCGCAGCCTGCATGCCGAGCTCATCAGCCAGTTGCGCGCCGCCGGCGCCCGCGTCATCGGCCTCGATATCATCATGGCCGAACCCTCAGCACCGGATAATGACGCGGCGATCACCAGGGCCGTCGGCCCCGATGTCGTGCTGGCCGGCGACGAGACGCTGATCGAGACGCCGCAGGCATCGCAACTGATCCGGGCGACACCCCTGCCGCAATTGACCGAAGCGGGCGCCGTCACCGGCATCGCCTCGATCGATCTGAGCGGTGACGGCATCTTCCGGCGCATCCCGGGCTATGAGGATGGCTTCGCGGCGATGCTGGCAAAGGCCTCGGGCGTGGCGCCCGAAGAGCTGCCAGCCGGCCGGCTTATCCAATCCTTCGGCCCGGCCCGCAGCTATCCCACGGTCTCCTATTACCAGGCGCTTGACCCGCAGAACCTGCTGCCGCCGGGCTACTTCAAGGACCGCGTCGTGCTCGTCGGTTTAAGCCTGCAGAACGCACCTGCGATCGACAAGGGCGGCGTCGATGCCTTCGCTACACCCTATACGGTTCACACCGGCAAGCTCGTCTCCGGCGTCGAGATCCAGGCGACGATCTACGACAATATCCGCAAAAGCCTGTCGATCGCAGAAGCCCGGCTGCCGACGGTCGCTGCCTGCATCCTGATATCGGTGCTGCTTGCTGCCGCCACCGTCTGGCGGTCGACCGGATGGCTGACGGTCGTCAACAGTGTGGCGGCCCTCCTCGCCTTCGCGGCAGTCAGTGCCGCCGGCATCCGGCTCACTCATGTATTCGTTTCACCGCTCGGCCCGACCGTCGCCTATATCTCTGTCGTCTTCGGCCAGGCCGCCTTCGATTTCGCCGAGGAGCGTCGCAACAAGCGCCAGATCACCCGCGCCTTCGCCCAATACATCTCGCCCGATCTCGTCAAGCGTCTGTCGAGTGACCCCTCGCAGCTGAAGCTCGGCGGCGAGCGACGCACGCTTTCGGTTCTGTTCTCAGACGTGCGCGGCTTCACCACGATCGCCGAGACGCTGAAAGATGATCCGGAGCAGCTGACCGGCCTGATCAACCGGTTGCTGACGCCGCTTTCAGACGTGGTAATGGATCACGGTGGCACGATCGACAAATATATGGGCGACTGCATCATGGCCTTCTGGAATGCGCCGCTCGACGACCCCGACCATGCGCTTCACGCCGTGCGCGCCTCGCTCGCCATGCAGGCGGCGATTTCGCGTCTGAACGGTCAGCTGGAGCGGGAGGCGGCTGCACTCGGCCGCAAGCCGCATGTCTTGAAGATGGGTGTCGGCATCAACACCGGCGAGTGCATCGTCGGCAACATGGGCTCGACCCGCCGCTTCGATTATTCCTGCCTTGGCGACAGCGTCAACCTCGCCTCCCGCCTCGAAGGCGCCTCGAAGAATTACGGCGTGGCGCTGCTGCTCGGCGAGGAAACCGCAAGGCTGGTCGCTGACACCTATATCGTCGTCGAACTCGACCGCATCATCGTCAAGGGCCGCACCGCCCCCTCACCCGTCTTCACCGTCGTGCACAAGGCCGACGCCAAAGCGCTGGCCGCCCACCAGGCCTTCATCGACGCCAAATATGCCGCCACGCTCGCCCCGTCGGACCCGGTCTTCGACAAGCTGGCTGCCGATATTCCCGAGCTTGCCGGCTATTACGCAATCGTGCGGGATGGGCTGGCCGCCGATGGCAAGGAATGACCTGAGGGACTAGATTTCACCACCAGGCGTTTTCGGACTAGGTGATAATCTAGCGATCCGTTGACCGCAGCCTCGCAAACTCAGGGGCAACGACTGCGATGAAAACCCCGGCGTTGCCGAAAGCCCTCGCCGACAGCATCGCCCCATGGACCGATGCCATCAGCATTTGCGCCTGCTCCTCCGGCCGCTTGTCCAGCTGAAACAGGCCTTGCTCGACCCCAGCCTGCAGCACCGAAGTAAGCCAGCCCGCGAGGTTCTGGAAATGCGTCCGGACGCGGAATGCGACTTCTTCCGGCAGCATTTGCATTTCGCTCGCCAGCATCGCGCAGACGCAGAAGGGCTGCGAGGCATCCCGAATGCATGTGTGCCAATAGTCGATATAGAACTGCAGCTGATCGGCCGGGCTTGCGGCCTGCTCGCGCAGAGACTGCAGACCCGCCTGCGCCTGCTTGATGTAGCGATCCACCAGCGCTGAGACGAGGTCGGCCTTAGTGGGAAAATGATGGTGGATGCTCGCCTTCCTGATGCCGACGGCAGCCGAGATATCGGCATAGCTGAAGCCGTTATAGCCTCCCGCAACAATGAGAGACTGCGCGATGTCGAGGATTTTATCGGAAGTAGAAGCCATTGATTTCATAGCGTCGCCTACCTTCTGGTAGGCAGATTGTCAAGCCTATTGCTAATCCTCATCCCTCACAAGAAGGTGTCCGGCCATGGCGTTGACTCGATCCAATAGGCTTCCTACTAGTAGGTAGGCCAAAAACAAGGAACCCTCCGATGCAAAGCTTTTCCTCAAGCCAGTCCAATTGGCTGCCATCCTATTATTTCACACGTGCCGCATTCTCCGTCACCTGGATTGCCACCGCCATTCTGTTGGGGCGTCAGTCTGGCCCCGCCGCCTTTCTGCTGGTGATCTACCCTCTATGGGATGCGCTGGCCAATCTGGTCGACGCCCGGGCCAACGGCGGCCTGAAGGCCAACCCGTCCCAGGCGCTGAATGTCGTGGTCAGCACGATCATGACGCTCACCGTCATCATCGCCGTCAGCAGCAGCACCTATGCGGTTCTTGCCGCGTTCGGCGTTTGGGCGATCTTCTCCGGCCTGTTGCAACTCTATACCGGCGTCAGGCGCTGGCGCCTCTACGGCGCCCAATGGGTGATGATCCTGAGCGGCGCCCAATCGGCCCTTGCCGGCGGCTTCATGATCAGCCAGTCCCTCGGCACCACCGCGCCGACGATCCTGGATATCGTCCCCTATGCGGCATTTGGAGCATTCTACTTCCTGCTTTCGGCAATCTGGCTCGTCGTCGCATCCTTTCGCAAGGCGCAAGTATAGACGCTGTCGGTCCTGCGGCGGCAAGTACGAAGCCGCTTGCCGCCGTTGAAAGGCCGACCGCCAGTGTGGCCTGCGATTTGCGGAAGACGATCAAGCTCTTTCGCGCTATGAAGAGTGACCGCATATCCCGCCCACAGACCCTGAGGTCACTCCATGGCTTTGAAAGTCCTCTTCATTGGCGGCACCGGCCAGATCTCCCATCCATGCGTCGAACGCTCCGTTGCCGAAGGCCATCATGTCAGCGTCTTCAATCGCGGCCTGAGAAGCGCTGCCTTACCTGAGGGGGTAACCTCGATCGTCGGCGAACTTGGATCGGCCGCCTATGTCGATCTCGCCAGGGCGAATTACGACGTCGTCTGCCAGTTCATCGCCTTCACGCCGGATCAAGTGTCGCGTGACATCGGGGTCTTTTCGGGCAATTGCGGCCAATACATCTTCATCTCATCGGCCTCGGTCTACGAAAAGCCGCCGCGTCATTACGTGATCTCCGAGGAGACCCCGGCGATGAATCCTTACTGGCCCTACAGCCAGGCCAAGATCGCCTGCGAGGAACTGCTCAGGAAATCCGGCGATCTTGCATGGACGATCGTCCGCCCCAGCCACACCGTCCGCACCGGCCTGCCGATCATGATGGGCGACAGCGATATCATGGCAAGGCGAATGCTCGACGGCGACCCCATCATCGTGGCCGGGGACGGCCACACGCCCTGGACGCTCACCCGCTCAGTCGACTTCGCCGTGCCCTTCGTCGGGCTTTTCGGTAAAAAGGCCGCGCTGAATGAGATTTTCCACATCACCTCGGACAGAGCCCACATCTGGGACGATATTCAAATGACGATCGCAAGATTGCTCGGCGTGGAGGCGAAGATCGTCCATGTGGCGACGGACACGTTGATCAAGTACAATCCGGAATGGATCGGCTCCCTCCTCGGCGACAAGGCTTGGACGGCAATTTTCGACAATTCCAAGGTCAAGCGTGTGGCGGGCGACTTCACCTGTGCCGAGAGCCTCGATGAAATCCTCGCCGAACCGATCATGCACCTCAAGCAGCGGCTTGCCAAAAGCCGCCCGCCGAGAGGTGAACTCGACGCACTGATCGACAGGATTTGCGCGGAGCAAGGGGCTCTTGGTTAGTTTGGTCCTTTGCGGGGGCGCGGTGTCCGCGGCTGGTACAAAATTGCCGTGACGCGTTGACCACTATCGGCCCTTTGCTGCCGGTCGAGGTCGGTCCGAGCAAGGTGCGGTATGTGCTAGAATGCTGCCCTTAGGCGGAATGCGACAGACGCACTGCGAGGAGCGATGTGACCGAGGGAATTCGCGCAATGGAGAGCCGACGTTGTGCTCTTGGAAGGGGAGACGAGGACGATGCCGACACCACAGCAACCCAGTCTGATAGTTCGACAGAAGTCCCCACCAAACATCGAGTTTCCGTTTGCGTCGCTCTCCGATGGGCTAATCCCAACCGAGCTGTTCTTCGTGCGAAACCATTTTCCGTCACCGGAGCTCGATGCGCGAGACTGGAGATTGCGTATTGACGGGGCGGTGGAGCGGCCGATCGAACTTGACCTCGACAGCATCAAGGCGATGCGGAGCACGAAATTCACCGCAGTCGTCGAATGCGCGGGGAACGGGCGCGTCTACTATGTGCCGCCGAGGGAGGGGCTGCAGTGGCAGAACGGCGCCGTCGGCAATGCCGCGTGGACAGGTGTTCTTCTGCGCGAGATTCTGGAACTGGCCGGTATTAAGCGAACCGCACGTGAGGTTCTGCTCATTGGCGCCGACAGCGGCGTCGTCGACACGAACAAGAAAACGGCTTCTCCCGGCCCCATCGCTTTTGCACGCAGTTTACCGCTTGAGAAGGCCATCGCTGACAGCACGATCCTTGCCTATTAGATGAACGAGGAGCCGTTGACGCGCGATCACGGCCACCCGCTACGCGCGGTCGTGGGTGGCTGGTTCGGCATGGCTTGGGTCAAGTGGATCACGCATATCACGGTCGTGGAGCAACCGTTCCTTGGCTATTGGCAAGCGCGCGACTATTTCCGTTGGGAGCGCAGCCTCGGGGAACCTACGCTGGTCCCCCTTGCGGAGATGGAGGTCAAAGCGCAGATCGCGCGCCCCGTACAGGGGGCGCATCTCATCGTCGGCCAACCGTACCGGATTTTCGGAGCCGCCTGGAGCGGAGAGGCTGCTGTCCGGCAGGTTCAGGTCTGCACCGGAGATGGCAGGGGCTGGCGCGAGGCAAGGCTCCTCGAAACAGAACGCCCCTTTGCATGGCGCTTGTGGGAGTACATGTGGACCCCTGAGGAAGTGGGGCGATATACGCTACGATGTCGCGCAGTCGATGCGGCGGGGTGCGTGCAGCCCGACCTCCAGCGTTCCGACTGCGAGAGCTACGTGGCCAATTGGATCATTCCGGTGGAGGTTACGGTCGTCCCTGAGCCACAGGCGTACCAAGAGGAATTCGTGATCTAATCACCCGCATGAGGCGGAACGGCGGCTTACGGCGCGAAGCGGCCGAGGCTCGTCGGCGATCGGCCCAAGCGCCCAGCGATCGGGAAATGCTGCGTTTTCATCGTAGCCGGCCCGCCGACGCTGAACGTCGTCCTCGCGCAACAGGCGAAGTGCCGTTGCCTTCATCGTGCAGCCCTCGGGAATTTTGGCATAACTGGGCCATGGCGATACATGTCTTGGCGGTCCATCGCGACACGGTCGAGACGGAACAGGCGGCGAGCGGTTCGCCTGCAGGCGCCTATTCCGTGGGGGTTTTCTGCTGGCTGCTGGCGGCCGGCGTCTATATCGCCGCGAAATGGGTTTCTTCGGAGATGCCGCCCTGGGCGCTTTGCTTCTGGCGGGTGCTGATCGCCTGGGCGATCCAGATGCCGATCTTGCACCGGCATTTCGGCGCCATGGTGGCACTCGTGCGGGCCCGCGGCCTCGAACTGCTCGTCATCGGCGGAATGGGGCTCGCCATCTGCCAGGGGCTGATCTTTGTCGGTCTCGAATATGCCGATGCCACCACCGCCGGCATCATCATCGCCCTGATCCCGATCATCACCATGATTCTTGCACGGTCATTCTGGCTGAGCCGATGGGACGCTGGCAGGTGATCGGATCGATCCTCGCCTTTTCCTGCTGAAGCCAACGACCAGAGTCGAGGCGACCAAGGGCTGAGGACGAGCGAAATGGCTTTCATAGTGACCGCTTCTGGTGCCAAGCAGAGATCGTCCTGGGCCTGCGCACTGTTACTGTGGGCGTCTGGACGACCTCGCGAACATGTACATGTTGGTGGGCGCGCCGTGCAGGATCACCTCGCGCTCGAAACAGAAGCCGCATTTCTCAAGAATGCGTCTCGAAGCGGCATTGGCGGTTCGAACCAATCCGATCACCTTCTCCGCCTGCAGATCGTCGAAGGCAAAGGTCAGCGTTTCCCTGACCAATTCCGTGGCATATCCGCGTCCCCAGCTGTCAGGTTGCAGATGATAGGAAAGATTGACGCCCTCGAATTCCTTGGAAACGGTTACGCCGCCAAATCCTATTAGGGCATTGTCTGACTCGACCGCCCAACGCCCGAACCCATGATCTTTCCAATGGCCGATGTCACGCGCAAGCCGCGCTGCACTTTCCTCCGGCGTATCGGGCCGGTGCACGGGTCGATGCGCGACCACTTCCGGCCGCGAAAAAAGTCGAGTGAGGAAATCGAGATCCCGTTGCATGGGAATTCTGAGCAGCAATCTGGCGGTACGCCTCACTCGCGGCTGAGAGGCATTCTTGAATTCGGTCGCAAACATCTTCCATCCAATCTCGAACACTCGCCAATGTTACAGATACTCTTCCGACCGCCGCGCCGCCACCGGAGCCTCCTGCTTGAAGCCATTGAAACAGCGCCCGCCGTGTAAGTCGAGCTCCCTGTCGGCCAAGGCGAGGAACCGGCCGCTGTTACCCTGCACCGCAAGCCTGAACGCAATATCGAATTCGGCCGCCAATTGCGGCTCGAGCTTCCTGATGAGGCGCGGCGCCCACTTGCCGCGGCCGGTCCATGCGCCGCGCCCGAGCAGGATGAGGTCGGCTAGCTTCTGGTAGAGAAGTGCTGAGATAGCGGCGATCTCTTCGGGCGGGCGGGCGCCGCGCAGATCGTCGGCGAGATCCGTGACCTGATAGCGCAGCATATCGTAGCTTGGGCCGTCGAGAGGTTTCGGCCCTGCCGCCAGCACTTTCGCCGCCTTTGCCTGGATAACGCGGGCGCGCTCGATATTCGGCCCTACGATGCTGCCCGTCGCAACCATATTGACCATGATCGGACAGCCGCTCTCCGCATCTGCATGGAGATAATGCGCCAGCGTCTGCGGATCGTGGACGAAGGCCTCGACCGGAAAACCGTCTTCGGTGAACGATTCCCGCCAGGCTGTCTGGAGCGACGGAAACACCACGACGAGATCGATGTCCGAAAACGTGGTCCCCTCACCGCGCATGATGGAGCCGGTAACATATGCAAAGGCAGCCCCCGCATAGCGGCTGGCGAGACAACAGCCGGCAGCGGCAAGCGCCCGCTCGGCAAGATTCTGTTTCTGGAGTTCGTACACGATCTCGTCCTCGAATGCGGGAGACGAGCGGCAACAAAAAAACCCGCTCGTTTCCGGCAGGTTGGTGTCTTCTGCAATGAACGGATCAGTTCACGCGTCTGCCACCCACCGCCAAACGGTGGTCGTAGACGTCGTGGAGACTGCGAAAATCCGGGTCATGGCAGAAACGATATCGCCCTGCGGCGGCAGCGTCAATCTGCCGGGAACGCTTCCCCGCCGTGCGGTTTTCCGTCTAAGATGAGCTAATGACTCGATAAGTACTGGAAAGGCCCGCCATGCCCCATCCCGCCACCGTCATCCCGCGTCCCGCACCGGTTCTGCTGCCGGTTGAAGGCAGCGACGAGCGCTTTCCGGTGCGCCGCGTCTATTGCGTCGGGCGCAATTATGCCGACCATGCGATCGAGATGGGTCACGATCCCTCTCGCGAGCCGCCCTTCTTCTTCCAAAAGAACCCCGACAACCTGCTGCCGGCTGGCAATGCTTTCCCTTACCCGCCGCTGTCGAACGACGTGCATTACGAGGTCGAATGTGTGCTGGCGCTGAAATTGGGCGGGGCGAACATTCAGGCCGCCGATGCGCTCGGCTGCATCTATGGCTATGCCGTCGGCATTGATTTCACCCGCCGCGACCTGCAGGGCGAGGCCAAGAAGCTCGGCCGTCCCTGGGAGCTTGCCAAGGCCTTCGAGCAATCCGCCCCGGTCTCCGCAATCGTCCCGGCAAGCCGCCTCGGCCATCCCACTGAAGGCCGGATCTGGCTGGAGCAGAACGGCCGACGTGTCCAGGACGGCAACCTCAACCAGATGATCTGGAAGGTGCCGGAAATCATCGCCGAACTCTCGAAGCTCTTCGTGCTGGCGCCCGGCGACGTGATCATGACCGGCACGCCGGCCGGCGTCGGCGCGGTTGCGAGGGGCGACCGGATCACCTGCGGCATCGACGGTGTTGCGACGCTCTCGGTCGACATTATCTAAGGAGAGACCGATGCCCGTCTATGCGCTTGGCGGATTGACCCCCAAACTGCCGCCCGCCGGCCTCCACTGGATCGCGCCGGATGCGCATGTGATCGGCGATATCGAACTCGGCGAAAATGTCGGCATCTGGTTCGGCTCGGTGCTGCGCGGCGACAATGAGAGGATCACCATCGGCGCCGGCACCAACATCCAGGAAGGCGTCATGGCCCATACCGACATGGGCTTTCCGCTGACGACGGGAAAGGGCTGTACCATCGGCCACCACGCCATTCTCCATGGCTGCACGCTCGGCGACAACGTGCTGATCGGCATGGGAGCGACCATTCTCAACGGCGCAAAGATCGGCAACAACTGCCTCGTCGGCGCCAATGCGCTGGTGACGGAGGGCAAGGAATTCCCTGACAACTCGTTAATCGTCGGCGCACCCGCCCGTGTGGTGCGGGTGCTTGACGAAGCGGCTGTCGAGGGTATTCGCCGCTCGGCGGAAAATTATGTGGCGAATTGGCAGCGGTTTGCGCGGGATCTCAGGGTGATTGGGTGATTGAGAGGACGCCTCTTCCAGGAAAATATGCCTCATTTGCCTTTCGCTTACGATCAAGGCGTGCGTCGCTTCCGCTCCTCACCCCCTCATCTGCCTGACGGGCATCCCCAACGGGGAGAAGATGCCGGCAGGCAGATGAGGGGGTGAGCGACGACAGGAGCGATTGCACGGAGCGCAAGTGAAGGGCAAGTAATCGGATATTACGGTCCCCTCACCAAACACCCGGGATCCAGCGCCAGCGTACCCGTTCCACATACTCCGCATATCCTTCAAGCCCCTTGCGCAACTCCGCCTCCTCTCCGAGCGTCCGGCCAAAGAGCACCACGACGAGCAGCCCCACGGGAATCAACGCATAGAGCGACCCGAGTGACAGCGCCGCTCCGACGGCGAGCAAAATGGCGGTTGCATAGCCGGGGTGGCGGATCACGGCGTAGGGCCCGCTGTCGATCACCTTGTGGTCGCGATCGGTTTGGATGCGCACCGTCGGCTCGAAATGCCGGTTGACCGATTGCGCCCAGGTGAGGCCGAGATAGCCCGCGCTCATCAGGAGATAGCCGAGGACAACGACCCACCAGGGTTGCGGCGACCAGTGGAAACGGCCGTCGTCGAACGCGCCGACCGGAAGAATGGCAGCAAAGAGAATGATCGTCAGCGTCGCGACCACGGCGTCCCAGCGCTTGGTTCCCTTCTGATATCGGCTACGCGCCGCAAACAATTCCGGATTCGTCCGCCAGATCCAGACGAGCGCGATTGCAGTCAGCGCCAGGAAAAGGCCGAGAAAGATCCAGCCGCGTGGCCAGGCGAACGTGCCGGCGGGCCAGAACAGTGCGACAACCATCACTGCGACGGTTATCGCGAGCGATCCGACCGATGGCGCCGCCGCAAACGAGCGACGCGGCTGGCTGTGGTCCTGCGTCATGACGGTTTTTCCGCTCCACCGGGGCGAGCGCCTTCTGCTGTCGGCAGCGGCCGCAAAAGTCTGACAGTCTTATGCCTGACTTAGGAGGTGATACGCCCGTAACAACCCGTGGCAAGACGCAAACCGACCCGCCCCCTGATAACAGACGTCATTGTTTCCGAAGTTGCGTGGCCGGAGACTGTCGTTGCGGCAATATTGGATATTGTTGAAAAACGCCTATTCGGCCGCTTCCAGAAACTGGTTCTCTCCCGACGAAGCGGCAAGCGCCCGAACTCTGGCTTCCGTCTTGGCGATGAGCTGATAGAATTCGTCCTGCGCTTCGACATCCAGCTGAATGACGGCATTGACGTCATCGGGGGTATCGCAAACACAGGCGACCGCCGAAATGGGACAGATACCGCCGGGATAACGCTTACCGCTCCCGGTATAGGCACGACGACCCCAGCGCTCGGAATACACCGTTTCCTCCCGATCGAGGTGGAGGATCGTGCCTTTACAGGCGGTGACGATGGCCGCCTTGCCGTAAGCGAACCAATGATAATTCAGCTTCCGGAGAATATATTTGCCAGTGATGTCTTCGCCAGCCAGTTCGGCAGGGTCTTCTATCATTCGGATCATGAGAGCGTCCTCAACATGTGAGCAATATCCGCCATCTCTACTTGCCCCGCAAGTCGAAAAGCGCAGCTTTTGTAGTAGCTTAGTCACAAAGTGTTTCTGATTCTTACATCTTGCACGCACCAGGCAGCTTGCCAGCCATGCAATCCATCGTCGAATTTCCCGCCTTTGCACCTGATTCCGCCTTTTCCGGGAGTAGCCATGCCGTCTTGCGTTTTACCGCTGAGGCGCAATATTTGAATCCCGGATCGGCCAATCAGCGGTCGGATGACGGCTCAACTGTTCCGCCGGTTCACACCGGCAGGAGTGCCCCATGGTCGAAGCCGGCAACCGCATCTCCTCCACCGCCGAGTCGGAGCCCACCAAGGCCGCATCAGCACCTCGATCGGCTCGGAACCCGACAATGCCTGGGTTGCCGCCCGCCAGTCGCAGATCACGGCCGATCAGCAGGCATCGAAGGGAGCCGCGCAGACGAATAGGATGGGTAACGCGGAACAGGCGCTCCTATCAGGTGAAAGCGAGCGGATCGGCACCCGGAATTTCGACAAGGATACGCCCTTCGGCAAGCGCGTCGCTATCATCTGACGAAGTCCCGCTCCGGTCGGTTAACGCCCATCCGCAAGTTGAGCCTCGATCGCCGCCTTGTCGATGACCGACCAGACCTCGACGATTTTTCCGCCGCGAAATTCGTAGATCACGTTCTCGGAGAAGGAGAGGCACTTGCCGTTCACATCCAGCCCGAGAAACTTTCCTTTGGGCGAACAATCGAAGCCCAGCCGGCAGGCAACGTAAGGCGGATCGATAACAAGCATCCGCACATTGAAAAAGAGATCGGGAATATCGTCGAAATCCCGCTCCAGCATGGCGACATAGCCCGCAAGCCCAAGCCGCCGGCCATTATGGACCGCATCCTCGTCGACGAACTTGCCGAGATCGGGCCAGTCCTGCCGGTTCAGGCAGGCGATGTAGCCTCGGTAGAGATCGGCAAGTTCGGTTTTGGTCACGGACGAATCCCTTGCTCGGCTGAAGCATTCGGCAGCGGCAGCGAGCGCGCCGCCTTGTGGCTTTCAGCTCAGGAGAACTCGCCGGCACGGGGACCGGCAAGCGTCACACGCCAGCCGGTGCGCGATTGGAAATCCTGGGTGGCCAGAAACGTGTAACCCGTCGTGCGCCAGGGCTTCACGGCGCTGGTCAGATTGTCGAGCACATAATCGCCGCTAGCCGTGCGGGCAATCAGAACGACGTGGTTCTGATCATGCGGTCCGATCACCACGGAAAGTGCCAGCCTGTTCGATGGAAAACCCGCCTCGATCAAGTCTTTCATCTTCTGCAGCGCATAGTCCTCGCAGTCGCCACGGCCGGCAACTGGCAGTGACCAGACATCCCCATTTCCGGATGACGCGCGATCTTCCGCCGAAACGATACGGCCGTTTACGGTACGATTGACCTTTTGAAGAAGCGCTATTCCCGCCTGATCGCTCAGCTCCTGCGCCACCGTCCTGCCGCACAGCCACTTGTACTTGGCGCAGGCAGCAGCGAATCCCACCGGTGCGCCAATGCTTCGCGTCACGGGCAGCGACGATCCTGCAACTGCCTGAAAATTCGGCATAACCACCAAAAATACAGCAAGAGAAAGGAGACGCTTCATGGCCGATTCGCTCTGTTCGCAACGGGAGAATAACACAGCGGGTATAAAAATTTATTAAAATTTTATACTTGGAAATTTAACTGTATTTGGTGATCGGAACAAGTTAACCATTGTTTATTCTTCATGTTAATCCCTTGTTAGTATAAATCTTCTGCCCATTAACGGTTTTTTAACCTTGGGAGACGAGTGAAATGATCAGCAGAGCAGCAAAATTCAGCCTCGCTGTGGCGTCCCTTCTGGCAAGCAGCAGCTTGGCAACGGCAGCCCCCACAGTCGTTAATTGCAAAGCCGCAGTCCGCGGCACCCTCGAATACAGGCTGTGCATGCCCACGCGGGCAATACAGACCGACAGCAAGTTCGGTCCGAACGATAAGGATCGCAGCAGCCGTGACGTCGGTGGCAAGAAGACATCCAACACCAACTCGCACGTCAGCAATGGCAACGGTGGCGATGACGGTGACAGCAAAGACGTCGGCCAAAGTGGCGGCAGCGGCGACCAAGGCGGTAGCGGTGATCAGGGCGGCAGTGGCGACCAGGGCGGCAGCGGCGACCAGGGCGGCAGCGGCGACCAGGGCGGCAGTGGCGACCAGGGCGGCAGCGGCGACCAGGGCGGCAGTGGCGACCAGGGCGGCAGTGGCGACCAGGGCGGCAGTGGCGACCAGGGCGGCAGCGGTGACCAGGGCGACAAGGGCGATAAGGGCGATAAGGGCGACAAGGGCGGCAAGGGCGACAAGGGTGGCAAGGGCGGCAAGGGCGACAAGGGCGATAAGGGCGATAAGGGCGACAAGGGCGGCAAGGGCGACAAGGGTGGCAAGGGCGGCAAGGGCGACAAGGGCGACAAGGGCGACAAGGGCGACAAGGGCGGCAAGGGCGACAAGGGCGACAAGGGCGACAAGGGCGGCAAGGACCACGATCATCACGGCCGCGACAAAGGCGGAAAGGATCACGACCACGCCAAGGATGAACCCGGTAAGGGTGGAAAAGACCATCACAGCGGCAGCAAGGACGGGGAAGATCACGGCCATGGCAAGGGCGGCAACGGCGGTTCCGACAAAGGCGGCAACGACGGCGCGGGCAGCGGAGGCAACGGTGATGCCGGCAAGGGCGGCAATGACGGTGCAGGCAGCGGCGGTAACGGCGGTGCCGGCAAGGGCGGCAATGACGGCGCGGGCAGCGGCGGCAATGGCGATGCCGGCAAGGGCGGTAACGACGGCGCGGGCAGCAGCGGCAATGACGATGCCGGCAAGGGCGGCAACGACGGTGCGGGCAGCAGCGGCAATGGCGATGCCGGCAAGGGCGGTAACGACGGCGCGGGCAGCAGCGGCAATGACGATGCCGGCAAGGGCGGCAACGACGGTGCGGGCAGCAGCGGCAATGGCGATGCCGGCAAGGGCGGCAACAACGGCGCGGGCAACGCAGGCAGCGATGGGGCCGGAAAGGGCGGCAATGACGGTGCCGGCAAGGGTGATTCCGGCAAAAACTGATCGGAACGGTTAAGGCGGCTTGGCCCCGCCACTCAGCTGGCGGGCAGAGCGGGCGCCCCCCCTTTCCTGATGCTCGCGATTGTCGCGAGCATCTCCGTAGGGTCGACACGAAGCAGATCCTCCAAGCCAGCGCGAGAATGACCCGGACGGAAAAAGGTTGTTAATAAACGGAGGGCCGGTTTGCGGCCCTATGTTATTGAATGCCGTGTCCTTTGTAGCGGGACGGAGCTCCCCGCCTCACGCAGCGCACGCCTCGCACAATCCGCGGATCTCGATCGTGGTCTTCTCGGGCTTGAACTTCTGCCCGCGCACCCAGCCCATCAGCCGGTGGTCGACCTCGTGGTCATGGAATTCCATCACCTGGCCGCAGCTTTCGCAGATGGCGAAGGCGACGATGCCGTGGCTGTGGCAGTTGTCGCCGGGATGGGCGCAGGCGACGAAGGAATTGATGCTTTCGAGTCGGTGCACGACGCCGTATTCGAGCAGCTTCTCCAGCGCCCGGTAGACCTGCAGCGGCGCACGAAAACCGTGGTCGCGCAGCTTGTCGAGAATAGTATAGGCGCTGAGCGGCCCCTCGGCCTTCTCAAGCACCTCGAAAACCAGCGACTGGTTCTTGGTGAGCTGCGGTGTTGTCATGAGCCTTGTCCTTGCGCGAGCGCGCGGCGCCTGACGGGAAGCAGGCTGAGAATGAAGAGGATCAGCGCCGCGACCACGATCGAGGGGCCGGACGGCGTGTCGTAGGTCAGTGAGCCGAACAGCCCGCCGACGACGGCGGCCGCCCCGATCAGCGCGGCGAGCACTGCCATGACCTCCGGCGTGACCGAGAAGCGGCGCGCTGCAGCCGCCGGAATGATCAGCAGTGAGGTGATCAGCATGATGCCGACGATTTTCATGGCTATTGCGATGACGACGGCCATCAGCAGCATGAAGAAGAGCCGCGCCCGCTCGGGCCGCAGCCCCTCGGCCTCGGCAAGCTCGGCATTGACGGTGGCCGCGAGCAGCGGCCGCCAGAGCCAGGCGATCGCCGCCAGCACGAAGAGCCCGCCACCCCAGATCAGCGCGATGTCCGATGTGGACACGGCAAGGATATCGCCGAACAGGAAGGCGATGAGATCAATCCGGACCCAGCTCATGAAGGCGACCATGACGAGGCCGATCGCCAGCGTGGCATGAGAGAGGATGCCGAGCAGCGCATCGGCCGAGAGCGCCTGGCGCTTCTGCAGGAAGAGCAGCAACACCGATACGAGCGCGGCGACGGCGAAGACGGCCAGCGTCAGGTTGAGTTCGAACAACAGCGACAGCGCGACGCCGAGAAGCGCCGAATGGGCGATCGTATCGCCGAAATAGGCCATGCGCCGCCAGATGATGAAGCAGCCGAGCGGCCCCGTCGTCAGCGCCAGCCCGACGCCGGCAAGGATGGCGCGCACGAAGAAATCGTCAAGCATGGCGGCCCTCCCCGCTGCGGGAATGGGCGTGTTCATGCGCATGATCGTGCCCGTGACGATCGTCGTGAGCGTGGTCATGCCCGTGCTCATGGGAGCCATGTGCGTGCTCATGCCCGTGGTCATGCGCGTGTTCATGGCGCGCATGAGCATGATGCCCATCCTCGGGATAGCAATGATCCGTCACAGTGCCGTCGGCATGACGCACTCGGCCGTCCGGCAGGTGGGTATGATCGTGGTGATGGCTGTAGACCGCAAGCGTCTGGGCTGCCCGGCTGCCGAACAGGCGCACATATTCCGGGCTGCGGCTGACGGTCTCGGGCGTTCCGCGGCAGCAGACATGGCCGTTGAGGCAGATCACCGTATCGGTCTCGGCCATCACCACGTGGAGATCGTGGGAAATCAGCAGGATGCCGCAGCCGCTGGCGTTGCGGATCGACTTGATTAGGTCGTAAAGCGCTATCTCACCGGAGAAATCCACCCCCTGCACCGGCTCGTCGAGCACCAGCAGGTCGGGCTTGCGGGCAATCGCCCGGGCCATCAGCGCCCGCTGGAACTCGCCGCCGGAGAGATGCTGAACCTCGGCGCCTATCATATGGGCGACGCCGGCGGCTTCGAGCGCTGCCTGGATGTCGCGCTCCGGCAGCGGCCCCGTCAGCGTCATCAGCCGGCGCACCGTCAGCGGCAGCGTCCAGTCGATCGAAAGCTTCTGCGGAACATAGCCCACCTTGAGGCCCGGGCGCCGCTCCACCCTGCCCTCATCCGGCTTCAGAACACCGATCGCGGCCTTGGCGCTCGTCGACTTGCCCGAGCCGTTCGGGCCGATCAGCGTGACGATCTCGCCGCGCGAAACGGAAAATTCGACGCCGCGCACCAGCCAGCGGCCGCCGCGCAGAACGCCGACATTTTCAAGCGAAACCAGCCGTTCGCCCTTGGTATTTGCGGGAGAGAGCATCAAATTTTCCGACAGCGCTGTTGCATCCTGCTATTGCACACGTTATAGCATAACGCAATTGATGTAATAACATAACATTTGCAATTCAAGCGGAGCATACGATGAAACGCGCCTTGGGGCCTGCCCTGGACAGCCTGGCCCTCAGAATACCGGCTGCCCTCACCATCCCGGCCCTTGCGATCCCCGCCCTGCTCGTTGCCGGCACGATGCGGGCCGCCGATGCGCCCGTCGTCGTCACCTCGATCAAGCCGATCCATTCGCTGGTTGCGGCGATCATGGAGGGCGTGGGTGAGCCGGCGCTGATCGTCGATGGCGCCTCCTCCCCGCACACCTACAGCATGAAGCCTTCGAACGCGCGCTCGCTACAGGAGACCAAGGTCATCTTCTGGGTCGGCCCGAACCTGGAGGCTTTTCTCGAAAAGCCGCTCGAAGCTTTGGGCTCGAACGCCAGCGTCGTCGAACTCGACAATGCGCCAGGCCTGACCAAGCTGCCCTTCCGCGAAGGCGGCGCCTTCGAGCCGCATGACGACGGGGACCATGAAAATGCCTCCGGAGATGATCATGGTCACGATCATGCGGCTGAGCCCGGACGTGACGATGGCCACGCGCATCACGATGATCATGAAGAGCATGAGCACGGACACGGCGCCTTCGATACGCATCTCTGGCTCGATCCGATGAATGCGAAGGCGATGGCCACTGTCATCACCACGACGCTGGTCGCCGCCGATCCCGCCAATGCGCTGACCTATCAGGCCAATGCCAAGGCGCTTGATGACAAGCTGACGGCGCTAGACAAGGAGATCGCCGCCACCGTCGCCCCCGTCAAGGATAAGCCCTTCGTCGTCTTCCACGACGCCTACCAATATTTCGAGCACCGCTACGGCATCCGCGTCGCCGGCTCGATCACAGTCAGCCCGGAAACCATTCCCGGCGCCGAGCGCGTATCGGAAATCCACCGTAAGGTCGGCGAACTCGGCGCAACCTGCGTTTTTGCCGAGCCGCAGTTCGAGCCGCGCCTCGTCAAGGTCGTCATCGAAGGCACGAGCGCCAAGTCGGGCATACTCGACCCCGAAGCCGCGACCCTCAAGGCCGGCCCCGATCTCTACTTCACCCTCATGCGCGGCATCGCCGACAGCATGAAGGCTTGCCTCTCCAGCGCATGACTCTTATGCGACGCTCTGGAGAATGCTGAGGCGGAAAGAGGCGGATGACCCCGTTCCGCCTTTTTTCGTCGCCATCGATGTAATGATACAACATTAATAACGTAAATGAGGTTCCCATGGACAACAGACTTCCGGTCACGGTGCTCTCCGGCTTTCTCGGAGCCGGCAAGACCACGCTGCTCAACCATGTGCTCACCAATCGTGAGGGCCTGCGCGTCGCCGTGATTGTCAACGATATGAGCGAGGTGAACATTGACGCCAGACTCGTGCGCGATGGTGGCGCCAATCTCTCGCGCACCGAGGAACAGCTGGTCGAGATGACCAATGGCTGCATCTGCTGCACGCTGCGTGACGACCTGTTGAAGGAGGTGCGCGCTCTCGCCGATCAGGGCCGCTTTGATTACCTGCTGATCGAATCCACAGGCATCGCCGAGCCCCTGCCCGTCGCCACCACCTTCGAATTTCGCGACGAGAATGGCGAAAGCCTGTCCGACGTTGCAAGGTTGGACACGATGGTGACCGTCGTCGATGCCGCCAATCTGCTCGCCGATTACGCCTCGGCCGATTTTCTCGCCGACCGCGGCGAAACCGCAGGCGACGGGGACAACAGGACGATCGTCGACCTGCTGGTCGAGCAGATCGAATTTGCCGATGTGGTGGTGCTGAACAAGATCGGCACGGCAAGCGAGGAACAGCGCGACGCCGCGCGCAAGATCGTCGTCGGCCTCAATCCGGATATCAAACTGATCGAGGCGGATTTCGGCAAGGTTGCGCTGATGGAGGTGCTCGGCACCGGCCGTTTCGACATCGGGAGGGCCGAGACCCATCCGCTTTGGTACAAGGAACTGCACGGCTTCAGGGATCACGTGCCGGAGACCGAGGAATACGGCATTCGCTCCTTCGTTTATCGCGAGAAGCGGCCCTTCCATCCGGCAAAATTGCAGGCCTTTCTCGACAGGACATGGCCGGGCGTGGTACGCGCCAAGGGCTTCTTCTGGCTGGCGACGCGGCCGCACCATGTCGGCGAGGTCAGCCAGGCGGGCGCGATCGTCCGCACCTCCAAGATGGGCCTGTGGTGGGCTTCTGTGCCGCGCGAACAATGGCCCGAGGAACCCGGCTTCATCAGCGCCATCGGCCCCTATCTCGACCCCGTCTGGGGCGACCGCCGCCAGGAAATCGTCTTCATCGGCACTGACCCGATGGACGAGGCGTGGATCAGGAGCGAACTCGACGCCTGTCTGGTGAAAAGCGATGCCTTCACACCTGAACTCTGGCGCAACCTGCCCGACCCCTTCGCCAGCTGGAGCCGGCAGGCGGCATGAAGGCGACAGCGATCAAACCCTATCGCTGCGTCTGCGAGGAATGCGATCCATTGCCGCCGATCGAGGGGCTGCATCCGTTGACGCATGAGGCTGCCGATGAGCCGGGGCGTAAAGCAAGGGGATTGCTCGGCATTATCGCGGAGCGGGTGGTGCCATGCAGGCGGGGGTGATGAGGAGATGCTGGAGGATTGGAAAGGCGTATCACCGCTAAACACCATGCCTTTCCTTCCGGCAGCCTCGGCGTGCTTGGCACCCCCTCTGGCCTGCCGGCCATCTCCCCCAAGGGGGGAGATCGGCACGAGGCTTGACCATCGCTCCCTCTCCAACGGCATCGACAATCACCACTTGAGTTGCTTGGGGAAGCCGTCGCGCCCAGCCGATCTCCCACCTGTGGGGGAGATGGCCGGCAGGCCAGAGGGGGCCACACGGCACGTCCTCTCCTCTCTCCCCAAAACCGGAAAGGACGGCCTCCGCCGCCCTCATCCATTCCCAATCAGCGTCCGACGATAATGCTGGAGATCACCCCGCTGGTAACGCCGATCAGCAGGAAATCGTTGTCGGTGCCACCCAGCGATAGCCGCGGGGCGGAGGCGCCAAGTGGTAGCGGCGATAGTCGTTGACGTCGCGAAACTGGCGACGTTCGCGGGCATTGACGCGATATCCCTTCTTCCAATGCGGTCGCACGACGGTCTTTTTGACAATCACCTTCTTCTGGACGACGACAGGCGGGCGGCGAAAATCATCCGCGCTGGCTTGGGAGGCGATGATCGGCGAGAGAAGGAAGGAAGCGGAAAGAAGAGCTTTTTCATGTGGGGTTCCTCATGTCGGGCGCAGGATCAGATGCATGCATGGTTGGCCTCATATCTTAGTTCAATCTTATGCATTCCAGCGAACAGCCCTTTTCCCAACACGACGCAATCCACGCATTAGCTCCGAAGATGGGATTCGATTTTCTGCGGAATTGGGCGCAGATTCAAATGACGGAGCGTTGCTCCGCGCCTTCGCTCGAGCGCGGGCGCCGTTGGACCCGCCGCATGGGATCGCTCGACTTAAGAGATGATGGAGGAAATCATGCCTGGCATCAGCATGCGTTATATCGTTGACGACGTCGACGCCGCGTTGGAATTCTACACTCGGCATCTCGGCTTCTCGGTCGCGCTTCACCCGGCCCCAGGCTTCGCCATTCTGACGAGGGACGGTTTTCGTCTGCTCGTCAGCGGCACGACCGGACCGGGCGGCGCCTCCCAGGCAATGCCCGACGGACGAAAACCGGAGCCCGGCGGATGGAACCGCATCCAGATCGAAGTCGCCGACCTCCAAGCCGAAGTCACCAAGCTGCGCCAGGCGGGCGCGCATTTTCGCAACGACATAGTCCAGGGCATCGGCGGCAAGCAGATCCTGCTGGAAGACCCGGCCGGAAACCCTGTCGAGCTCTTCGAAGCGCCGAAGCGATAAGCGCCGCGGCATCGCAAGAATGGCGGCCGCGCCTTGCCAGCTCTGTGCGAGCGTGTAGTTTCGGACTCGCATCAATTCAGGGGTAAGCAAAATATGTCCGAATCCGCGGGCGGGCTCTTCGACTTTGTCGGGATACTAGCCGTGTTCTTTCTCGTCGCTGCCAATGGCTTCTTCGTCGCCGCCGAATTCGCACTGGTTTCGATGAGGCGCAGCCGTGTTGCCGAACTCGTCGCGGCCGGTCGCATGAATGCCTCCGCTCTCCAGCGCGCCATCGACAATCTCGACGCCAATCTCGCCGCCACCCAGCTCGGCATCACCATCTCGTCGCTGGCTCTGGGCTGGGTCGGCGAGCCGGCACTCGCCCACCTGATCGAACCGCTGCTCTCCTGGCTGCCTGAGCCATGGGTAACGACCGGCGCCCATACCGTCGCCATCGTCATCGCTTTCGTCATCATCACGGCGCTGCATATCGTGCTCGGCGAGCTCGCGCCCAAAAGTCTGGCGCTGCAGCGCAGCGAGGCCACCTCGCTTGCGGTCGTGCGGCCCCTCGGCCTCTTCCTGCTATTGTTCAAGCCGGCGATCTTCACCTTGAACGGCATGGGCAACCTTGTGCTGCGAGCCGTCGGCCTTCGCGCCGGAACCGGAGAATCCTCGTTCCACTCACCGCAGGAGTTGAAGCTGTTGGTCGCCGAGAGCCAGGAGGCGGGTCTTCTGAACCAGGTGCAGCAGCAACTCGTCGAGCGGGTATTCAACATCGGCGACCGGCCGATCTCCGACATCATGACACCGCGTCTCGACATCGAATGGTTCGATGCCGACGACAGCGAGGCGGAGATTCTGAAGACGATCCGAGAGTGCAGCCATGAGCAGTTGCTGGTCGCCCGCGGCTCGATCGACGAACCGATCGGCATGGTATTGAAGAAGGATCTTCTCGATCAGGTCCTCGACGGCGGCAAGGTCAGGCCGCTGGAGGTGATCAAGCAGCCACTGGTGCTGCATGAGGGTACCAAGGTCGTACGCGTCATCGACAGCTTCAAGGCATCGCCCGTACGCCTCGCCATCGTCGTCGACGAATATGGCAGTCTCGAGGGTATCGTCACCCAGACCGACCTGCTCGAGGCCATCGCCGGCGATCTGCCGGGCGCCGACGAGGAGCCCGACATCGTCGTGCGGGAAGACGGTTCGCTGCTGATCGACGCAATGATGCCGGCCTTCGATGCCTTCGAACGGCTCGGCCTCAAGGATCGCCCCGACGCCGATTTCCATACGCTGGCGGGCTTCGCGCTGCATCAGCTTCAACATATCCCGGAAGCCGGGGAAACCTTCCTCTTCGAAGACTGGCGCTTCGAGGTGCTCGACATGGACGGCATGCGCATCGACAAGATGCTCGCGACCCGCATTCCCGTCGAGGGAGCAGAGGCCTGATCAATTCATAGCCAGTGTCCAGAGCATGCCGGCGATCGCACAGCCGAAGAGCG
Source organism: Rhizobium sp. Nf11,1 (assembly GCF_050587665.1). NCBI lineage: Bacteria > Pseudomonadati > Pseudomonadota > Alphaproteobacteria > Hyphomicrobiales > Rhizobiaceae > Rhizobium > Rhizobium sp. Nf11,1. The sequence continues at coordinate 220,562 of NZ_JBOBHU010000006.1, read as the reverse complement.
TCGTGATAACCGAGGTCTTGAAGCGGAAGAGCGCGATGGCGGCGGCGGCGGAAAGCGCGATTGCCGCCGGTACGGCAGATTGCAGCTCTGGAATATCGAGCCGCAGGTTGCCGAAACTGACCTGCGTGACTTCGGCAAACAGCGTATGCAGGCCGAACCAGATGGCGAGGTTCAGGATGACGCCCACCACCGCCGCCGTGATCGCCGACATTGCCCCGGCAAGCGCCACATTGCCGCGCAGCTTTTCGATGAAGGGCGCGCCGAGGAATATCCAGAGGAAACAGGGCACGAAGGTCACCCATGTCGTCAGGATCGCGGCAAGGGTGGCGGCAAGCATCGGATCGAGCGAGCCGGGATTGCGAAAGGCGGCTATGAAGCCGACGAACTGGAGCACCATGATCAGCGGCCCCGGCGTGGTCTCGGCCATTCCGAGACCGTCCAGCATCTCGCCGGGTTTCAGCCAGCCGAAATGCTGCACGGCCTGCTGCGCGACATAGGCGAGCGCGGCATAGGCGCCGCCGAAGGTGACGACCGCCATCTTGCTGAAGAACAGGCCGATCTGGCTGAAGACGTCACCTTGTCCGAAGAACGCGTAAAGGGCGGCGACCGGCACCAGCCAGAGGGCGAGCAGTATAGCCGATATGCGCAGCGACCAGGCGAGGTTGGCGCGCGCATGCGCGGGAATACCCTCGCCCAGCGCCGATTCGGCATCCGACAGCACCGCGTCGCTTGCGGCCTTGTGGCCGCCGCCCGGACTAAAAGCAGCAAGCCCGAACTGGCCGCCGAGGAAACCCCCGATGCCGGCGGCCAGCACGATCAGCGGGAACGGCACGTGGAAGAAGAAGATGGCGACGAAGGCCACGGCCGCGATGGCAAGCATGACGCGGTTTCTCAGCGCGCGGCTGCCGATGCGGATGACTGCCTGCACGACGACGGCAAGGACGGCCGCCTTCAGGCCGAAGAACAGGCCGGCGACGATGCCGATGCTGCCGTAAGCCGCGTAGATATAGCTGAGGCCAAGGATCGACAGGAAGCCCGGCAGCACGAAGAGCGCGCCGGCGACGAGCCCCCCCAATGTGCGGTGCATCAGCCAGCCGATATAGACGGCGAGCTGCTGGGCCTCCGGCCCAGGAAGCAGCATGCAATAATTCAGGGCATGCAGGAAGCGGTGCTCGCCGATCCATCGCTTTTCGTCGACGATGATCCGGTGCATGACGGCGATCTGGCCGGCCGGGCCGCCGAAGCTCAAGGCGGCGACGCGCAGCCACACCCGGAAGGCCTCCCCGAACGAAACGCCGTGGTGATGCCCCTCGCCCGCATCCTTCTTGCCCGCCTGTCCGGCGGGCGCGTTCTCCGTCACATCGACCATCTCATGCCCTCTTTTTCGGCGCGGGCCAGTTGTGGGTCTCGTCGGTCGCATCACGGCACCAGCGGAAGAAGGCATCGTAGAGAAGCATTCCGGCCTCGAGTTGCTCCAGATCGTCGGAATACATTCTGGAGAGGCCGAGCGAGGCGGCAAGCAGACCGGACGCCTCGGGTGCCAGATCGAGCCTGGCCGTATCCGCCGCCCTGACGATCCGCGCCAGGCGCAAGAGCGGTTCGGACGCCAACCCGAATTCCTCGACCATCACGTCGAAGGTGCAGAGCTCGCCGCGATGGCTCCAGAACACGTCCTCGATATCGAAGGGCGCAGCTCCGAAGCGCTCGCCGACGGCGACAACCTCAGGGGCCGGCACGAACAGGAAGACAGCGCTCGGATCGACGAAGCGCCGGATCAGCCAAGGACAGGCGATGCGGTCGATTTTCGGCCGCGCCCTGGTCACCCACACGGTGCGCCCCAGCCCGTCGCGGCGCGGCAGCTTCGCCTCGGGTACCGCTGGTCCGGCCGCGGCCCAGGCTTCGAAACCGCCTTCGAGGCTTTCCGCCTCAATCCCCGCATGCCTGAGATAGGCGGCGACGCCATGGCTGAGTTTGGCTCCCCTGTGGCAGACCACGACGACGGCATCGGCATCGATGCCATCAGCCCACGACGCAACCTCGGCGTGGTCGCGCCGGATCGAGCCCGGCACCAGGCGCGGATCGAGCGCGAAATCCTCGTCCGTGCGGACGTCGATGATGCAGGGCGCACCGGGTGTTCCGATGAGGCGGCTGAGCTTGTCGGGAGATATTTCGAGAAATGACGGCATCACGCGTCCCTCCGTTGATCGGTTGTACCGGACGCGATTCTTCAGCATGTCGCCTCGTGGGGTGATCGCAACCCCAGAACCAAAGCATTGGCAAAGACACCCCGTCCTGTCAAGGACGACGCTTCCGCTGCGGTTAGGTCCGTCTATACGGCGGCTGTGCCGTACATATGACAGCCAGCGATCTCCTCAGGTGTCATCCCCCGCAATTGCCTTTCGCTGCCGCTCGAGAAGCCGCTCCAACCCCAAAAACCCCGGCAATACAAACGCTTCGCCCCCAGAATGGAACAAAAGTCCCGCTCGTCCATTTCTCACACACCGAAAGAGGAGAAAGTACCATGACGTACGACCCCAATAATGCCAACGATCCGAACCGCCCGCTGAACCCGAACCTGGACCTGCGCACGACGCCGCCGGCGCGCAGCAGCAATACGTGGGTTGTTTGGGTTGCTGCATTGGCCGTGATCGCTGTTGCTGCATTCGCCTATTCGCAGTGGAGCAGCACATCTCCCGGCACTTCGCCGGATACGACAGCCTCCACGACCCAGTCCGAGCCGGCCCCGGCTAAGCCGATCGCTCCGACCGATAACAGCGCAACGCCTGCTCCGGCACCTGCACCGGCCACCCCGCCGGCCGCTCCTGCCCAGCAGTAATCGCTGCCCGGTCGTAAGGAGCCGCGCTAGATGCCTCCTTGGCGTATCCGGCAGGACACGCCAAGGAGGATCTATGCAATGATCCCGGGAAACTGGTGACGCGCCGGCACGGCTTTTTATCTACGGCCGGCCCTTGAATAACCGCAATCGGCACTTATTTAGAGATTATTAAATTTGTCTCTGACGGCTGACCACGGATGTACTGGCAGCCGTCATTGAGACAGATCGAGGAAGGTCGGTGCGAGTTTCGCCCGGCCTTTTTTCTTGGCCTGTCGGGGAAGACCGGGCGATTTCACGCTCGCCGCGTGAAGCGCCCCTGCAGCCCGATGTTAGTTGGGAATCCTGTTGTAGAAGGATTGCGGATCGTACACGCACTCGTAGTCGAGAACGCACATCTTCCCGTCTCTATCCGTCACCGTTGCAGTGTCGTACTTGTCACCCAGATTGCATCGGGCCGGCGGATAACGGAAGCTGCGACCGCCGATGCCCATGCGCACGAAAACGGCTTTGTCCTTACGGATGATTTGCGCAAGCTCCTTGCAGCTGTGATCCCTGGCATTGACCTCTACCGCCTCGGCGGCAAGGGCTGCGGACGGAAACAACAGGGCGAAGGCCAAAAAGAGGCTTTTCATGGGAACTCCTGGGGGCGAGAGCGTGATGAACGACAAAAAACGTGAGCGGTTTTGGATGATATCCCACGCAACTGAGAACGAATTCTTCAGGGGAAATTATAGGGCGACGCCGGGTCGAACACGCAGGCATAGTCCAGAACGCAAGTCCTCCCTTCGGCATCGCCAACGCTTGTCGTGCTGCGCTTGTCGCCCATGTCGCACTGCGCCGGCGGGTAGCGGAAGCTGCGGCCGCCGAGGCCGACACGGACAAAGACCTTCTTGTTCTGCCGGATGATCTGCGCAAGCTCGCTGCAGCTGTGGTCCCCCGCTTTGACCTCCACTACGCTCGCTGCAAAGGCCGGCAGCGGCAAGGATAAAGCCACGATGAATATGACGGTTCTCATGACCCCTCCCGTTAATAGGGGAGAGATAGGGTGCGCAGGTCGACACGGCCAGTCATGCCGAAACATGCGGTCGGCCTAGAAACAAGACCATGCGCTGACGCTATTCAATCAATCTTATCAAGAGATTTGGTGGGTGATGTAGGGCTCGAACCTACGACCCGCTGATTAAGAGTCAGCTGCTCTACCAACTGAGCTAATCACCCGTTCGCGCTTGGCTGCGCGGTGTGACGGGGCGTATAAACAGGATCGGCAGGCTTGTCCAGCGCATCAGCGAAAATTCTTTGGTTAATCTCAAAGATTTTTCCGCAGCGCCGAAATGCGGCACACACTCCTAGAACTCGGAATCGATCTTCGAGAGGGATGATGCGCCAATTCAAGGTGATAGAGCGTCCCGGCTGACGGAGCGCGGCGCTCTCGCAAACTCAAAGCTCAAGTGTGCCGCTCGCCAGCCGCACCGCCTGGCCGCCGATCCGCGCGTTGGAAATCGTCCCGCCTTCGACATCGATATGCAGGTGGATGAAGGACGGACGACCCATCTCGACGCCCTGCTCAATCATGATCGGGTGGTGCCCGTCCGTAAGCCGGTCAAAATGGCGGATTGCTCCGGAGAGCGCCGCCGCCGCCGCGCCGGTGGCCGGATCTTCGACGATGCCCATGCCGCTGGCGAACATGCGCGCATGGAACTTCGCAACGTGGTTGACGCCGCCGCGGCAATAGACATAGGCCGAGGCAAGCGCGCCATCGGCGAAGGGCACGATCTTTTCCCAAAGCTGCGGATCGAATTCCACCCGCTGAGCCGTGCCGACATCGTGCACCGGAATGAGCAGAAACGGAACGCCGGCGCTCCAGACCGAGGGGACGTGATTTTCAAAGCCGATTTCGGTGACCTTCAGCGACAGCGCATCGGCGATGCCGAGCTTGTCGAGCGGCATGACGGCTTGCTGCGATTTGCGCGGCAGGTCAAATTCGGCAAAGCTCGCCTCACCCTGCCTCAGCCGCACGGCGCAACGGACCGGCCCGACGTTTTCCTCGAGCACCATGACGAGATCGAGGGCCGCTGCGCCATGAGCCCGCTCGGCCAGCGCCACCGCAGTGCCGACCGTGGGATGGCCGGCAAAGGGCAGCTCGCGGCCCGGCGTGAAGATTCTGAGCTTCGCCGCGTAGGCGGGATTGGTCGAAGGCTGCACGAAAACCGTTTCGGAGAGATTGATCTCTCGGGTGATCGCCTGCATCGCCTCGTCGCTGAGATCGTCGCCGTCGAAAACCACTGCGAGTGGGTTGCCCGCAAGCTTTCGATCGGTGAACACGTCATAGACGCTGTAGCTTCGCGCCACATCGGCCTCCTTGAATCGATCGTCGGGCCGTCAACCTGCCCGACCGTGCGACCGAGTGCAAGGCGCTAACTCGGGTAAGAACAACCCGTCGCCGGCCGGAGACGTCTGCACTCGGCAATTTGCGCGGGATCGTTAATGAAAATCGATCTTTCTCGGAAGCGCTTGGCGAGCGTGGTACCCCCCAAGGGGTCTCGAAGGACGAGGTCGGCCTCTGATTGCCGCGCGCTATGCGCCCCTCTTCCCGAAATACCAGTCAATCACCGGCAGCATCGCGATGTTATACGGATAAGCGTTCCGATCAGCCGAACGGATCGCCACCGCACCCGCGATCTCCTTGTCTTCGGCAACCAGCATGTGGGCCTCGATCCGCTCGACCATCTCGTCGGCCGTCAGGTCGAAACGGAAGAGCCTCAGCAACGTCACCGTACGCCTGGCGTGGCTGGCAAAGAGCCCCTGCCCCGCCACCGAATCGGAAAGATTAAGGCCGGTTTCCTCGAGCACCTCGCGGCGCATGTTGGCCTCAATGTCGCAGCGCCCGTCGAAGATATCCTCGGGTTCCAACGAGCCGGCGGCGAAATAGACCTGGCCGGGATTGGCGGTGTGCGCACCCATGCGGATCGCAACCAGCGCGCCGTCGGAGCTTTCGAGCACGGGATAGGCGAAGATGTGCAGCCCGCCTTGGCGCTGCGGCTGGCGGCGCCAGTACATGAAGGCGGAAAAAGGCGTGACGTAGCCCTCACCCGAAATTCCCTCCTCGCCGAGCGACAGCCGCTGCTGGAAGATCAGGCGCCCGTCGAAGAGTGCCGGGTTGGCGGCGATCTCCCTCAGCCAATTCTCGCGGATCGCCGATTCCTCGGCGGCGACGAAAGGATGAGTGCCGGGCAGGACGCGGAGATCGACGCCGGCGATGGGGAAGACCGTAGCTTCCGGCGGCCAGCCGGCGAAATCATCGGAAAAATCAGTGTTCGGAAAATTTATCTTCAAATTCGTTTTCATGGGAGATCCAGTGTGATGACGACGGGGCAATGGTCGGAGGCCTTCGGCCGGTCCCAGCCGGTACGAGGATAACGCTCCACCTCCTGCCCCGGCGGGAAGATGGTGCGGTAGGGTTGGCCGCTGCGGATGATCTCGGGCAGGCGTCCGGCATTAAGGGCGGCAAGTGCGGGCGAAAGCCAGATATAATCGAGCTGGCAGAGGTGCTGCTCCTGCGGCCCGCGCGCATGATAAAGCGTCCAGCGGTCGAGGGGCTGACGACGGCGGACGACATTTTCAGCAAAGCTGTCATGGCTGAAGACGTCGAGCGCGCTTTCGGTCTCCACCTGATGCTCGAAACGATAGCCGGCGCCACGCCGCCCAATCACGTCGACGCGCTCCTGATAGTCATTCATGTCGCCGCAGATGGCAAAGCTCTTCGAGGCTGTGTGGCCGGCGCCGAAGCGGTCCTCGATGACGCGGCGCACGGCGCGCGCCTCGGCGCGACGGAGCGGCAGTGTCGATCGCCGCCCGTCCAGGCCGTCGCGCGCACTGCCCATCGACTTGAAATGCACGACATAGAGCGAGAAAGGCCTGCCGCCGATCAGGAGGTCGAGTTCCAGGCAGTCGCGCTTGAATATCTTGTCGTCGATACGATTGGTAAGCGCCAGTTCCTCGTCGAAGAGATCGAAATCGCGATAGGTCGTCATCGCATGGCTTCTGATATCTCTAAGCTCGATCTTCTGGCCATCGCGCGTTTCCTCGCGCATCAGCACGGCGACATCGATGCCGCGGCTGTCATTGCCCTCGACCAGGAATTTCTGCCGATACCCGTTTCCGACCATGCGGAAGAGATAACCGTATTCGAACGCCTGAAGGGCGGCCATATTGTCGATTTCCTGCAGGCAGAGAATATCGGCGTCGGTATCCGCGATCGCCAGCGCCGTCATCTGCCTCGTATCATCGGTGGCGGCGATCACGCGCGCTTGCTCGAGCTGCTGGTAGACGCCCTCGCTGTTCACCTCGAAAAGCTTGATGACGCGATCCTGGCGCAGCTGGTTGCGAAAACCCGTGAAATCGAAACGGGTCAGCAGGTTTTCGACGTTGAAGGTGGCGAGGCGGAGCGACATGAGAAAGGTCCGGTTGCGCGCAGTACCATATCCGGCAATCGCCGCAGGAAAAGGTGGCAGGCCAAGAAATATGCGGACAACCGCCGTGCTGTACTATCAGGCGCCGGCTCCAAAGGGGTGTGGCGGAAATCTACGAGGTCATATAACGTCTGATATTATTTAAGTATTCTGCGTATTCGGAGCCGCAAAAATCATGACACCCAAAGAGAAAGAAATCCTCGGCGCGCTGGCGTGGATGTGCGAACAATACATAAGCGATCACAACGGCTATCTGAACCATAAGGCGATGCATGCCGGCGAACTGGCGATCGAAGTTCTAGCTGCTTACGGGCTCGTTGAGTCAACTTCTCTAGGTGATCGCTGGACTGACAAAGGCACGCTCTTACTTGACGAGTCGTAAGGCTTCAATGCTGCTATCTCTACGATAACGAGCTCGCGCCAATTCCATCAAAGCCGCCAGCCGGCGCGGATGACGACGCGCATGGCTTCGCCGGCCGCGACGACGACGCGGCTGTAGGCGCGCAGCGTCTGGCCGTTGCCGAGCGTCAGTTTGACGGCGTAACGCTCGCCCTCGAACAGCACGGACTCGACGGTCGCCGGAGCCCCCTCGCCGCCGATGATCACATCCTCCGGCCGCACCAGAATATCGGCGCCGTCGGTATTGGCGGCCTGGAGCGCATCCTGCAGCTCGTCCCACTCCAACTGGCGTTCGCAGCCCATGACAGGCAGTGTCAGGATCGCGCCGCGTCCGATCAGCCCGCCGACGATGCGCCCTTCCGGCCGCGCATAGATTTCGGCCGGCGGCGCCACCTGCAGCAGCCGGCCCTCGGACATGACGGCGATGTCGGTCGCCAGCGCCATCGCCTCGCTCTGGTCGTGGGTAACGTAGATCATCGTCGCGCGCGAGCGCTGATGGAATTCGCGAAAAGTCTGTTCCATCTCCTGCTTCAGATGCCGGTCGAGATTGGCGAGCGGCTCGTCGAGCAGCACGACGTTGGGCGATGTCACCAGACAGCGGGCGAGCGCCACACGCTGGCGCTGGCCGCCGGAGAGATCGGCCGGCCGGCGCCCGGCATGATCGGCAAGCCGCACGGTGGAAAGCGCCTCGCCGACCTTCGCCCGGTATGCCTCGCCCGAGACGCCGCGCACCTTCAGGGGATAGCCGACATTGTCGGCGACGCTCATATGCGGCCAGAGCGCATAGGACTGGAAGACCATCGCCATGTTGCGCTTCTCGGGCGGCAGCGACTGGGCGGCATCTGCCAGCAGCCGCTCACCGAGATGAATCGAGCCGTCGGAGGGCGTCTCGAAACCAGCGATCATCCGCAGCACCGTCGTCTTGCCGCAGCCGGAAGGCCCGAGCAGCGCCAGAAAACCGCCGTCGCGCACATCGAGCGAAAAGCCGCTGACGGCCGCCCGCCCGGTGCCGAAATCCTTGGCCACCTGGTTGAGGATCAGTTGCGCCACGGGACCACCCCTCTTGGCAGGCGTTTGGACAGGAGTTCCAAGAGCAGCATCAGGACGGCGACCATCAGCACGACGAGTACTGAAAGTGCCGAGGCAAGGTCGGAACTGCCGCTGTCCTCGAGATTGTAGATCGCGACGCCGAGCGTCTGGGTGCCGGCCGACCAGAGCAGCGCCGAGATCGTCAGCTCGTTGCAGGCGATGAGAAAGACGAGGATGACGGAAGCGCCGGCGGCCGGCGCGATCAGCGGCACCATGATATCGGAAAGCCTGCGGAAGAAGCCGGCGCCGGAAAGCCGTGCGGCCTCCTCCAGCGCCGGATCGAGCTGATGGAAGGCGCTGACGACGGGCTTTAGGCTGACGGCGAAGAAGGAGGAAAAATAGGCAATCAGGATGATCCAGATCGTGCCGTAGAGCGAGACATGCAGGACGGGGATCGGTGCCGCGAAGACGAGAATGAAGGAGACCGCCATGACGATGCCTGGCAGCGAATAGGGTATCTCGATCAGGCTGGAAACGATCCGCGACGCCATGTCTCTGCGTCGCGTCAGTGCATAGGCCGCAAGCACCGTCACGACAAGGAGACCAAAGGCCGTGGCGCCGGCAAGCGACAGGGAATTGATAAAGGCCGTGCGTGTCACCGCCTGCCGGAATAGGATCTCCTGAAAGGCATGCAGCGACATGGTCTTGAAGGTGAGTGGTACGCCATAAGCCGGCACCAACGCACCGGCAACAAGCGCGAAGAAGGGGGCGGCCAGCATGAAGAACAGGATCGCCCAGAGGAGCGGCGTGAAGGCGAAGCGCCAGGGGCCGAACTCGAAGACGGCACTTGCCCCCGACAGGCCGATGACGCGATAGTCGCGGCCTCTGAGCGCCCGGTCCTGGATCATCAAGCCTGCGACGGAGATCATGGCGATGATGCCGGAGAGCACGGCGACATCGCCGAAGGTACGGCTGGTGAAGGCAGAGAATTTGGTGAAGATGAGCGTCGGCAGCGTGTAGATCGAGGCCGGGATGCCGAGAATGGCGGGAATGCCGAAATTGCCGGTGCAGGAGACGAAGGAGATCGCCGCGCCGGCGGTGATGCCGGGCAGAGACAGCGGCAGGATGATGTCGCGGAACACCCTGAGGCTCGAGGCGCCGGAAAGCCGCGCGGCCTCGACGCCGTCGCGCGGCAGCGTCATCAGCCCGGCGCGCAGCGCCAGATAGACCAGCGGCGCATGCTGCACGCCATAGAGCAGCGCAATGCCGCCCACCGAATAGAGCGGCTGCGGCGAACCCAGCGGCGGCGCAAGCGAGAGCGCCTTCAACAGCGGGCTCGACGGCCCCGACATCTGCACCCAGGCAAGTGCCGTCACCTGCGGCGGGATCATCATCGGCAGCACGAGAAAGAAGCTGAGCGGCCATTTGCCCGGAAGATCGGTCAGCGTCAGCAGGAAGGCGAAGAGGCAGCCGATGGCAAGGGAAATGATCGTGCCCAAGACTGCGGTGACGATGGTGTAATAGGTGGCCTGCCAGAGTGACGGTTCGCTCAGCACATCGATGACGCCGCCGCTGGCGAAGGCCACGATCCCGACCATGGCGAGGCGGGCGAGCGGCAGCACGCTGAAGATCAGGACTGATACGACGATAAAAGGAAACAGCCAGGCGGGCTGGCTGTTTCCCGGTCTCACATATCCTTGCATGGCTGGATCAGTTCGAGCCGTAAATACCGGAGAAGGTCTTCAGATCCTGATCGGTATTTTTCAACGCTTCCGCTGCCTTGATCGGCAGGACCTTAATGGTATCGCGCGCCGGGAAACCTTCCGGCAGCTTCATGCCGTTGCGGGCCGGGATATAGCCGAGCTTCAGGAAGCCTTCCTGGCCCTTTTCCGAGAGCACGTAATCGACGAACTTCTTGGCAGCCTCTGCATTCTTGGTGCTGGCAAGGATGCCGACCGGCTCGGTGACGGCCGAAACGCCTTCGCTCGGGAAGACAAATTCGACGGGTGCGCCCTTGGCCTTCTCGCGGATCGGCAGATAGTCGACGACCATGCCGTAGGCCTTCTCGCCGGAGGCGACCGACTTCAGGACGGCGCCGTTGCCGCCGGCAGCGATCGCGCCGTTTTCGGCGAGCGCCTTGTAATAATCCCAGCCGAGGCCGGGAACTGCGGCCAGCGTCTGGGCGTGGATCAGCGCAGCACCCGAAGCGAGCGGGCTCGGCATGGTGGCGAGGCCCTTGGCCTCAGGCTTCGTCAGGTCCTTCCAGCTCGTCGGCTTCATCGCGGCCGAGGTGTTGTACATGATGCCTGTCGTGATCAGCTTGGTCGAGTAATAGTAGCCGTCGGCGTCATAGAGGCTGGCGTCGTATCCTGCGGCTTCCGGCGACTTGTAAGCGAGCAGCTTGCCGTCTTTCTTGAGGCGCTCCAGCGTCACCATGTCGGCGATGAGGAGGACGTCGGCGACCGGATTGCCGGCCTGAATCTCGGCCTGAAGCTTGGCGATGATCTTCGGCGTGCCGTCGCGCACCCAGTCGACCTTGATGTCGGGATTGGCGGCCATGAAGCCGTCGACCGTCGCCTGCGCGTCTTCGTTAGGCTGGCTGGTGTAGAGAACGAGGTCTGCGGCCGAAGCCGGAACGGCAAGGAGGCTCGCGGCGAGAAGAGCAGCGGCGGAAACGATCGTCTTCATGGGAGGGGTCCTCGGGAATTGCGTCACCCCTCCCTTATTAGGGGTCGTTGACAGAGATGTGACAGGACGCAGCGGCTGCGCCGCACTCTGCACCAATGCGCTGGCGTTACTTCGCGGCCTCTTCGATAAGTTCCGCCACCTTCTTCGGCTGCGAAACCATCACGACGTGGGAAGCGCCCTCGACCACGACGGTCCGCTTGGAGCCTGCCCGCTCGGCCATGAAGCCAAGGGCTGCCGCCGGGATGTTCTTGTCGCCGGTGCCGTAGACGAACCACGACGGCAGCTTCTTCCAAGCGGGCTCGCCGGATTTTTCGGTCAGTGCCGCTTCGGTGATCGGCCGTTGAGCCGCCGCCATCAGGGCCGCCTGTTCAGCCGGCACGTCACTTGCGAACTGGTCATGGAACTTGGCCTGGTCGATGTAGAGATCGACGCCGCCTGCGCTGAGCTTCACCGGAGCTGCAAGCGCTGCGCCCAGGGTGCCGCCGGGAAATTTACCAGCGAGGTCGGCAACCGATTCCCCGGCCTCCGGCGCGAAGGCCGCGACATAGACCAGGGACTTGACGTTGTCATGGCCGTTCGCCGCGGTCGAGATCACCTGCCCGCCGTAGGAATGGCCGACCAGGACCACAGGGCCGGCAATGCTGCCGACGACGTCGGACACATAGGCGGCGTCGCTCGAGACGCTGCGCAGCGGATTGGCGGCAGCCACGACCGAAAAGCCGTCCTTGCGGAGAATTTCAACGACGCCGTTCCAGCTGGATGAATCGGCAAAGGCGCCGTGGACGAGGACGACGGTCGGCTTGGCCGGCTGAGCGAAGGCAGCACCGGACAGAAGAGCGCCCGCCAGGGCGACAACAGCAGCAAACTTGAACATGGGTCAATTCCTTTGGTCGGTTGAGTTTCTTGGGAGCAGAAGCGCGAACCGCACGGGGCGTTCACGTGCTTTCAAGTCCCGTCTTCGTGTAATTTGTAGACGATTTATTTGTACGCGATCTAAATAGCCAGCCTCATGCGCGACGTCAATAGCTTGCAAACAGATCGCGCACAAATTATATTGATTGCAGAGGAGAGCGTGATGAAAGACACCCTAATGAATGACCTCGCCGACGTGCCGAAGATCGATGAGATGCTTTGCTTTTCAATCTATTCCGCAAGCCACGCCTTCAATCAGCTTTACCGCCCCCTGCTCGACGAGCTGGATCTGACCTATCCGCAATTCCTGGTCATGACCGCCTTGTGGGCGCGTGACGACCGCACGGTGAAGGATCTCGGCGAGACGCTTTTCCTGGATTCCAGCACCCTCACCCCGCTGCTGAAGCGGCTGGAAAATGTCGGCCTCGTCACCCGCAACCGGAATCCCGCCGACGAGCGCCAAGTGCTCTTGCGCCTGACGAAGAAGGGACACGCCCTCAAGAGCGGTGCCGCCCACGTGTTCGATTGCATCGGCAAGGCCGTCGGCCTCGACGCCGACACCGTCGGCAAGATTCGGGACACGATCGCTTCCCTCCGCGACAACATTCACAAGAAGGACAGGAACGAGACCTGACGCGAGGCGGCGCCCGTCGCGTCGTCGCCACGTCAGGACGATTTCCGTCGACAAGCCGATCGCATATTGTACGATCTGCTCGGGGCCGAGCGCCCCGCGATCAATCGCAGCCTCGGGCGGCCGCAAACTCGCCTACCCCTCACGCAGGCGTGAACACGCCGCCATTGTCATTCTATCGCGTTGAGGTACGTCAATCGCGTTCCGATGAAGGAGGAGTTTCAATGGAATATCGTCTGCTCGGCCGTTCCGGCCTGAAGGTTTCGACTTTGACCATGGGTACGATGACGTTCGGCGGCGTCGGCTGGGCAAAGATGGTCGGCGATCTCGGCGTCTCCGATGCAAAGAAAATGATCGACATGTGCATCGATGCCGGCATCAACCTGATCGACACCGCCAATATCTATTCCAATGGCGAATGCGAAAACATCATCGGCGAGGCGCTCGCCGGCAAGCGGCCGCAGGGCGTGCTGCTCGCTACCAAGGCGCGCTTCGGCATGGGCGACGGTCCGAACGACCGCGGCCTGTCGCGCTACCACCTGATCCGCGAATGCGAGGCGAGCCTCAAGCGCCTGAAGACCGACGTCATCGACCTCTACCAAGTGCATGAATGGGACGGCCAGACGCCGCTCGAAGAGACGATGGAAGCGCTCGACACGCTGATCAAGCAGGGAAAGGTGCGCTATGTCGGCTGCTCGAACTACTCCGGCTGGCACATTATGAAGGCGCTCGGCATCGCCAATGAGCATCGCTATCAGCGCTTCGTCAGCCAGCAGATCCATTACACGCTCGAAGCGCGCGATGCCGAATACGAGCTGCTGCCGATTTCGATCGACCAGGGCCTCGGCGTGCTGGTCTGGAGCCCGCTTGCCGGCGGCCTGCTTTCCGGCAAACACCGCCGCAACCAGGCCGCTCCCGAGGGAACGCGCCAGTTCGCCGGCTGGACCGAGCCGCCGATCCGCGACGAAAACCGCCTCTGGAACATCGTCGAGACGCTGGTGGCAATCGGCGAAGAGCGTGGCGTCTCGGCGGCCCAGGTGGCGCTTGCCTGGTTGATCGGCCGCAAGGCGGTCACCTCGGTCATCATCGGCGGGCGCACCGAAGCCCAGTTCCGTGACAACATCGCCGCTGCCGAGCTGAAACTCACGGATGAGGAGCGCAAGCGTCTCGACGCCGTCAGCCTGCCGCCGGTGATCTATCCCTATTGGCACCAGCTGAATACGGCGAGCGACCGGCTCGGCGAAGCCGACCTCGAGCTTTTCGGCCCGCACCTGCAGTAATAGCGAGAGAAGATCAGGCATGACACGGTGAAAGACAGGTCCTTTCCTCAGAGAAGAAGGCGGAAGCAGTTCCCTCCCCTCCCTCATTCCTGTGCTCGTCACAGGAGTCCAGCGTGCCCAAGTCCTTGGGCACGAGGGAGTCTTCACGAATAGGAGTTCAATCACGGCGCGGACGCGCCGTGGCTGGATTCCTGTGACGAGCACAGGAATGAGGGATGAGAGGGCGTGCCATGCAGCCCCTCATCTGCCTTCCGGCATCTTCTCCCCGACGGGGAGAAGCGGAATCGTCTCGTTTCCTAGAAGCGTCTGCAGTGGAAAGAGAAGCGAGCGGCTTGCTCCATCTTCTCCCCAGCGGGGGTCCGAAGGACGGGTTGAGACCCGTGGCTCAACCCCGGTCGATGGCCCGAGGGGTCGGATAGGGCCATAGGGCACAACAGTTTTGTTGCACCCCACTCCCAACACTCACCCACCAATCTCCGCGGCAATCAACTTCCCCAGCCGGCTGATCCCATCCTCGATCATCTGCTCATTCGCGCAGGAGAAGCTGACGCGGAAGGTGTTGGCGCCGGAGCCGTCGGCGAAGAAGGCTTTGCCGGGCACGAAGGCGACCTTGGCGGTCTCGAGCGATTTCGCCAGCAGCTTGGCGCCGTCCATGCCTTCCGGCAGCGTGATCCAGATGAACATGCCGCCTTCCGGCTTCGTCCAACTCGCGCCTTTGGGCATGTACTTCTCGAGCGCCGCCAGCATGCAGTCGCGGCGATGGCTGTAGGCCGCTTTAATCTTGGCGACCTGCTTGTCGAAACCGCGCACGGCGACATCGGATATCGCTATCTGATTGATCGTTGAGGAATGCAGGTCGGCCGCCTGCTTCATCAGCACCAGCTTGCGGATGACAGGCGCATTGGCGACGATGAAGCCGACGCGAAGGCCGGGCGCCAGCGTCTTGGAAAAGCTGCCGCAATAGATCGTTCGCGTGTCGTTGATATGGCCCTTCTCGGCGATCTCCAGCGCCAGGATCGGCGGGATCGGCTCGCCGTCGTAACGCAGCGACTGGTAGGCGGCATCCTCGATGACGGCAATGTCGAGCTCTTCGGCGAGCGCCAGCACCCGCTTGCGGCCGGCGAGATCGACGGTTTCGCCGGTCGGATTGGAGAAATCTGCGGAGAGATAGGCGAATTTCACCTTGCCGCCGGCAGCCGCAGCCGCCACGCGGTAGGACTCGGGCGTCCGGTTGCCGCTCGGCGTCAGTTGGTCATAGGCCGGCTCATAGGCATTGAAGGCCTGCAGCGCGCCAAGATAGGTCGGCCAGGTCACGAGCGCGGTATCATTGGGCGAAAGAAAGAGCTTTCCGAGATAATCGAGCCCCTGCTGTGAGCCGGAGACAATGAAGACATTGTCGAGCTCGCAGGGAATGCCGAGGGCGGCCATCTGCTTGACCAGCCATTCGCGCAGCGGCTTGTAGCCTTCGCTGACCGAATATTGCAGCGCCGAATTGACGGCGGCACCTGCGAAGATATCGGCATAGGCCCGCTGGAATTCCTCGGCCGGAAACAGCGCCGGATCCGGAATGCCGCCGGCAAAGGAAATAATGTCGGGCTGGTCGAGAAGCTTCAGGAGCTCGCGGATTTCGGATGCGCGCATGCGCGATGAGCGCGACGCAAACATGGTGTCCCAGTTCAGCATGGAGGTTTCCTCGTATTTTCTGTACCGCCGACAAATCATGCGGCGGAAATTATGTCAATAATGCTGACCTATTTTCTTGTAATAGCGATAAGTTGGAGATCACATATTCCAAAGCCTGGGTATGAAATTCGCGAACGTCAGTCCCGATAAGAATGAAGTTCCCGAATCGACCGATGGTGACGCCATCCTCGATCGCAGGCGCTCGATTCCGAATTTGTTGCTCGACGTCAGCCACTTCAAGCAATTATTCCTCTGATCAAGCCGAAACCGGCTGCTTCAGACCTTTCCAAAACCGGCTCGGCGGCGGTAGTGTCGCCGCCACTATTCAATTTACTATCAAGGTGCCAGCAATGACCGTGATGTCGGCCTCTCCTGAAATCAAAATCGAACTCCACAAGACCCCCGTCTCGGACGCCGACCGCATCCAGGCACTGGAGACGCCCGGCTTCGGCAAGATCTTCACGGATCACATGGTCCTGGCGCGATGGACGGCCGACAAGGGCTGGCATGATACGAAGGTTACGCCCAGGCGACCCCTGGAGCTCGATCCTGCGAGCGCCGTGCTGCATTACGCTCAGGAAATCTTCGAAGGCATGAAAGCCTACAAGGCAGACGATGGCCGGATTCTGCTCTTTCGGCCTGAAGAGAACGCACGCCGCTTCGCGCAATCGGCAACCCGCATGGCGATGCCTCCCGTGCCCGAAGAGCTCTTTTTGAAGGCGGTCGAAGCACTGGTCCGCGTCGACAAGGCCTGGATTCCGGCTGGCGACGCCAGCCTCTACCTTCGCCCCTTCATGTTCGCCAACGAGGCGTTTCTCGGCGTTCGTCCGGCTCAGGAATATATCTTCTGCATCATCGCCTCACCGGTCGGCGCCTACTTCAAGGGCGGCGCGAAGGCCGTCTCTCTTTGGGTCGAAACCGAATACACCCGTGCAGCCAGCGGCGGCACCGGCGCTGCAAAATGCGGCGGAAACTACGCAGCCAGCCTCGTGGCGCAAGCGGAAGCCGCGAAGAGGGGTTGCGATCAGGTCGTCTTCCTGGATGCCGCGGAGCATCGCTGGGTCGAAGAACTCGGCGGCATGAACGTCTTCTTCGTGATGAATGATGGATCGATGGTGACCCCGCCCCTTGGCGGCACGATCCTGCCGGGCATCACCCGGGCTTCCGTCATCGTGCTCGCGGAGGAAAGGGGCTTGCGCGTGGAGCAGCGTCCCTACTCCTTCGCGGAATGGCAGGAGGATGCCGCCAGCGGCAGGCTTGTCGAAGCGTTCGCTTGCGGCACTGCCGCGGTCCTGGCGGGCATTGGCTTGGTTCGACATGCGGGCGGCGAGTTTCTGGTCGGAGACGGACAGACCGGCAAGCTGACCAGCGAACTGCGACAGCAGCTCGTCAGTCTGCAGAAGGGCGTAACGAACGATGAGCACGGCTGGACGCGCCTCATCCCGGCCTGACATTCAGACCTTTCACGCGAACGGCGGCGCCAGCACTGACATGGTGGGCGCCGCTCTCGGCCTCGCCTTCAAAGCAGCCGGGCTGACGACAGTTCTCGAACTCGCCGACGCCGATGCAATCATTAAAGAAGACTGACCCTCATGTGACCCAAGCGCTCGACGGCGGGCGGCAACGCTTCTATCACGGGGTGGGGAATCGTAACAGGCATCAGGGACAGCTGAACCGGCACGCACGGACGGCAGGAAATTCAATGGCGAAAATGACGATCTCGCTTCCGGATAATCTGGCGGATTACATCTCGCGCCGTGTCGCAAGCGGCAGATACGACAGCGCCGACGCATTCCTGGCGGAGCTGATCGCGAAGGACCAGGACCATCGTAAGCTCGAGGACGACGAACTGCGCGAGATCCTGAGGCAGGCCGAGGAGAGCGGTATCAGCGACCGGCGCATTCCCGACATTTTGTTGGAAACGAAGGTGAAGCTGCGTGACATCAACCTATAGGCTGACCCGAACGGCCGACGCCGTACTGTCAGGCATCGACGAATATGCCAATCTACATTTCGGCGAGGCGCAGGCGGATGCCTATCTTCTTGACTGGGATCGGATTTTAATACTTCTCTCGCGCGTGCCCTCCATGGGCGATGAGTGCGACGCACTTGGCGCC
Organism: Rhizobium sp. Nf11,1; assembly: GCF_050587665.1. Classification (NCBI taxonomy): domain Bacteria; kingdom Pseudomonadati; phylum Pseudomonadota; class Alphaproteobacteria; order Hyphomicrobiales; family Rhizobiaceae; genus Rhizobium; species Rhizobium sp. Nf11,1. The sequence continues at coordinate 202,518 of NZ_JBOBHU010000006.1, read as the reverse complement.
GGCCTGCGCCGCCTCCTCCACATGCGTCATGTCGCCTTCTACCGGCAAATACCCGACGGCATCCTCGTCATCGACATCATCGGCGCCGACCGGCTTGCCGAAAGGCATCTCCAATCCAACCGACGATCCGGACCGGCCGCTCCCCATGCCCCATGACAGCACCTCCGCCTTCTACGACAATAACGCAGCGATATACGCCAATCGCGCGCGCAGCCTGCCGAAACAGAAGCTCGACACTTTTCTTGCCCGACTTGCGCCGGGGGCCGCGATCCTCGAACTTGGCTGCGGCGGCGGACAGGACAGTGCCTACATGCTCTCTCAAGGCTTCGATGTGACGCCAACCGACGGTTCACCCGAACTCGCGGCACAAGCCGAGGCGCGAATCGGCAGGGAGGTCAGGGTCATGCTCTTTGAGGATCTCAACGCCGAGGCCGCGTTCGACGGCATCTGGGCCGAAGCGAGCCTCCTTCATGTCCCGAGAACGACCCTGGCCGACGTCTTCGCCCGCATTCACCGCGCGCTCAGAACCGGCGGCATCCTCCACGCAAGCTTCAAGTCGGGAGAAGCCGAAGGGCATGATGGCTTCGGGCGCTATTACAACTATCCATCCGCCAATTGGCTGTCGGCGCTTCTGACGGCAGGCGGCTGGCGCAACCTCGCCGTCGAGGAAAGCGATGGCGGCGGATATGACGGCATGCCGACCCGCTGGCTCATCGTGAGTGCGCAACGATAAAGGTCGGAGCTTCGCCCCGTGTTTGGCGGCAGTCTTGGCGCCCGCCGCGCGTTCAGGCGACAACATCGTACTCCTCCCGCGCATGTCACGGGAATGACGGACGGAATTTAACTGCCTCCCTACATTGTCACTCCGGCGGTACGCGCGAAAGGCAGCAGCCGCTATTGGTCGAGGAGGCGGTTCGTAAGCCAGTGCCGCTGCAACGGAACCATCCGCTGCCTCCACGGTTGAATCGTATATCTGCGCACTTGCCTCTCGGAGCATGCCATGGCTGTACTTTCACCCGACGATAGAGACGCGGCCGCCTATCCGATACAGTCGCTCTTCGTCCCGTTCCCTTTCGTCTGCTTCACGCTTGCGCTCGCGACCGATATCGCCTTCTGGCAGAGCAACAACCTCATGTGGCAAAACTTCTCCGCCTGGCTGTTGTGCGCCGGCCTCGTCTTCGGTGTGATTGCGATCCTGGCTGGTTTGATTGACCTCGCGCGGCCCCGGACCCGTCCGTTGCGGTCGGCTTTCCCGTCTGTGCTTCTCTACCTGATCATCCTCGCCCTTGCCTTCCTGAACAGCCTTGTCCATGCCGGCGACGGATGGACTGCCGTCATGCCTTATGGACTGGCGCTCTCGGCCGTTACTTCAGCGCTTTGCCTGGTGGCAGCCGCTGTTTCCGCCCGCAAATATGCCAGATTGGCCTGGAGGGTATGATGATGAGATCCCTCATTCTCGCCACCTCGGTTCTATCGCTTTTCCTCGGATTCGGTACGTCGGCGCGGGAGGCCGAATTCGATCTGTCGCAGCAGATCGGCCCGGATCCGGTTCTGCCTGAGCCATCTTCCTCCCTGATATCTGATCTCAAAGTCGCGGAAGTGGTCGGCTGGAAGGAAGGAGAGACTCCTGCCGTTCCCGACGGCTTGAAGATCAGTGCCTATGCGAAGGGCCTTGCCAATCCACGCACGGTCCATACCCTGCCAAACGGCGACGTGCTCGTCGTCCAGTCCCGCGGCCCGACCGGCGAACCGACCTCGCGGCCGAAGGATCTCATCCGCGGCTGGATCATGTCGATCGCCCACGGTGGCAGCGGTGAACAGAAAGAGAGCAATATCATTACCCTGCTGCGTGACACCAATCGCGACGGCACCGTCGATGAACGCCATGACCTGCTGAAGAAGCTCGATTCTCCCTTCGGCCTTGCCTGGATAGACAATATGCTTTACGTCGCGACGACGAGCGCCATCCTGGCCTACCCTTACGAACTCGGACGGAACGAGGTCGCCGCGCAGCCGAAAATCCTGACGCCGCTTCCCGGCGGCCCGATTAATCATCATTGGACAAAGGATCTGGCCCTCAGCCCCGACGGCCGGACGCTCTATGTCTCGGTCGGATCGAATTCCAATATCGTTGAGAACGGGCTCGAAGCAGAAAAAGGTCGTGCAGCGGTCTGGCAGGTCGACCGGCAGACCGGCGCGGCCCGCGTTTTCGCCTCCGGTCTGCGCAACCCGAACGGCCTTGCCTTCAACCCCGAAACGGGTGCGCTCTGGGTTGTCGTCAATGAGCGTGACGAGCTCGGCCCAAACCTCGTTCCCGACTATATGACCTCTGTGGAGGACGGCGGCTTCTACGGCTGGCCTTGGAGCTACTACGGCAACCACGTCGACGCTCGCGTTCATCCGCCACGAACCGACATGGTCGAAAAGGCAATCCGACCGGACTACGCCCTGTCCAGCCATGTTGCCGCGCTCGGATTGACCTTCTCGATGAATTCCGCGCTTCCAGCCGCATACGCCAACGGCGCCTTCATCGGCGAGCACGGCAGCTGGAACCGGAATAGCTTCAATGGTTACAAAGTTGTCTTCGTACCGTTCCAGAATGGCAAGCCATCTGGCAAGGCGCAGGACGTCGTCACAGGCTTTATCCAGGGCGATCAGGCAAAAGGGCGACCGGTCGGAGTGGGGATCGATGGGACGGGAGCGTTGCTTGTTGCCGATGATGCCGGCAATACCGTTTGGCGCGTCACTTCATCCGACGGCAAAGTTACGCCGCAGCCAATTGGCACCGACCAGCTTTCCGGGAATCCGCAAAGCTCGACGAATTCGAACACGGCGCGGACTTTCGATTCGAACCCCGGCATCGGAACGGAAACGACGAATTCCACCACCCAAACCCAGGGACATCGAGCCTCGGCCGACGAGCGCTTGACGGGCCAGAAACCACTTTCCGGACCGCCGGACAAGTTTCAGCCTGTGCAGATGCAGATTGCCCCTGCGGCCGGCCCCTAAGGACTTGGTGGAGGCCCAATTCGGAAGAAGGACTGAAATGACATCCGGATAAACGCCAACGGAGGTTTGGCATGCCGACCACATCCCGGAAGTTCAAACGACTCCTAAGCGCGCTATCGCTCACCGTGGCGATCCTCCCCCTATCGCTCCAGGCGAACGCACAGGCGCCGCCTGACAAATGCGTCGCCCCGTCACAGTCAAACCAGGATCGCGATTCAGCGGATGACCATCAAGATCTCTCCAAGAAACTGGATGACTGCAACGGCGAACTCAGGCCTCCTCCCATCGGCGACACCGAAATGGTGGAACCGGCGCCCGACACCGGTAATTCGCGCATCATCCGTCCGGGAGATATGCCGCCCAACACCAATCCGTCGCACAATTCTGATGACTAAATTCACCGTCCAGAGATCTGTGTGTCGGCCGAGAAGGACCATCTCGCACACAATTGGCGGGTTTTTCTTCTTCAGCGGGAACCGAAAACCATCAAGAGGGTTCGACCACATCTGACGAAGCCGGCTCAAGCTGAACATGCCGCAGGTATCTCAAAAGCGGACGAAGACTGGAGGGGGAGATACCGAAGATCCCTTATTGACCACCTGTCTCCCTGGATGGATCGCCCGTTCGCTCGCCAGAAGCGGAATTCACCGAATGAGCCAATTGGCAGATTTGAAGAATGCCGAACTCCTCAAGCTCGCGGGGATCGGCCCCCGGTCCGTCGAGCAGATACGGTCGGCGATCAGAAAATTCAAACGTAACCGGACACACGTCTCGGCGGCGCGGTCGAAGCAATGATTGACGCTGCGGATCGGAGTACGGAATGAACGAGAAGGCTCGACTGGAAAGGGACATCGCAGCCCTGAGGCCATGGTTTCACAACCTGCGAATTAGCGGCGTACAGACCGCGCCTGATCATTTTCTTGGTGACTACCCGTCATTCAAATGGGCCCACTTTCAGCAGGTTGTGCCTGAAGATCTCCGGGGGTGCAGCGTTCTCGACATCGGCTGCAACGCCGGATTCTATTCACTTGAAATGAAAAGAAGAAATGCCGGACGGGTCGTCGGAATCGACTCCGACCCGCATTATCTCAGGCAAGCCGAGTTCGTAGCCAGACAGACAGGTGAGGATATCGAGTTCAAGCTGATGTCGGTGTACGAGGTGGAAAAACTGAAGGAGAGATTTGACCTGGTCCTTTTCATGGGTGTCCTTTATCACCTGCGGCATCCGCTGCTGGCACTCGACCTTCTGCATGAGCATGTCGTCGGCGGCCAGATGCTGTTTCAATGCATGCAGCGGGGGGAAGAGGAAGTCGCGGCACTCAGCGAAAATTACGACTTCTTCAACACGACAGTATTTGAGCAGCGCGGCTTTCCCAAAGTGTATTTCTTGGAAGAACGTTACGCTGGCGACCCCACAAATTGGTTCATTCCGAACAAGGCGGCGGTCGAAGCGATGCTGAGAAGCGCCGGGTTTGTCATTCGTGCCAATCCGGAACGGGAAGTTTATCTGGTGGAACATGGAAGCCGCCACCCGATGGCGGAACCGCCTCCGTCACTTTGCTGAAAAACTTCGGATCCAGACCGCTTCCGCAGTCAGGCTCCGATCAACTGCGGCAGGCGGTCCAGGTAGCGTTTGATGGTGCTTTCAATCCGCTCCCTCTCGGCGTCATCGACGCTCGCCCTCGCCTGCGACCACAAACCTATCTGGAAACCGAGATAACATGCCTCGAAAAGCTTGAGCACATCATCGCGCAAATCGCAGTCCGCTTCCTGAGCGACGAGATCGGCAAGACGATCACGCTCCTTACTCGAGAGTTCGAATTCCACGCAGGCGCCCACGACGTCCCAGGCAATGTCCTGACACCCGATCAGATCGTGGGCCGCGTTGTGATCGAGCGCATCCGTCTTCACGATGCGCCCGTTGGTGGTCGTCAGCCATTCCCATGGGTGAAGCCGGTTGTCCGTATCGACCCGTCGCAATCGTCCGGCTAGCCGCTCGGGCGTGCTTATCACGCATCCCAATTTTTCTGCCGTGTCCGATCCTGCCGCTTTCGCAATATTGAAAATCGCCATCTCACACAGTTTCTGAATCGACGCGCCGCCGTTTCGCGCCGGGAGGTGACGGGCACGAAAACCGAGATAACGTCCGAGGTGATCCGCGATGTCGCGCCTGCTGACAGCGCTATGGTCGAAGGGCGTTCCATCCAGCCATTCTTCGATGATAAATCCGTAACAGGTGCCGGCGATCCTAGGGATAAAGCCGGCTTCGCTCAGCAAAGAGCCTCTTCTGGCCTTGTCCGAGTCGCTCCCGCCAAGCCCGGCAAACTTGACAAGCCACGCCCCTCCTTCGGCTTCCATCAGGAATTTGCGTTTTTCCATCTGCATATAGCTCGGCGGCCAATGTGAAGGATCGCGATACCGAACCGCGCGCCATGCGCCACCGGACAGGTCCCGCCACGACGAACGCGCACCGCCGACAACATCGGCCGCCCATGTCTGCAGACGATGTTTCGGATCTTGGGCCTTGAGGGCAAGATCGTCGACGCTGACGACATGGCGTGGCCGATCTCGCCACCGGGTCCGATGCTGCTCGCTAGCCTGCGGGCCTAGTTCACCCGTGTGGCTCGGGAAAAAATGAAGCCGATCAGACGCCACGCCGTTCTCCTGCAACCAGTCCGCAACGCAGCCGAACGAGCTCCCCGATAGCCCCGGCCCTTCATCGACGATGGCGAAATCGGTTTCAGGGTCGGCAAGAATGCGCTTGGAAAGAGCCGGTGTGACGCGCACGTACCGCTCGAAGGGATGGCCAGTCGGGCGCAGCGAATAGGCCGGCTCGGCATCCAAGGCTGCAGAAACCAGAGCCGCGAGTCCGGTCCCGATGCTTCGGATCCCGATGACGACTGTTTTAGGCGTCAAGTTTGAGATCGAAGCCGCCTCGATATAGCTCTCGGGATACAAAGCATAGAAGGCGTAGCCCTCTGCGCGCTTCATTCGCACCGGATCTGCGCTGGCGAGAGATTCGAGTTTAGTTGTCCAATCCTCTGGAAAGGACAAACTGCCGGAAAATCCGTTTCGCCACGATCGCATGATCTCCCGTGCCTGCATGCGCAGAAATTTCGCGCCTGCATCCTGCAGCTCGGAGATATCGTCCGCGCCTTTTCTCCCGAATTCCTGATCGGCCAGTCCCTGAACCAGTTCTCCAGTCAGGATGAATGCTCGAACCAGGGTTTCGTGGCGCTGCCGGCTCGGCTGCATTTCGATGCACGCCATCATCATTCTTGAAATCGATGCGCGTACAGCTGCTGCGTTCTCGATGTGCTCGACATCGCCATAGACCAGCATCCGGTCCTCCTTCCTTGCAGCAATGCCTGCCCGAGCTGGTTGGATCATCGCCAGACGCGACCGAAAAAAACGGGAAGGTCGGGAACCGGCGCAGTTCCCGCTTGTTAGCTTTGTAGATGCCTCAGCAAGCAGCCCTTGGAGGGAACCATGCGTTCGAAATCCATTCGCGTTGGATTGGTGGGAGTTGGCAATTGCGCCTCGTCATTGGTTCAAGGACTTACCTACTATGATAACGCCCGGGAAAACGAGCCGGTTCCAGGTCTCATGCACATTGATCTCGGCGGATATCATGTGCACGATATTGAGATATCTGCGGCCTTCGACGTCGCCGCTTCAAAAGTAGGGCGCGATGTCGCGGAGGCGATATACGCCGAACCAAACAACACGCAACGTTTCGCAGACGTCGCTCCGCTTGGCGTCGAGGTGAAACGCGGCAGGACGATGGATGGGATAGGGAAGTATCTCCAGGATCGGATCGAGGAATCGGCGGAGCCGCCGGCGGATGTGGCGGAAATCCTCAGGCAAACCGGGACGGAGGTGCTAGTTTCCTATCTTCCCGTTGGCTCGGAAGAAGCAACCAAGTGGTATGCCGAACAGGCGCTGGCGGCAGGTTGCGCTTTTATCAATTGCATTCCGGTCTTCATAGCCTCCAAACCGGAATGGCAGCAGAAGTTCGCAGCCCGGAAGCTGCCGATCATCGGCGACGATATCAAGAGCCAGGTGGGGGCAACGATCGTCCACCGAATGCTCGTCAATCTCTTCCGCGAACGGGGCGTCCGTGTGGATCGCACCTATCAGCTCAATTTCGGCGGAAACACTGATTTTCTCAATATGCTGGAGCGCGAGCGGCTGGAATCAAAGAAGATCTCAAAGACCCAGTCGGTCACCAGCCAATTGGATATTCCGCTTCCTGCCGACGATGTACATGTCGGACCAAGTGACCACGTCCCTTGGCTCACCGATCGTAAATGGGCTTATATCAGGCTCGAGGGCACCACTTTCGGGGGCGTGCCGCTCAATGCGGAGCTCAAGCTTGAAGTGTGGGACTCGCCCAATTCAGCCGGCGTTGTCATCGATGCAATACGCTGCGCGAAACTCGCCCTCGACCGAGGCCTGGGCGGAGCTCTGACAGGGCCGTCGAGCTATTTCATGAAATCGCCGCCGCAGCAGTTCACCGATTACGAGGCCCGCCGCCGAACGCAGAATTTCATCGATGACCAGGAGGATGTTCTGCGCGGAGCTGCGGAATGACGGCAACCTTCTTCCTGGTGCGTCACGCCGCGCATGACAATGTCGGGAATTTTCTGGCGGGCCGTGCAGCCGGTATTTCGCTTGGCGAATCCGGACGCTCGCAAGTTCAGCGTCTCGGGGAGAGGCTGCGCCGAGAGGACATCAATGAGATCTACACCAGCCCGCGCGAACGAACACGGGAGACTGCAGTAGGTATCGCATCAGCCTGTGGCCTGCCTCTTCCGCAAACGGACGATGCTTTGGACGAAGTGAATTTCGGCTACTGGTCCGGAAAAACCTTCGAAGTTCTCAATGATGATCCCCTTTGGCGCCGATGGAATACCACACGCAGCCTCGTCCGCACGCCAGGAGGCGAGACGATGCTGGACGTCCAAACTCGGATTTTCGGGCTCATAGAGACATTGGCCCGTCGCGGCAACGATAGGCGCTTAGCGCTAGTGTCTCATGCCGATGTCATCAAGGCGGCTGTCAGCCATGTCCTGGGACTGCCAATCGACGCTTGGCCCAGATTTGATATTGCACCGGCCTCCGTCACCACCGTTGTGGTCGGCGACTGGGGTGCAAAAGTGATGACGCTCAACGAAGTGACCTTATAACCCGTTCGTTAAATCCTGCCCGGGGAAGTCAAATGATCGAAGCTACGATGATCTGGAACGAGCCGAACAACAAATCGCACTGGGATCCTGAGATCGATCCTGAATGGAGCCTGTTTGCGCAAATGGCAATCCTGGCGTCTGATGCCATCGCAGCCAAGAATCCGGAACTGACGAAGGTGCTCGGCGGAATATCTCCAATCGACCCCTTCTTCATCAGCCGCATGAAGAATTACGGCGTGCTCGATCACCTCGATGCCGTCGCGCTGCATGGTTTCCCCCTCGACTGGAATCTCTGGCAAATTCATGAGTGGCCGGAGAAAATCAACGAAATACGCGCCGTCACCGATCTGCCGATCTGGGTCAGCGAAGTGGGCGTCTCGACCTTCGGCGCGGAGGAAGTGCAATTGTGGGGCCTGCAACGAACTGCCGAGTTGCTCAAGGGCAAAGTCGAGCGCTGCCAATGGTACAGCCTCTACGACCTCCCTCGATCATGGGAGGCAACAACGCGTCATCGCGAAGCCGAAGGCTCCTCCTACTATCGGCACTACTATATGGGCATTCTGCGCGAAGACGGAACGCCCAAACCGGCGCTTGAGGAGTTTGCCAAACACACGCCTGATTTAGGGCTGGTGCAATGGTTCCACTTCGAAGACCCGCGGCTGGATGAGGCTGCTGCCTGGATGAGGCGGTTAGGCGTGAAATCTGTGCGCACCGGACTTTCCTGGGCGGACCGATTCCGGCCCAACGCCCTCGATTGGTTCGACCGGCAGATGCAGGCCCTCGAAGATTTCGACGTAACGGTGACGTTCTGCTTCACGCCGGAGCATAGAGGTATCGCGCCGCACCATACCAGTGCGCCCCTGGTGCCCGAAGAATTCGCCGGCTTCTGCGAAGAAATGGTCGAACGTTACGCACCACACAGAGATAGCGGATATGTGTCGCGCGTTGCCAAGTCAGCAGCCCGACTGCTGGGGGCTTGAATTACGTGCGTCCCTCGGAGCCGGCTAAACCCAGGCTCTGGGCTATCCTGCCGATCGGTCCTCGGGAATAGGCGACCCCCTGATAGCATGCCAAGGCAGCACGAGCCCACAGAATGTAAAGTCTGGGGCTTTGCAAAAAAACGGCGATCGAAAAGACGCGATGACTCCAGAAGCTGATCCAATAGCGCATGATGTAAACCGCCATGCGCTGCCGGGACAAGCCGTGTCTGCCGGGACGGACGCGTTTTCGCGGGCGCATGCCCAAACGAGGCCAGGTCAGCCGGAATGCGAGACCCTCGCGACGCTGGCGGAATCCGGCGGCCTGGGTGGCTACGACAAAGTCGGAATCGACGTAAGACAGTGCGATCCTCTTCTCAGCAATCCCCGCATGGATCACATCTAGAAGTGCTGTTGAGCGGACGATCACCACGTTCGTTCCTTTTCCATCAGAGGAGTAGGGCTCCTTCCAGGCATCCCCGAAAGCGATATCTGCGGTTTCTGCCACGACGTCGTCGCAGAAATTGCAGGCAGAATTCTGAAAAAAACCCGCACCCCAGTCCCCATCGACCAGATGCCACCAGTCCTGGGCGCACGTCTCGCCGTTTTCGAGTGTCAGCTGAGCCCGATACCAATTCGCAGGCCGATCCTGGGTTTTCTTCCTGTAGTCGAGCCGTTTAACCTTCCTGATGTCCTGCCCCATCTGCCATGCGAAGCTCTCGGCCATTCGCGCGCTTTTCATGTGGCCGCAAAACAGCCCAAGCGTGAACGCAATTCGCTCCTTCAATACTGGGTCAACGGCACAGGCCAGTCGCACCGCCTTGATGAAACAAGGAATCCCAACCACGGCATACCGGCCTGGCGCCTCGCGAATGGACTGAAGCACTCCGGAAAGCTCGACTGGATAATATCGAGATTTAGCGCCCGCCTGAAGTTCCTCCAGATCACGTGACAGCGAATAATGAAACAGGCGCCGTTCCGATTGCGGATCATCGCTCTCCTTGACGTGAGCAACACCGTCGACAAGCCCCAGGCGCAGCAGTTCCGCTGCCACCCAGGTGACCATGCCGCCGGAGCTGCCGTTCGAACGGTATTCCCCTTCCTCGACATGGCCGACAAAGGCAGCCTCGTAACGACCCAGCAGAGGGTCTCGGTTTTTCGCACCGGCAAAACATTCGGCCGTCAATTCATCCTCGTCCCGGGCCACCGGTGAAAACGGGCAAATTCGCGCAAAATCTTCATCACGGGCCTGCAACCACGTCTTCGGGCCTGCCGGCTTCATCTGCCCGTACCGGTCGAGTTCCATGTGCACATCAGGTCGCGCTGACCTTGCGACACAGGAGCCGCAGCCGATGCAGCAGCCGGAGCCTGCAATATCCTTGGGAGCGATGCCCGGCGCGAGCCGATTCTTTTGACCGGAGCTATTGCAAGGCATGGCTGAGATAGGCGTTGGATGTGTCGCGCAGCGAAGATATCCGCTGCGAAATGCCCATAGGAAGGGGACTGCCGAGGATACCATCCAGATGCGTGGGAGTCGTATCTTCGGTCAGAACATGATCTTCAGCGCGGACGAGCCGCGTTAGATCGCGAATCTTGTTGGAACGGTAATCGGAGAGGACGCATGCAAACGGCTTCTCGTTGACAAGCGAGAACACGCATCCGTGAAAAAAGTTCGTCACGACAGCCTTTGCTTCAGAAATAAAGCTGGCGAAGTCCTCCGGGCCGGCATCAATCCACTGCTTATCGGCCCAATCGTTCCGATAGCCGATGCTGACGAGCGGATAGTCCCGGTCTCCTGCCCACCGGCGCACTGCATCCTGAAACCATGTGGGAAAACTGTGGCCGTAGACGGCTATATAGGGTGCCGCCTCCCTGTCATCCCGGCTCGCCTTCATCGTCTGCGGAAATTGCAGGCAGGGGTCGAGAACGAGTTCGGGCTCTATTCCCAATGTCTCGCGGATGATCCGCTCCGAATGGAGGTCCCGGACAGAAATATGAGAGAACTTTCGCAGCTTTTCCGCCCACCCCTCCAGTCGCTCCGACGATGTCAGACTTCCAAACGTCGCGGCATAGGAGACAAGACGCCCGCATCGCAGGCCTTCTCCATAAAACACCGGATACCCGCCATACCAGGGATGGCGAAGGTTCCACACCTCGTCGCTGCCGACGACGATGAGCGAATAGTCGTCCATCGCGGCTGGGTTCTCCAAGGGAAAAGGCGATGAAAGAGGCAAGCTCGCAAACGATTGAAAGAATTTCCGGATCTTCGCTTTGTAGAGCTGGTAGTCTTTCTTCGGCGTTGCGGCAGGAAGTAGCGGTTGCAGCGCGCATTGCCATTCCGCGCGGTTCACGCGATCAGACATGTGTTCCAGAAGAACGGCTTCTACTCCCATGGACGCGAGGCCTTCAGCCAGACAGCGTGCCTGCCAATAGGAGCCATAATTTATGCAGCGATGAAAGGTAAGAATTCCGGCCTTAGACATCTGGTCCCTGAAGCAGATCGAATAGGTTCCACTAACCGACCAACTCCAGTTCCGTTCCCAACAAACCGCAGCTCGCCGCTTGGTTCGGGAGCAGCTTTCTTCAGTATGTCGCAATGAATCAGATAACCCCCAGCTCAGGCGGGGGTTATCTGCAGTCTGGAGGCTGGAGCTTTTACTCCGGCCTTTCCGTTTTGCTTCGCTGAAACAGCTTAGTTGACCGATTTGTCGACCAGCTTGTTCTTGCCGATCCAGGGCATCATGCCGCGCAGCTTGGCGCCGACTTCCTCGATCTGATGGCTGTCGTTGTTGCGGCGGATACCCTTGAAGCGGGCCGCACCCGACCGGTATTCCTGCATCCATTCGGAGGTGAACTTGCCGGTCTGGATGTCCTTGAGCACGCGCTTCATCTCAGCCTTGGTTTCTTCGGTGATGATGCGCGGGCCGGTGACGTATTCGCCCCACTCGGCCGTGTTGGAGATCGAGTAGTTCATGTTGGCGATGCCGCCTTCATAGATCAAGTCGACGATCAGCTTCACTTCGTGCAGGCACTCGAAATAGGCCATTTCAGGCGCATAGCCAGCCTCAACCAGCGTTTCGAAACCGGCGCGGATGAGCTCGACGAGACCGCCGCAGAGAACGACCTGTTCGCCGAAAAGGTCGGTTTCGCATTCTTCGCGGAAATTGGTTTCGATGATGCCGGAACGGCCGCCGCCAACGCCGCAGGCGTAGGAGAGAGCGAGTTCAAGGGCGTTGCCGGAGGCGTTCTGATGAACGGCAACGAGGCAGGGAACGCCGCCGCCCTTTTGGTATTCGCCGCGAACCGTGTGGCCCGGGCCCTTCGGGGCGATCATGACGACGTCGACGGAAGCCTTCGGCTCGATCAGGCCGAAGTGAACGTTGAGACCGTGGGCGAAAGCGATGGCAGCGCCGTCGCGGATGTTCGGAGCGATGTCCGACTTGTAGATGTCGGCCTGGAGTTCGTCCGGCGTCGCCATCATCATCAGGTCGGCCCATCCGGCGGCTTCGGCGACGGTCATGACCTTGAAGCCATCGGCCTCGGCCTTCTTGATCGTGGGCGAACCGGCCTTGAGCGCGATGGCGACGTTCTGGGCGCCGCTGTCCTTCAGGTTCAGCGCATGGGCGCGGCCCTGCGAGCCGTAGCCGATGACGGCGACCTTCTTGGCCTTGATGAGGTTGAGATCGGCATCACGATCGTAATAGACGCGCATTTGAAGTTCCTTCCCTTGTGCTTGTCCTGTTGACTGTCATTAAGGCGAAATCAGCCGAGAGCCGGCATCTCCGCCAGAACCTTCTCCGTGCCGTAAAGCCGGAGGAAGGCGGTCACCGCCCTCTCCGCCTGGCGTGCGGTATCCTTGAGGCCCGGTTCGCCGAGCAGCATGCGCACATGCAGGTCGGAAACAACAAGGCCGTAAAGCGTGTGATAGGCTTCGTCGGCATCGGCAAAACGCAGGAGCCCTGCCCTCTTGCCGGCATCGATCAGCGCCATGGCGCGCCGGTCAATCTGGCGGCGGCCGCGTTCGAGCAGGAGCTTGCCGAGCTTCGAGCCGTCGCGGTGGGATTGGCCGATCGCCAGCCGGTTCAGCGCCAGCGAGACGTCGCCGGCAAGCACTTCCAGCAGGTCGCGGGCGAAGATGACGACATGGTCGTGCAGGCTCGTCGCCGTAAGCCGTTCGCCATTGCGCTCGAAGGTGCGCACCTTGCTCGCCTGATAGGCGATCATCGCCGACAATAAGCCGTCGCGATCGCCGAACCACTTGTAGAGGCTTTCCTTCGAGCAATTGGCGGCGCGCGCAACACCGGAGGTCGTCAGCGCCTTCTCGCCGCCATCAACGAGCAGCCGCAGCGCCTGCTCCAGAACGGCGTTCTGGCGCGACGAAAATTCGCTCGGCTCAGCAATATCGACGGACACGGTCACGGCTCCCATATACGTACCGTACGGTACGGTTCGCAACCTTTATGCGGCAATCCGATCAGGCCGTCAAGCAGGCCCGGCAGATTTTTATACGGGAAAGGCTGGTGGCGCACCAGAATTGGATAGGCGGACACCGGATTGAGATTCCATAATGCTGCATAATGTCATTTGCCGGGAGCCTTCTATGTCGCGTCTACCTGCTGCTCTTCTCCTAGCCGGAGCGATGCTCCTGGCAACGACGCCCTTCACCGATCGCGCCGCCGCGCAGTCGGATAGTGAAGTCTATAACCGCATCGAGGAATTGCACGGCGATGCCGCCGGCTTCGACCGGCCGCTGCGCCAGCTCGTCCAGGCGATGCGAACCGGCGATGCCGAAACCATCGCAGGCCTTGCCGAATATCCCCTGAGCGTAAAGGCAGATGGCGAAACCTATGATGTCGAAAACGCCGAGGATTTCATCGAGAATTTCGACGATCTGGTGATGCCGGAGACCCGTCGCGCTGTCGGGCGCCAGCAATATGAGGATCTCTTCGTCAGCAGCGAAGGAGTCATGCTTGCAAATGGCGCGGTCTGGATGGGTGCAGTCTGCGACGACAACGCCTGCGAGGAAAGCCATTGGGCGATCATCGCCATCAATAACTAGTCCGCGGCATTTGTCGCGCAGCGCTGTCAGCCATTGCTGCGAAGCTTGCGCGCCAAAGTCTGAAGCTCCTTGAACGCTTCGTAACGCTTGCGGTGAAGATCTGAAATCTCGCCCTCTGACGGCTGAAGACGCTTTTCCACCTTGGTGAGCTCGCTCATTGCCTCGCCAACATCGGCAAATTGCCGGCCGGCGACAGCGCCGAGAATGGCCGCTCCCAGCAATACCGGCTCCTCGGCCTTCGTCGCCACCACTGGCTTGCCACTCGCATCGGCGAGCACCTGGCGGACGAAATCGTGCTGGCCGGCGCCGCCGCTGATGACGATGTTGTCGACGGTGACGCCCGCCTCGGCCTGTGTTTCGATGATCTGCCTGAGGCCGTAGCCGATGCCGCAAAGCCCTGCGACGTAGAGCGAGACCAGGCCGTCGAGATCCCGCTCCATGCCGAGACCGGCGATAACAGCCCGGGCATGCGGATCGGCAAAGGGCGCGCGGTTGCCGAGAAATTCGGGAACGACATGCAGCCCGGCCGCCAGCCTGACGGCGTCGGAAGAACGGCCCGCCTTGCGGGTAGCCATGTCGGCAAGCAGGACCGGCAGCGCAACGCCGGCGCTCTTCGAAAGCTCCCTCGCCTCGCTGGCCGCGGGATGGAAGGAGAGGAGATGGTCGATCGCCGCACCGGCGGCGCTCTGGCCTCCCTCGTTCAGCCAGAGGCCAGGCACCATCGCCGAATAATAGGGCCCCCAGACACCGGGCACGAAAGACGGTTCTGTCGTCGATGTCATCGTGCAGGAAGAGGTCCCGAAGACATAGGCAAGGTTGGCTCGCGGATCGGCGCCGACGGTTCCGACACCGCCCGCATGAGCATCGATCAGCCCGGCTGCCACGGCAGTTCCGGGCGTCAGCCCGAGTTCCTCCGCCGCAGCCGCGCTCAGCCCCTGGCCGAGCGCCGAACCGGGCTCGACAATGACTTTGCCGATGCGGGCAAACCCTTCCTCCGCCAGCACGCCGAGACCGATCTGATGGAAATAACCGCTGTCCCACCGCTTCTCATGAGCGAGATAGGTCCATTTGCAGGTGACCGTGCAGGTCGAGCGCGACAGATCGCCGGTTGCCCGCCAGGTGAGGAAATCCGCAAGATCGAAAAACTGCCAGGCAGCATCGAAAACCTGGGGGCGGTTTTCTTTCAGCCAGAGAAGCTTGGGCGTCTCCATCTCGGGCGAGATGCGGCCGCCGACATAGCGCAGCACGTCATGCCCGAAGGCGTTGATGCGCTCCGCCTGCGGGACGGCGCGGTGGTCCATCCAGACGATGATGTCCCGGCCCGGATCTTCCGAAGGCCCGACTGGAAGCGGCTTGCCCCCTTCGCCGAGGACGACGAGCGAGCAGGTGGCGTCGAAACCGAGCCCGACCACTGAAGCCGGATCGACGCCGGCTGCGGCGACGGCCTCTCGCACAGCCGCGCAAACGGCGCTCCAGATTTCGCTGCTCGATTGTTCGACGATGGAACCGGCTTCATGAAACAGGCTGATATTCCGCTTGGCGGAGGCAAGCATACTGCCGGCCATATCGAACAGACCGGCCCGGGCGCTGCCGGTGCCGACATCGACGCCGATGACATATTTGGCGCCGGCTTCTGCGGTATGAGATGTGTCGCTCATGATCTCTCGTTTCGGATCGGCAAGGATCGGGTTGATTAGCAGCTGCGGTCGATTTTCAATGTCTGTTGTCTGGAAAAATCCCCGCCTCCAGGGACATTACGCGGTCACGGCGACATGGCAAGGAGGCTGGCGCTGAACGCGCCCTCCGCCCGGGGCGCCATCACAGCCTCCCTCCGACTTTTTCCAGAATGGCGGGGAGCTCCCCCGCCCCAGTCGCAACGGCGGCGGCTCCAGCGGCATCAAGCACGGCGCGGCGGCCCGGCCTCGGATCGGCCGGATCGACGAATCCGATGGCCGTCATGCCTGCGGCGATTGCTGCTGCCACACCATGAACGCTGTCGTCGATCATGATGCATCTGGCCGGCCGGGCCCGGAAACGCTCGGCACAATGCAGCAGCAGATCGGGCGCCGGCTTCGGCCGGGAGACGAATTCGGCGCTGAAGACGCCTTCCCCGAAGGCGCTCCAGAGATCGAGTTTGCCCAAGCTGTTGCGCAGCCGCCGCATCGTGCTGTTCGATGCGACGCATTTAGGGCGGTCGAGACTGTTGACGACCTCGGCAATGCCGGCAATGGGCGTCAGCGAGCGCGCGAATTCCTCGAATAGATGAAGATGCCACTTTTCGAACAACGTAGCGATATCGATGATCCCGTATTCGTGCCGGCACATCTCGGCGATGATGCTTTCCGAATTGCCGGTGAACTTGACATGAGCCTGCGCTGCGGTGATCGCAATGCCTGCGCTTTGGAGCGTTTCCGCCAGGGTACGGCTGGCAATCGGTTCGCTGTCGATCAGCACGCCGTCGCAATCGAAGATCACGAGATCGACGCTGTCCATGGTGCCTGACATGCCGGGATAATCGATGCGGCTATTGAGCATGCCTCACCCCCGCGCCTGCAAGGCGAGGTCCGGACGGTCCGTGGTTATCTGTCTGATCGGTTTGGCAAGCCAATATTCGAGATCGCTCATTTCGTTCGGAACCCAGGCCCCGAGCCGGTCGAGCGGCACGAGCCTGGTGATCTCCTCCCACTTCGCCTGAAGCAGCGACTTTTCGACGGCGATGATATCCGAATATTGCATCATCAGGCTGAGGCCGCTCGCAAGGCCGAGACGCTCGGCAGACTTGGCGTCGAAGGACGACAAGGTGCGAATACCAGGGGCGACCTTGCGAATATCTGCGAGCACGTCGGGATGAAAACTCGTCAGGATCGAGCGCTCCATAAGACCAAGCCGCTCGACTGCGGCGAATGCCTTGGCGGCGAGCCCCTCGTAAGGCGTCCCATCGGCGTGGGTCTTCAGTTCGATGTGAAGCTCGAGGGGCGCATTCTTGAAGACGGCGAGGACCTCTTCCAGGGTGGGGATCGCTTCCCCGTCACTGTCCTTGAGGCTGATTTCACGATGTTTTCCCGAGCCGAGATCGGCGACCGGCCCGCGCGCATCCGTTGTGCGCTCCAGCGTCGGGTCGTGAATGACGAGCATTTCGCCCGAACGCGTCAGGTGGATGTCGAACTCCACGCCGTCGACAGGCATCTGCGCGAGTTTGCGGAAGCCCGAGAGACTGTTCTCGGGCCAGAGATTGCGGCCGCCACGGTGGCCGATGATATGCACCATCGTCTGAATATCCTTGAGATGTCGCGTGTTACTTTCCGGAGTCCACCAGTCCCTTTGTGAACCAGCGTTGCATGAAGAGAATGACAGCCGCCGGCGGCAGCATGACGAGCAGCGCAGCGCTCATCGCAATGTTCCAGGCGGGCGCGGAGTCGGAGACCGGGACGAGCTGCTTCAGCCCGAGGACGGCCGTTCCCATCTCCTTGTCGGTGGTGAAGAGCAGCGGCCACAAATACTGGTTCCAGCCATAGAGAAACAGGATGATCGATAGCGCAGCGATATTGGCGCTCGACAGCGGCAGCAGGATATCCTTGAAGAACTTCAGAGGGCCGGCGCCGTCGAGCTTGGCCGCCTCGCAAAGTTCGTCGGGAACGGTCAGGAAAAACTGCCGGAACAGGAAGGTCGCCGAGGCGGAGGCGATCAGCGGCAGGATCAGGCCAGCATAGCTGTTGACCATGTTCCATTTCAACGAGGCTTCGATGCTGTATCCGGTCAGGTTTTCGACGATACCGGACAGGCCGATCGTGCCAGCCAGCCAGCGGATCGGCCCGGCCGCATCTGCGACCGCTTCATAGGTCGGAATGATGCGGACCTCGACCGGAAGCATCAGCGACACGAAGATCAGCCAGAACGCCGTCATGCGGAACGGGAAGCGGAAATAGGTGACGCCGAACGCGGCGATCAGCGAGATCGCCAGCTTGCCGACGACGATGCCGGCGGTGACGATGATCGAATTCAGGAACAGTTGGGAGAACTCGCCCTGTTGCCAGGCGGCGGCCAGGTTTTCGAAGAAATGCGAGCCCGGCACCACCGGGAACGGCGCCTGCTGAACCTCCTGCAAGGTCAGCGAGCCGGCGACGAAGGCGAAGTAGAGCGGCAGGCAGACAAAAACCGCGCCGATCAGCAATATGGCGTGGCAGAAGATCGAAAGACCGAGATGGCGTTCGGGCATGGCTACACCTGGTAATTGACCTTGCGCTCGAGCGCGCGGAATTGAACGATGGTGAAGAGGATGGCGATCAGCATCAAAAGCACGGATTGCGCGGCCGACGAGCCGAGGTCTAGCTGCACGAAACCATCCTGATACACCTTGTAGACCAGGCTGTTCGTCGCCCCGGCCGGGCCGCCGCGGGTGACCGCGTCGATAATGCCGAAGGTTTCAAACAGGCCGTAGACGAAGTTCATCACCACGAGGAAGAAGATCGTCGGCGAGATCAGCGGAAGTGAAATCGTGAAGAAGCGCCGGACGGGTCTTGCGCCGTCGAGCTTTGCCGCTTCCAGAAGCGAGACAGGCACGGCAAGCAATGCGGCGACGAGAAAGATGTAGTCGTAGCAGACATTCTTCCAGACAGAAGCGATGGTCACCAGCAGCTGCGCATCGAAAGGCCGCCGGTTCGGATCCCATTCGAAGCCGAACCCGTGCAGAAGCTGCGCGATCGGCCCAACCGCCGGATTGAACAGGAAGGCCCAGATCACGCCCGATATGACAGGCGCGATCGCATAGGGAAGCAGGATGATGCTCTTGTAGATCCCCCTGCCTCTGATCACGAAATCGGTCGCGAAAGCAAAGAGACCGGCAAGCAGAAGCGTCGCGCAGTTCTGTGCAACGGTGAACCAGAGCGTGAACAGCGCGCTGCCGCGATATTCCGGGCTGGCGAAGAGATTGTAGAAATTTGTCAGTCCGACGAAAATCTCGGTGCCGCCGAAGGGATCGACCTGAACGAAGGCCAGCGACAGCGCCTTGTAAGAGGGAATGAAAAAGAAGAACAGCAGGATCAGCAGCTGCGGCGTAACCAGGCCGAAGGCAAGCCACGGCTTGTTGAAGTGGGCGGACTTCAATCCGCCTTCCGACGGCTGCGCGACCGAGCGGCCCGTCGACAGAAGATCGGGGATGCGAAGGCGCCGGGCGGCGCCTTCCATCTTTCCCAAGGTTCTACTTTGCTGCATGAAGCTGCTCATACTGGCGAAGGATCTGGTTTCCGCGCGCCGCCGCCGCATCCAGCGCCTGTTGCGGGGTCTTCTGGCCGGTCCAGACACCCTGGATCTCTTCCACCAGAAGCGCCATCGACTGGTTATGATTGCCGAAGCGGAAGCCGCGCGAATTGTCTGTCGGGGTACCGCGCGTGAGCTGGAGAATGGCGATCTCGCGGGTCGGGTGGTCCTTGAAGTAGCCCTCGGACTTAGCCTGCTCATAGGCTGTGTTCGTCACCGGGACATAGCCTGTCTGCTTGCTCCACCAGACCTGCGTCTTCGGTGAGGCGACGAAGTTCAGGAAGGCCGCCGCGCCGGCATATTCTTCTTCCGACTTGCCTTTGAGAACCCAGAGGGCCCCGCCGCCAATGGTGCTGTTTTTCGGCTCGATGCCTTCCTCATGCGGCAGGAACGTTGCGCTCCAGTTGAATTTCGCGCCGCTCTCGACGGCGGCATGGGCCGCGGTGGAGGCCACATAGGTTGAGCAGGTCTCGGAGGTGAACAGCTGGTCTGGCGAGAGCCCCTGCCCGGCGATCTGCAGGATGCCGGCGTCCATCCACGTCTTGAGGCGTGTCACCTGACCGACCACCAATGGGCTCTTGTTGAAGATGAATTCGGTGTCGAGGCCGCCGAAGCCATTCGCCTTGGTGCCGTAAGGCTGGTCCTGGATCGCCGCATAGTTCTCGATCAGGCTCCAGTAGAAGTCGTTCGCAAGCGCCATCTGGCACTTCGAGACACCTTTCTCCTTGATAGCGCGCAGTTGCTTGTCGAGCTCCTGCCAGGTCTCGCCCGGCTTGTCGAAGCCGGCTGCCTTGAAGTGATCGGCATTGTACCAGAAGATCGGCGTTGAGCTGTTGAAGGGCATCGCCGCCGGCTTGCCGTCGACCAGATAGAAGCCCGCGACTGGCGCGACGAAATCATTCCAGTCGACCTTGTAGCCTTCCTTCTCCATCAGCTGCGGCACCGGAATGATGGCGCCGGAATTGTACATGGTGAGGAACCCGCGCTCGGCGGCCTGGACCAGCACCGGCTGCTGATGGACGCGGTAGGCGGCCACCATCGCCGCCATGGTCTCCTCGTAATTGCCTTTGCCGATGCCGACAACCTCGTATTTGTCCTGCGAGGCGTTGAAGTCCTTAATCAGCTGGGTGGTGATTTCGGCCAAGCGGCCGCCTGCCGCATTCCACCATTCGATCTTGACGCGATCGGCGGCGCTGGCGTGGCCTGCATTCGTCAGCCCGAGCCCCACCAGTGCAGCGCCCGCCGCGAATGACCGGATTGTCCGTCCGAAACGGGATCCTATCAAAGACATTGCCGTCATTTCGTTTTCCTCTCCATTGCCTTTGTTCGCCGACCGGTGCGTGGAGCGCCGGTCAACCCCTCCCAGAGCGGCGATAAAACAAGGTTGGGGTCACTTGTTACAAATGTCAATAGCGTGTTACAAATGTATGACAACCTCGGAGGAAGGCTACCATGGCGGCTATCGAACTGATCGACCTGAAGAAGAACTACGGACCGGTTCCCGCAGTGAAAGGCATCAATCTGACTGTCGCGGACGGCGAAATGATTGTGCTGGTCGGCCCATCAGGATGCGGAAAATCGACCTTGCTGCGGATGATTGCGGGCCTCGAAGCCATAAGCTCCGGGCACCTCAGGATATCAGGCAACGACGTTGGCCAGGTCGATCCGGCCGACCGCAACATCGCGATGGTCTTCCAGAACTACGCGCTCTATCCTCACATGACCGTTCGGCAGAATCTCGAATACGGACTCAAGAACCGCCGCGTTCCTCGCCACGAGATCGACCGGCGGATCGCTGACGCCGCCGACATTCTGGAAATCGGCGAATTTCTCGAGCGACGCCCCCGTCAGCTCTCAGGCGGACAGCGCCAACGCGTCGCCATGGGCCGCGCTATCGTCCGCGATCCTGCCGCCTTCCTCTTCGACGAACCCTTGTCCAATCTGGATGCGAAGCTTCGCGTGCAAATGCGCGTCGAAATTCGGAGGTTGCAGCGGCAGCTCAAGACGACCAGTCTCTATGTGACGCACGACCAGCTCGAGGCGATGACGCTCGCCGACAGGCTTGTCGTCATGAACGGCGGCCGAATCGAGCAGATCGGGACACCGATCGAGGTGTATCGCCGGCCCGAAACCGTCTTCGTTGCCGGCTTCATCGGTTCTCCGCCGATGAACCTGATCGAACTGGATGAACTCGGCCCCAGCGACCTCGCGCTTCCGAGAGACACGGATCTCGTCGGCATCAGACCCGGTTCGATCCACCTCGGCGCCGGATCGGCGCATGATCTCCGGTTCGATGCCCATGTCGAATTGATCGAAACCGTCGGCGATGAGAACAACGTGCATCTGCGCATCGACGAAAGCCGGAAGCGCATCGTCGCGAGCGTGCCTACTGATCGACATCTGCGGGAAAACGACCGCATTTCGTGTCATGTAGGCATGGAAGCTTTGCATCCCTTCAACAAGTCGACCGGCCGGAGAACCGACTGACAGGTGAAGCGGCTGACGACGGGCCCCTGCGATTGACAAGCTCCGGGGATTTGAGATCCATGGCGTCGAAGCGGAGGCGCAGATTATCGCATGTCACAGAACAGAAGTGCTTCTTCCGCGCCCGTAGCGCTCTCGGACGAGCAGATGCAGGTGCGCGTGGTCTGGCTCTATTACATGGAGGCACGCACGCAGGGCGAAATCGCAGAAGCGCTTTCGACCAACAGGCTTCGCGTCAACAAGATCATCGCCGAGGCGCGCCGGTCCGGCCTCGTGACGATCACTCTCAATTCCCGGCTGACCTCCTGCGTCGCCCTGGAACAGCAGTTGGCGGCGGAATTCTCGCTCAATCGCGCGATCATCGTACCGACACCGGAGGACGAGGAGCTCATTCCCGTCCTGCTCGGCCAGGCGGCCGCCGATTATCTCGTCCAGTTGCTGAACGCCGGCAATATCCGCGGCGTTGGCGTCGGGTGGGGAGCGACCCTCCGCGAAATGGTGCGACATATGCCCTCGCTCAGACGGCCTGACATCTGCGTCAATTCGGTCATGGGCGGGCTGACGCACGGCATCGAAATCAATACCTTTGACATTGCAAGCGACCTTGCCCGCCAGCTCAATGCGGAATGCTCCTATCTTGCTGCACCGATCTATGCCGGCAGCCCGGAATCGCGGACGGCGATCATCCGGCAGGATGTTTTTGAATCGGCCTTTCGACAGATCGAGACCAATGACGTCATCGTGCTCAGCATCGGCGACATGACCGAGCGTTCGCTGCTGATGCGCTACGGCTTGCCACGCAACATCAACATCGAGGAGTTGCTCGCAGCCGGTGCCTGTGGTGACGTGCTCGGCCAGTTCGTCGATAAGAAGGGGCAGCCGATCGACCATGCGATAAACAGGTGCGCGATCGCTCCAGAGCTGGAAGCGCTGCGCGCCATTCCCAATGTCGTCTTCGCGTCAGGCGGGCTGAACAAGGCGCAGGCAATCGCGGCCGTGCTGCTGTCCGGTCTCGGCAACGTGTTGATTTGCGATGAAGACACGGCACGGCAAGCACAACAGCTTGCTGGCGAGCTTAGGACGAGCGGAAGTTCGTAGAGCCGAACATGCACGGCATCGGTAGCCTAGTCTAAGACGCTCTGGCGCAACCCGCCGGGATCGAGAGAGGTTCCGCCGGCATTATCTTATCGACCGCATAAAGCTTGGCGAAACCGGCATCCTCGACAAGCGTCAGTCCCGCCGGCATCGAGCTGCCGACGTAGCGGTCAGGGATATCGGCATTGGCGACGAGGATGAAATCGAAACGCCTGCGCCAATCCGAAAGATAGGGCGTAAAGCCCTCATACTGCCGCATCATTGCCGGGCATGAAAGTACGCCGATCGACACCAGATTGCCCTCGGGAACCGCGATTTCCGACCACGGCGCCAGGACGGAAAGCGGCTGTTTGCCCTTTGCCGTGAAGAGCGTCGGCACGAAAGCATGCGACAAGGGCACGGCGAGCGTCGGCAGATGCCGGAAGGTATCCAATCCCCAGGCAAAGTGCCGATTGGAATGGACAAGGCTGCTGACAGCCTCCGGTTCATGCCCCAGAGGCAGCACGGCAGCGCCGGCAGGCAGCTTTTTCAGCACAGCCTCGACAGCCGCGACATCTTTCTGCGCCAGCCACGAATTCCAGCCGATCCAGCCGGCTCGGCCGAACACCGCGAGATTGACGATCAGCGCCAGCGACAGCGCCTGCCGGCGCCTTAAATTGGCAAACGGACACACCATCGCCATGGCGACGAGCGCCGTCATGATCGGAAAGCGCCAGCTGATCCAGCCGGTGCCGAGAGCGTGTCGCGGCGAAATACAGGAAAGAAGCAACAATCCGCAGGCGGTAACGGCGAGCCCCGCATGCACTTGCATGTCCCCCGCACGTGCGGCCCGCGTGCAGATAAAGATCAGCGGCAGAATCAGCACGACGTCCACCAAGGGAACATAGGTCGTGATGGCGGAGACAAGGTTTATCAGGATCAGTATGAGGCCATCGTTCCAGGCAAGTCCAAGGCCGCTCCCGCCGCCATCCGGTAAGGCAGCAGTGCGGAGGTACAAAGCGAGTGGCGGTAGGGCGCAGGCACTGATCGCCGGCGCCAGACGGCCGGTGAGCCTCGCCAACCCCGCCTTCGATCGCAGTATGTCGATGCGCCAGGAAAATTCGAGGCCGCAGACGATCGCGATATAGAAGCCGAGCGAGAAGATGTGCATCACCGTCAGGAGCAGTGCGGCGGCGAGCCGCCAGGCAAAAATCCAGGCTGGATTTCCACCCTGCAGCCGCAGGTCGATGCACGCGAAGAACAAGGCCATGCCAAGGCCGATCTGGAAATTGATGAAGCCGCCGACCATCGTGGCGCACCAGGCAAGCGACAGCATGGCGATCTGCCAATAGTGCCGGCCGCCGAACAGCGCGCGGTGCAACCCGATCGCACCGAGCGGCGGCAACACGATCGCCAGGAAAAGCAGAACCCGCGCCAACCTGTCTGCCCCGACGAGCGGCCCCAACCAGAGGGCCAGCAGGTCGATCCCGACATTGGTGAAGGTGCGGTTCCAGTCAACCGCATAGATCTCGGGAAAAGGCTGCTCGCCGATGCCGCCGGAAAGCAGCCAAATGCGGGCGTAATGATTGGCGTAATCGAGGATCGGCGGAAAAGGAAACAGCATGACCAGAGCCGCCGCAAACGCGACGAATAGGGCGATCGCAATGGTGGAATCCTGCCTGACC
The DNA here is from genome assembly GCF_050587665.1 of Rhizobium sp. Nf11,1. Classification (NCBI taxonomy): domain Bacteria; kingdom Pseudomonadati; phylum Pseudomonadota; class Alphaproteobacteria; order Hyphomicrobiales; family Rhizobiaceae; genus Rhizobium; species Rhizobium sp. Nf11,1. Next base: position 177,785 of record NZ_JBOBHU010000006.1, on the reverse strand, counting down.
GTCGATGCATCGGACCTGGCTGCGACCGCGTCGGACGTGGCGATCCGGTCCATTATCCAATCCGGCCGTTCTTTTGCGGGCGCGGCGGCTCGCCAGATGCCAGGAGCGCATCCAGCGCAGCGCGCTTGTCGCCCGCGCTCATCTCCGAAAAAGCGGCCGGCAGCTCGGCATGCTCGCTTCCGCGCAGGATGGACTCGATCATGAATATCGGCCGCCTCTTGCTTTCCTGGACGAGACGGCCGAGATATTCGCCGATGATACCGATGCAGATCAGCTGGATGGCGCTGAACGCGCTAACGGCGGCCATGATGGACGACCAGCCGGTGACCGTCTCGCCCTGTAGCCAGCGAACGAAGGTATAGACGAGCAGCGCCATCGCGATGCCGGCGCTGATCATGCCGAGCCAGGTGGCGATGCGCAGCGGCGTCGTCGAAAAGCTGGTGATCGCATCCAGCGCGAAATTGATCATCTTGCGCAGCGGATATTTCGTGGTGCCGGCAAAACGCGCGTCCCGCTCGTAAGGCAGCGCCACCTGCCGCCCGCCGATCCAGCTCACCATGCCGCGGATGAAGCGGTCGCGCTCCGGCATCGCCAGCAGGATATCGACGACGCGCCGGCGCATCAGCCGGAAATCACCAGTGTCGCGCGGAATGGTCACGGAAGCGAGCCTGGAAAGCGCGCGATAGAACAGCGAAGCGGTGGCGAGCTTGAACCAGGTTTCGCCTTCGCGGCGCGTTCGCTGGCCGTAGACGACGTCGGCGCCGCGCTCCATGATCGGCATCATCATCAAAAGCAGCTCGGGCGGATCCTGAAGATCGGCGTCGATCAGAAGAACGCGCTCGCCTCGCGAAGCCGAAAGGCCCGCCGTCGACGCCAGCTGGTGGCCGTGGTTGCGCAGGAGACGCACACCGAGCACCTGCGGCACTTTTGCCGCGAGATCCGAAATGATCTCCCAGGTGCCGTCGGACGAGCCGTCATCGACGAGGATAATCTCGAATGCATCGCCGGCAACGCTCTGGGCAGCGGCGGCCGCGCGGCGGCAGAATTCACGCAGACCCTCTTCCTCGTTGTGACAAGGCGCGACGATGGAAAGAAACGGTGCTTGCGTCATGCGGACGGCGGTGCCTGCTTGATTGATGGCGCCAGCCTAGCCGGGAAACGTCAAGCATCCTTTAATACCGCGCTTTGGCTGCAGCCACCGGCGTCTATTCCGCTGCCACCATCTCGCGCACGCCGTCGATATCGCGGGCCGGCGAAGCGCCGTAGAGGCGGCTGTATTCGCGGCTGAATTGCGAGGGACTTTGATAGCCGACGCGATGGCCGGCCGTGCCAGCGTCGAGCCGCTCGATGAGCATCAGCCGGCGTGCCTCATGCAGGCGAAGCTGCTTCTGATACTGCACCGGCGTCATCGCCGTCACCGACTTGAAGTGATGATGGAAGGACGACACGCTCATATTGACGCGCTCGGCGAGGTCTTCGATGCGCAGCGGCCGCGCGAAATTCTCCTTCAGCCATGCGACGGCGCGGGCGATCCTGTTGCTGTGACTGTCTGCCGTGGCAATGTTGATCAGCCGGGCTCCATGCGGCCCGGTCAGCACCCGGTAAAGGATTTCCTGTTCAATCAGCGGCGCCATGGCGGGAATGTCGCCTGGACGATCGAGCAAGCGCAGCAGGCGGACGGCGGCATCCATGAGTTCCGGCGGCGCGACGCTCACCACCATTCCGCGCTGCCCGTCGGTATGGGCGGCCGGGCGCGGAACATCGATGCGGCTGAGCAGCTCCAGCAGCTTTTCGGAATCAATCGCCATCCCGAGACAGAGATGCGGCACCTCGGGACTTGCCTCCGTAACCCGCCAGGCGACCGGCAGATCGAGCGAGGTCAAGAGATAATCGCCGGTGCCGTAGCTGATCATTTCCGTGCCGAGCTGCAGGCTTTTGGCCCCCTGCAGCACGAAGGCGAAGCAGGGTCGGTAGCTGCTGTGCAAGGGATCGCTGGGCTTCGACCTGCGGCTGATATGAAGATTGCCGATAGCAGTCGAGAACTCGCCGTCTCTGGGCGCAAAGCGCATCGCGAGTTCGACGATCTCCCGATAGGGGCTGAAAGGCAAGGTCATCGGCAACTCTTTCTGTCAACTATTCGACGCCAGCGGCACTGCCCTTATCTAGAGTGCCTGGACCATTTCTCAAACAGGCAGGTGCCCCACTTTTGCAGGATCGTGCAAAAAGCTGAGAGGATCGCTCTAACCCTCTCCCACCATTCCAGGCAATAGTTCGCCATCCCGCTCAACCCCCTCCCGAAAATGAAAAGGAAGGTTCCCATGCCTATCGCAAGAGGCTATGCCGCAACTGACGCTTCCAAGCCGCTGACCCCTTTCACCTTCGAACGCCGCGACCCCAGGCCCGACGATGTCGTCATCGACATCAAGTTTGCCGGCATCTGCCATTCGGACATCCACACCGTCCGCAACGAATGGAAGAACGCCGTCTATCCGATCGTGCCCGGCCATGAGATCGCCGGTATCGTTTCCGCCGTAGGCTCCGCCGTCACCAAGTTCAAGGTCGGCGACCGCGTCGGCGTCGGCTGCTTCGTCGATTCCTGCATCGGCTGCGCCGAGCGCGACCTCGACCGCGAACAGTACATGCCGGGTCTCAGCGGCACCTACAATGATTTCGAAGCCGACGGCAAGACGCGCACCCAGGGCGGCTATTCCGACTCGATCGTTGTCAAGGAAGGCTACGTCTTGTCCATCCCGGACAACCTTCCGCTCGACGCTTCCGCACCGTTGCTGTGCGCCGGCATCACACTCTATTCGCCGCTGCGCCACTGGAATGCCGGCCCCGGCAAGAAGGTCGCCATCGTCGGCATGGGTGGCCTCGGTCATATGGGCGTCAAGCTGGGTTCGGCCATGGGCGCTGAAATCACCGTTCTCTCCCAGAGCCTTTCCAAGAAGGAGGACGGTCTGAAGCTCGGCGCCAAGGAATATTACGCCACCAACGACCCGGAAACCTTCACCAAGCTCGCCGGCACGTTCGACCTGATCATCTGCACCGTCAGCGCCGAGATCGACTGGAACGCCTATCTCGGCCTTCTGAAGGTGGACGGCTCCTTCGTCGTCGTCGGCGCGCCCGAAAACCCGATCCCGGTGCACGCCTTCTCGATCATTCCCGGCCGCAAGAGCATCTCCGGCTCCATGATCGGTTCGATCAAGGAAACTCAGGAAATGCTGGATTTCTGCGGCAAGCACAACATTGTCTCCGAAATCGAGAAGATCGACATCGATCAGGTCAACGAAGCCTATGAACGCGTCCTGAAAAGCGACGTCCGCTACCGCTTCGTCATCGACATCGCCTCGCTGGCGGCCTGAGGATAATGGAAGGCGGCTCGAAAGGGCCGCCTTTTTTTGCGGCAAACTCCACCGCCCTCATGCTGAGGTGCGCAGCCCGTAGGGCGGAGCCTCGAAGCATCGCCCGCAAGTGCTGCTCCCGCCCACCGCCTAGGAGCACCCGCCCCGTAGCTGGATTCGGGCCGGCATGCCGTGTGGTACCCCTCTGCCCTGCCGGGCATCTCCCCCACAGGTGGGGAGATCGGCTGGACGCGATGGCTTCCCCAACAATTGACCGTCATGAATCGCCAAATTAGGGCGAAGCATGGCTACTTGCCGATCTCGCCCTTGTCGGGAAGATGCCCGGCAGGGCAGAGGGGGGCCACACGGCATGCCCCATCCATGACCAAAATGCGCCTCTCACACACTCCCCCGCAACCGCAGCAGATACTCCACCCCGTTGAACGGATCAGGCCCCGAACGCCGGCGCAGGCGCGGCGGCCCGGCCATCGGGGCGTGGTGATCGAAAGCGGTTTCCATGGTCCCCGCCCCGCTGGTCAGCCCCGGCAATTGCTGCTGGACGCTCCGCACCATCTGAGATGCGATAGTGCCTTCCAGCCGAGCCACGCCATCGGCGATCACGGAATCGGCCGTTGTCGCGGCCGATTTCGCAAGCAAGCTGAGCACGCCGCTCAAACTTTCCGCCGGTGCTTCGAGATGAAAGCGGTCGACTGGCTCGCAGAGCACGGTCTGCGCAGCCGATAGCGCCGTGGCCAGCACCCAGGGCGTCAGTTGCCGGAAATCGGCGGCGGTGCTTGCCGGCGAACTATGCCGGGCGGCCGTCATCGCCACATGGCAATCGATGACCTGCCAGCCGAAAGCTCCCTGCTTCAGCGTCTCGAACACGGTTTCCTCGACTGCCCGATAGAAGGCTTCTGGCATCTGGCCGACATCCACTTCCAGTGCAAAGCTATTGCCCGCCCCGGCAGGCCGCGGCTCTATCCGCAGCCCGACGGTCGCCAGGAACGGATTGGGCTCCTTGAAGAGGATCTGCAGGCCGGTTCCGATCCCCACAGGCCTCTCGGTCAGGATGACCGTGCTTTCCTCGAAGCTGGCATCGAGACTGAAATCCGTCAGCAGCGTCGATTGGATCACCTCCTTCTGCACCTCGCCATAAAGTGAGACGAACACCTCGTCCGTCTCTTCGTTGCGGCGCAGATTGATCAACGGGTCCTGTTCGGCCATCCGGTTCAGCGCTAGCTAGAGCGCCGCCTTGTCGGACGGGCGGCGGGCAAGCACGCGGGTTTCGAGTGTCGGCGGCGCAAAGTGAGCCTGCCCGCCGGAAAACCGATCGCCGCCCACTGCGTCGCCGATCCGCGCTCCGGCCAGGCCGCTGACTCGTGCGATCTGCCCGGCGCGGAGGCTCTCGGCGCCATGGATCCGGCCGTCCTCGAACAGCTGGATCGCCGTCACCCGCCCCGGGCCTTTCGGCAGATCCAGATATTGCCGGAGCCATATCGTGCCTGAGGTCAGGGAGAGATAGCACAGCTTTTCCCCGCCCCAGCCGCGCTCGATCTTGAAGATCTTGCCGGCGACCGGGCCATCCGGATCGGGGCGCCGCTCGGGCAGGATCGTCCCAATGGCCGATGCCAGAGCTGATATGCCGACACCGCTCATCGCCGCGCCCGCAAAGACGGGATGTACCAGGCCGCGCTCCACCTGCTCGGTGAGAGAGCGCCCGAGCCTTTCCTCGGTCAGCCGATCGGGAGCGAGCACATAGTCATCGAGTAGCGCCTCGTCATTTTCCCCAAGCGCCTCGCAGAGCGTCGAGAAAAGCGGCTCATCTCTCGGAGCGAGCGCCTCCACCCGGGCAAGCTTGCTGCCGGCATCGATAATCGTGGACATGGCGATCGGCCGGACCGAGAGCTGCGCGGCAAGCGCCTCCATCACCTCCTGATACCGGGCGCCGAGCCGATCGACCTTGTTGACGAAGAAGACGATGGGCACGCCGAGCCGCCGCAGCGCCCGCACCAGCACGCGCGTCTGCGCTTGCACACCTTCGACCGCGCAAACAACGACGACCGCGGCATCCAGCAATCCCAGCACCCGTTCGACCTCGGCGATGAAATCCGGGTGGCCGGGCGTGTCGATCAGATTGACAATCCTGTCGCCGATCTTAAACGACACCACCGCGGCCCGGATCGTGATACCGCGCTGCCGCTCGAGTTCGAGATTGTCCGTCTGCGTATCGCCGGTATCGACGCTGCCGAGCTTGTCGATGACGCCGGCGTTGAAAAGCAGTCTTTCGGTAAGGCTAGTCTTGCCTGCATCCACATGGGCGAGGATGCCCAGATTCAAAATTCGCATGAACCACCAACTTCTCAGAAATTCGGATGTGATTTTCGTGAGAAGTGACTCGGCGCATTGGAACCTCTGTCCGTTGTTACGGCTGGATGTGGCCCGGTGGTGGGGAGACGCGGGTCGGATGCTAAGGCTGGGTGCAGAGATATGTCAAGCTTGGGTGTATTGCATTTACGCTGCGGGTGCGCCGGGTGGTTTGCTGTGTCGGCTTGCCGTGAGGCACCCCCCTCTGCCCTGCCGGGCATCTCCCCCACAAGGGTGGAGATCGACAAGCGGTTGGATCATCGGTCCCTCTCTGCTGTATCGAATAACGATCCGGTAGTTGTTTGGGGAACAATCGCGCCCAGCCGATCTCCCCACCTGTGGGGGAGATGCCCGGCAGGGCAGAGGGGGGTGCCACACGGCGCGCCCTCTCCCGCCGTCCTTCAGCTGACGAAAAGAAGAAAACCTAACCCTCCTCCCGCATCGTCTCCCGCTGCGTGATCAGCCGGGCGCTGTGCTGGCCGCTGAGATAAATCCACAGCCAGCTCCAGGCGACGGAGAAGCGCGAGCGCGTGCCGATCAGGAAGTAGATATGGGCGAGGCCCCAAATCCACCAAGCAATCCAGCCTTTCAGCTTGATCCGGCCGAAATCGATGATCGCCGCACTCTGGCCGATCGTGGCGAGACTCCCCTGGTGCCGGTAACGGAAGGGCGCCGGCGCCGGCTTGCCCGAAAGACGCGCGCGGATGACCTTGGCGACATAAGCGCCCTGCTGCTTTGCTGCGGGTGCGATACCCGGCACCGGCTTGCCGTCCTCACGCATCACCGAGGCAGTGTCGCCGATGACGAAGACATCGGGCAGGCCGGGCGCGCTCAGATCCTTTTCGACGACCACACGACCTGCCCGGTCGGCCGGCACGCCGAGCCAGCGAGCTGCCGGCGAAGCTGTGACGCCGGCGGCCCAGACGATCGTCCGGCTCGGGATGAAGGTCTCGCCGATCTGCACGCCGTCGGCGCCGCACTCCGTCACCGGCTTGCCGAGGAGGACCTCGACCCCGAGTTTCTCAAGCGCCTTTTGCGCATAGGCCGAAAGCTCCTCGGCGAAGGTCGGCAGAACCCGCGGGCCGGCCTCGACCAGCACGACACGGGTCTTGCGCGTATCGATGTTGCGGAATTCGTTCGGCAGCGTGAAATGCGCGAGTTCGGCTATGATGCCGGCAAGCTCGACGCCGGTCGGCCCAGCGCCGACAATGGCGAAGGTGAGCAGCGCGTCGCGCACGAGCGGATCGGCCTCCAACTCCGCCTTCTCGAACGCAAGCAGCACCCGCCGGCGGATCGTGGTCGCGTCCTCCAGGGTCTTCAGGCCGGGCGCTACCGGCTCCCATTCGTCATGACCGAAATAGGCATGTGTCGCGCCGGTCGCCAACACCAGCGTGTCGTATCCGAGAGTCATGCCGTTGCGTAACGAAACCGTCTTCGCGCCGCTGTCGACATCGGCGACTTCGCCGAGCAGCACGGTCACGTCGGGCCGGTCGGCATAGAGGCGGCGGATCGGCCAGGCGATTTCCGAGGTGGAGAGAATGGTCGTCGCCACCTGATAGAGCAGCGGCTGGAAGAGATGATGGTTGCGCCGGTCGACGAGCGTGATCCTCACCCCTGCGCCCTTCAACCCGTTGACGAGCTGCAGTCCGCCGAAACCGCCGCCGACAACAACCACATGATGATCGCCCATGACCTGCCCTTCTGCGTCATTTCGCTTAGAGCCAATGTGGCCTTCGCCGCGAAGGTTGCAACCGCCGTTTCGGCATGTCTCCCCTGCGCCGATCGCAGTCGAAGAAGGCCGCCCAACGGATCGGAAGAAGTTGGGCGGCCTGAAAACAGCTCATAATGCAGACGGCGTCAGTGCCAATCAATAGGGACCGACGCACTGACGACGGGGGCCATAATAGGGCTGGTAGGTATTGTCATACGCCCGGTACGAACGATACCGGGCGTAGCACCAGCTCACGTGACTGCTGCCCCCTCCATATGCATAGGCCCGATAGGGCCGGCCATAATAGCCGCCATAGCGGTACGGCGAGCCATAATAACGGTAAGGCGAGCCGTAATAGCCGTAGGGCGAGCCGTAATAGCGGTAGGGCGAGCCGTAATAGCCGTAGGGTGAACCGTAGTACGAGCCGTAATAGGGCTGCGCCAAGGCGCCGCCGATGATGGTGCCGACGGCCAGACCGCCTAAGGCCCAGCCCCAATCCGATCCATGGTGATGATGGCCGTGATAGCCGCCTCCGTAATAGCCGCCACCCCAGTGGCCGCCGTGGCCGCGCCATCGCACATGCTCGATTTGCTGCTGCGCTTCGATCCTGGGTGGATTGATAGCCGGAAACGCCTGTGCCGGCGTGATGCCGGGGGCACCCATGATCAAGCATAACGTAACGACAGTCAGCTTTCTCATGATTGTTCTCCTCCTCCTTCAAGAAGAGGAAATATCCTCCCCTCCTCCTGAACCAAAGGTGAACATAATACATCGAAAAATGTTCCGTATCGAGAAAAATCAATTCCTATCGATGGCAGTCAGGGTAACGGCTCCTCGGGCGACCCAACCCTGCTTTTCAGCATACCGCTGTTCACCGAGCGTAACCTACGGGTATCGCCATCCCATGCTTCAACTTTTCCATCGAAATCGAAGCCGACACGTCGAAAAGTTCCAGCTTACGGACGATCTGCTTATAGATGACATCGTAATGCTCGACGCGCGGCAGCACGATCTTGAGGATGTAATCGTGATTGCCGGTCAACCGGTGCGCCTCGACGATCTCGGGAATATCTCTGATGATTCTGCGAAAACTCTCCGTCCATTCGTCCGAATGATGGGCCGTCTTGACCAGCGCGAAGACCGTGGTCGGCACGCCCATCCTTTCGCGGTCGAGCACGACGATGCGCCTGGCGATATAGCCGGTCTCCTCCAGCCGCTGAATGCGCCGCGAACAAGCTGAGACGGAAAGCGCCACGCGCTCCGCGAGGTCGGTGACGGATATGCCTGAATCCGTCTGCAGCATGTCGAGAATACGTCTGTCGCGATCGTCCAGCATGTGTGTGAAGTCAACCTTGCGCCTTCGTTTTGCGCGATTTTTCAAAATCGCGCAATTTTATAGCACACATTAAGCGTGAAGGACAAATAACGCAAACACGCCGCGCCGAGATTGCGGCATGATTTTGGAAGTTGAAGCATGGGAGCGTAAAGTGATGGAAACGATCGGCCTGATCGGCGGCATGAGTTTCGAAAGCTCGGCGGTCTATTATCGTCTCGTCAACGAGATGGTGCGCGCCCGCAAAGGCGGCCTCGCTTCGGCGGAGCTCATCCTGCATTCGGTCAATTTCGAGGAAATCGTCGCGCTTCAGAAGGCCGGCGACTGGGACATGGCCGCCCGCCGCCTCGCCGATGTGGCTCTGCGCCTGCAGGTAGGCGGCGCCGGCTGCGTCCTCATCTGCACCAACACCATGCATTTGATCGCTGACGAGGTTGCGAAGAAAATCTCCGTGCCGCTAATCCATATTATCGACGAGACGGCGAAATCGCTGCATGCCGCCGGCCGCAAACGCCCGCTGCTGCTCGCCACCCGCTACACGATGGAGCACGGTTTTTACGCCGACCGCATGAAGAGCCTCGGTCTCGACATTATGGTGCCGGATGCTGCCGACCGCACCACCGTGCACGACATCATCTTCAACGAGCTCTGCGCCGGCAGGGTGCGCAATAGTTCACGCGAAAAGCTGATCGCGATCATCGACCGCGCCATGCAAAGAGGTGCCGACAGCATCATCCTCGGCTGCACCGAGATCTGCCTGATCCTCGATCCTGACCGCCTGCCGCTGCCGGGCTTCGACACGACGACGATCCATGCGCGCGCGGCGGTCGAGTTCGCTTTTGGGGCTGAGGAAAAAACGGAAGAAGAAGCCGCCTGAATCGCAGCGATAATTTAGTTGACTCAGTCCACTAAATGCATGACAAAAGTCTTCATACGGAGACTTTTGTCAGTTGTTGACGCGCCTCATCTCACCCGGCGTCATCCTCGGCCTTGTGCCGAGGATCTGCTGCCTATCGACTGACGGCAGATGCTCGGGGATGCCAGAGTATGACGAAAGAGAAGTCGCGGGTTTTGTCGGCAACCTCGGTGTCTCCACCTGGAGACCTTCGCCATGTCCGATATCCCGCTCATCGAAACCGCCCGCGATTTCAACCGCTTCTACACGAACTTCCTCGGCCTCTTGAACAAGGCCTATCTCGACTCGCCGTTTACGCTGACCGATGCCCGCATCCTGTTTGAGATCGGCTCGCATGGCGGCGTCAGCGCCGCCGGCCTCGTGCGCGACCTGCATCTCGACCCGGCCTATCTTAGCCGCATCCTCAAGCGTTTCCGCGCCGAGGGGCTGATCGAAAACAGCCCCGACCCGGCCGATCTGCGCAGCCAGGTCATCACTGTCACCGATCAGGGACGAGAGCAGTTCGAGGAACTCGGCCGGCGCGCCAATGCGCAGATTGCAGCCCGTTTCGACACGCTGGCCGAGGGTGAGCCGCAGGCTGTCGTCTCGGCTATGGGCACGATCCGCGCTCTGCTCGATCCGGCCGTCAAACCGGCGCCGGCCATCCTCCGCCCCCATCGCGCCGGCGATATCGGCTGGATCGTCCAGAGCCAGGGCCGCTTCTACGCCGAGGAATATGGCTGGGACCTGCGCTTCGAGGCGCTGGTCGCCGACGTCGCCGGAAAATTCCTCGCCAATTTCGATCCGGCGCTCGAATATTGCTGGATTGCCGAGCGCGGAGGCATCAATCTCGGCTCGGTCCTCGTCACCAATGGCGGCGACGGCGTCGCCAAGCTACGCCTGCTCTATGTCGACAAATCGGCCCGCGGTCTCGGCCTCGGCAAGCTGCTGGTCGACGAGTGCATCCGCTTTTGCAGGCAGAAGGGCTACCGCGAGCTTTCCCTCTGGACCAACGACATGCTGGAAGCCGCTCGCGCCATTTACGTCAAAGCAGGCTTCCGACTTGTCTCCGAGGAGAGACATCGCATGTTCGGCCCCGAGGCGAACGGCCAGAACTGGGTTCTTACCCTCTGATGTCGCCCCCGATTGTTGCGTCGCAAAAATTTCGCTTGATTTGGAAACAATCATTCCCTAATTAGGGATCATGACCGTTGACAACCTCACCTCAGATGGAAAAGCTCGCAGTCGTGGCCGTCCGCGCGAGTTCGATATGGACGCCGCTCTGGATGCGGCCCTGCGGGTCTTTTCCGAACGCGGCTACCACGCCACCTCGATCAGCGATCTGACCGAGGCGATGGATCTCGCTTCGGGCAGCATCTACAAGGCGTTCAAGGATAAGCGCGGCGTCTTTCTTGCCGCCTTTGCGCGCTACCGCCAGCTCGGCCGCCGGCGTCTGGAAGCGATGATCGCGTCTGTGCAGACGGGCCGCGAAAAAGTCTTCCAGATGGTGATGTATTATACCGAGCTCTCCTATGGCGATGCCGGCCGCAAAGGCTGCCTCGTCGTCGGCGGTGCCAACGATTTCTCCCTGCTCGACGAGGAAGCCGCCGCCAACGTCGCGACGGCCTTTGCCGCCGACGAGAAGCTGATGGCCGATCTCATCCGCATCGGCCAGGCCGACCACACCATCCCGAAGACGGTGGACCCTGATGCCGCCGCCCTCGCCTTTCTCTGCTTTACCAAGGGCTTGCGTGTCATCGGCAAAACAGGACGCAGCAGGCAGGAGATGGTCGCCGCAGCCGAAGCGGCGATGAAGCTCGTGACCTGAACGGGTACGCCCAGACGATCGTAATAGCGGCATCAGGTCAAGCATCGGGTGGCTGCAGCCAGCATTTTTGCATTCAATCCTCGCAAATCCTTGGATACCGGAGTTTCCGATGAGCATTTCAGCCACGACGCCTGAGAAGGCCATTCCACGAACGCTGTCACCCTGGCTCACCTTCCTTTTCGCCGCCGCCTGCGGGCTGGTGGCCGCCAATCTCTATTACGGCCAGCCGCTTGCCGGCCCCATCAGCGCCGATCTCGGTTTCACGCCCGCCGCCACCGGCCTGATCGTCACGCTGACGCAGATCGGCTACGGACTCGGCCTGCTGCTGATCGTGCCGCTTGGCGATCTCACGGAAAACCGCCGCCTGGTGCTGCTGCTGATATCAGTCTCTGCCGCGGCACTGATTGGCGCCGCACTGTCGACGACGCCTGCGATGTTCCTCACCGCTTCGCTCTCCATTGGCCTCGCCTCGGTCGCCGTCCAGGTACTCGTACCCTTTGCCGCGAACATGGCGCCGGATGCCACACGCGGCCAGGTCGTCGGCAATGTCATGAGCGGCCTGCTCGCCGGTATCATGCTGGCGCGGCCCTTCGCAAGTTTCGTCGCCCAAGCTTCCTCCTGGCACGTCGTCTATTACCTCACCGCCGGGCTGATGATCGCGCTCGCCATCGTCCTGCGCGCCAACCTGCCAGTGCGCCTTCCGAAGACGAAGCTGCGTTATGGCGAACTGCTCGCCTCCATGGCCCATCTGGCGATGACCTCGCGCGTGCTGCAGCGCCGCGCCCTCTATCAGGCCGGCATGTTCGGCGCCTTCAGCTTGTTCTGGACGACGACGCCCCTGCTGCTCGCAAGCCCGGCCTTCGACCTGACGCAGAACGGCATTGCCCTCTTCGCGCTGGCAGGTGCGGCCGGCGCCGTCGCCTCGCCGATCGCCGGCCGGCTTGCCGACCGCGGCATGACCAGGATCGCCACGACGATCGCCATGCTGCTCGGCATGGTTTCCTTCGTGATCAGTCATTTCTCAGGCGACGGCTCGCTCACCGCCCTGATCCTTCTGACGGTGGCGGCGATCATGCTCGATTTCGGGGTAACGACCAATCTCGTCTGCGGCCAGCGCGCCATCTACGGACTGAACCCGGAACATCGCAGCCGGCTGAACGGCCTCTTCATGGCCACCTTCTTTGCCGGCGGCGCGCTCGGCTCGGCGCTCGGCGGCTGGGCCTATGCGACCGGCGGTTGGACGATGACGGCCTGGATCGGTTTCGCCTTCCCGGCACTGGCCTTCCTGCTGTTCCTGACGGAAGGCCGCCGCGGCAAAGCTTAGCTCTCTGCGGAATCAAAACGCGAACGGGCGGCGCGAACGGCATCGTGATTCGCTTCCGCCCAGTTCAGAAGCTGCGACAGCGGCTGATAGAGCGAGCGGCCGAGATCGGTCATAGAATATTCGACGCTCGGCGGCTTGGTCGGGAAGACCTCGCGGGCGATGTAACCATCCCTCTGCAGATCGCGCAGCGTCTGCGTCAGCATACGCTGCGAGATGTCGGGCAGCATCCGCCTGAGTTCGCCGAACCGACGGGGCTCGGCCGCCAGCACCTCGAGCAGCAGCGTCGACCATTTGCCGCCGATCTGCTGCATCATGTCCCGAACCGGGCAATTGGAAAAATCGAGGTCGGCAAGGTCGATCTCGCGCCGCGCCCCCGCCATTTTGTTCTTCAGACTGAGGACCGCGCCGCTCATCTGGTGGTTCCCTTTTGGTAACGTAGAGGCGAAAAACTGCCTCCTTTACACCGCGAAGTCAATTCCTATTCTAGAGTTAGTCTCTTTTTGAGACCACCTCGCCCAACGCAAAAGGAACGACCCATGAGCGAAACCATCCTGGTCACCGGCGCCGCCGGACAGCTCGGCCAGCGTGTCATCCACCACCTCATCGAAACCTACAGGGTTGCCCCCGGCAACATCGTCGCGGCAACGCGCAGCCCCGAGAAGCTCGCCGAGCTCGCAAATAAGGGCGTCGTCACCCGCAAGGCCGATTTCGATGACGCGGCAGGGTTGGAAAAGGCTTTCGCCGGCGTCGACCGGCTGCTGATCATCAGCACCGACGCGCTCGACACCCCAGGCAAGCGTCTGGCCCAGCACAAGGCCGCCGTCGCTGCCGCCGCCAAGGCAGGAGTCAAGCACATTGCCTACACCTCGATGCCGGCCCCCGACGATTCGCTCGTCACTTTCGCGCCCGACCATCTCGGCACCGAAAACGCCATCAAGGCGAGCGGCCTCGCCTACACAATCATCCGCGACGCCTGGTATCACGACAACTATCTGCATGGCATGCCCCACAATCTACAGGGCGGCAAATGGTTCAGCGCCACGGGCGATGGCAAAATCTCGACGATATCGCGCGACGACTGCGCTCTGGCGATCGCCGCAGCCCTTGCCTCCGGCACCGCCGAAAGCGCCACCTACACGCTGACCGGCACTGAACTGCTGACCAATCGGCAGGTCGCCGCCACCGTCTCCGAAGCCGCCGGCAAGCCGCTCGATGTGGTCGACGTCACGGACGAACAGCTCGGCCAGGGCATCCGCGGCGCCGGCCTCCCCGGCTTCATCGCCGACATGCTGGTCTCCGCCGACGCCAACATCCGCGCCGGCAAATTCGAGATCGTGACCGGAGACTTCACCAAACTAACGGGTAGACAGCCGCTGCCGCTGAAGGATTTCTTCGTGGCGCATAAGGCTGCACTGACGGCGGCTGGCAGCGCCGGGGGGCATTGAGCCGATATGCATCCCTGCGCAACGTCGCAGGGATGCAGCGCGAGTGAGAAAGCTTCACGTCGAATGAATTACGCACGGCGCGGACGCGCCATGCGTGAATTCCTGTAACATCGCGCGGTAAAGCCCTGAGGACACGAATGACCGAGGAGGAGGGAGTGCCGTGTGACACCCCCTCTGCCCTTCGGCATCTCCCCCACAAGTGGGGAGAGTGGCAGGAGGCTAGACCATCGCTCCCTCGCTACCGTAGCGCGGCAGCTATAGGGTAGTAGTTTGGAGAAGCCATCTCGCCCAGCCGATCTCCCCACTTGTGGGGGAGATGTCCGGCAGGACAGAGGCGGTAACCCCAGGCGCTACCGATGCGACGGCAAAACCAGTTGATACCGCCGTGTCGTCGCTGGACGCCATCGTCAAACCTTCTGCCCACAAGCCCTGCAAAACCGCCGCACCGTTTCCGCCATGCCATATTCCAGCGCATCGGCGGTCAGCCCATGGCCGATGGAAACTTCGGCAAGATCAGGAATGCGCTTCACCAGATCAGGCAGGTTTGCGACCGTCAGATCATGCCCGGCATTGACGGCAAGGCCGATCGCCAGTGCCGCGTCTGCAGTCTTTCCCAGCGCTTCGAGGATGGGAGCCGCCCGTTCGGGCGCATCGTAGCAACCGCCATACGGTCCGGTGTAAAGTTCGATCCGGTCGGCGCCGACCGCCTTGGCGATCTTGACCGCTTCCGCATCGCCATCGCCTTCGGCAAAGAGCGAGACCCGGCATCCCATCTTCTTCAGCCGCGCCACGACATCGGTGAGGAACGCCTGGTGTTTGCGGAAGTCCCAGCCGTGATCGGAGGTCGCCTGCGACGGGTCGTCGGGCACCAGCGTCACCTGCTCGGGTGCAGCGCCGGCGCAGAGTTCGAGGAATTCCTCTGTGGGATAACCCTCGATGTTGAACTCGGCCTTCGGGAATTCGTCGTCGATCAGGTTGCGGATGACGGGTAAGTCGGAAAATCTTATATGGCGCTGGTCGGGGCGCGGATGCACCGTCAGACCGCTGGCGCCTGATGCAAGGGCTATGCGCCCGAGGGCTTCGACGCTCGGCCAGGGCAGATCGCGCCGGTTGCGCAGCATGGCGATGGCGTTGAGGTTCACGGAGAGCTTGGCTGGCATGGCGGATTATCCATCGGTCTCGGAAACGGGAGGCCACGCTTTTTAAGCCAAGTGCCCGGCGATGGCCAACGAGAATCGCAGATGAATGCGACGCCGATATTGATGGATCGGCATTACAACAGTGAGGGGCGTACCAGGAATAGCGGTTCCCGCCGGCTGCGAAGATGCGGCGGGCGCAGCGCGTGTTTTGCTGGAACCTTCGCGCAAAACCTGTAGAGCGCCCCGTCGCGTTGCTATCCCATTTAAAAGAGATTATTTTTAGCACTTATAAAAAAGATCGTTCACGCATAACGTGGACATTGTGTCGCGTAAACGTAGGCCGCGTACTGCTTCTTTCCCATAGAAGACGCTCAGAGGAAACCCCACTCGCCGCGACCGGGAAGCAACTGGCAAAACCGCATGAGGTGCAACAAGATGCCCTAGGAGGGTTCATGCCAGACGGTTCCAAACGCCTGTTTGCTGCCGCCGGTGTCGCTTCGGAGGCCCGGTCGAAATACCGGTTCCTGCCTTTGGCCGCGCTGCCGCCGGATCTGCCGGAAGGTCCGGTGCCTATCGCCGATATGGCCAACGCATTCGGCGTTACGCACAGGACACTGCATTTCTACGAAGAAAAGGGATTGATCTCGGCCAATCGCATCGGCCTGATGCGCGTTTATGGCCAGGACGACGTGATGCGCATGGCCGTCATCACCGTCTGCCGCGAGACAGGCATGCCGATTGCAGTCATCCAGGAACTGATGGACGAGCTTCGCAACGCCGATTCGCAGGAATCGGCCGAGGCGATGTTCCGCGAGGTCTTGCAGGTGCGCAAGCGCGAGTTGACGGCCGAAATGTCGACGCTGCACCGCCAGCTCCAGCAGGTCGGCGATCTCCTGGATTTCGACGACGGCATGGAGACGCAGCCGCTCAACGACAATCAGGACAGTTCCAGCCTGACCGCGCAGGAACTGTGTTGCCTGGAACTGATGGCAGAGGGCTATTCCACCCAGCGCATCGCCCGGGCACTCGATCTGAAGCATGATGAGACCAGGGATCTCGAGGCCGGAATCATCCTGAAATTCCGCGCCAACAACCGCTTCCAGGCGATCGCCAAGGCCGTGCTGCTGGGCATCGTGCAGGCTTAATTCCCCTGACGAGCGCCACGGTCTCCTTCCACTTTAAACCATAACTGTCCGGTTCGCAGCGATGAACGCAGATGAGGGGCCGGCCCCCATCGGGATCAGCGAACGATCGTCAGCGTCTCCGCCGCGCGTGTGATCGCGGTGTAGAGCCAGCGTTCCCGCGTGTCGCGAAAGGCCCAGCTCTCGTCGAAGAGCACGACGTCGTTCCATTGCGAGCCCTGCGCCTTGTGGACGGTCAGGGCATAACCATAGTCGAACTCGTCGTAACGCTTGCGGGTGTTCCAGGGGATCTCGCCTTCGACATCCTCGAAGGCCTGCTTGAGCAGCTTGATCTTGGCCGCCCCGCGATCCATGTCGTCGTCCTCGGGACGGACGAGGAGATTGATGCCGGGCTTCGTCGTTTCCTTGGACGAAGTCATCACCTGCCACAGCGAGCCGTTGAGCAGGCCCTTGGCCGGATCGTTCCGAAGACAGACCAGCTTGTCGCCGGTCTGCGGATAATCGGCGCTGAAACCCTTCAGTTCGCGCAGGCGTTGATTATAGCGCCGCCGCGTCCTGTTGGTGCCGACGAGCACCTGATCGGCATCGAGCACGAGCTGCTGCGTCACCTCGTTCTTCGAGATCACCTTGGCCGTGCCGTAGTCGCCATACATGATCTCGTTGCCTTCGCGCACCTGCATGGCGAGCTTGATGATCGGATTGTCGCGCGCCTGCCGGTGGATATCGGTGAGGAGATAATCCGGCTCCTGGTTGGTGAAGTAGCCGCCGCCCGAAACCGGCGGCAGCTGGCCGGGATCGCCGAGCACCAGGATCGGCGTGCCGAAGCTCATCAGGTCCTTGCCGAGCGCCTCGTCCACCATCGAGCATTCGTCGACGATGATCAGCGCCGCTTTCGCCACCGGGCTTTGCCGGTTGATCGCAAACATTGGCGCAATCGAGGTCTTGCCGGTTTCCTCGTCCTCCACCGCTTCCTCGCCGCGCGGGCGGTAGATCAACGAATGAATGGTCTTGGCGTTGGAGGCGCCGCGCGAACGCAGCACCTGCGCGGCTTTGCCGGTAAAAGCGGCAAACAGGACGTCGCCATCGACATTCTCGGCAAAATGCCGGGCAAGCGTCGTCTTGCCCGTTCCGGCGTAGCCGAATAGGCGAAAGAGCGGCGAGCGCCCTTCGTTCAGCCATTTCGAAACAGCCTTCAGGGCTTCGTCTTGTTGGGGCGCAAATTGCATGATCAGACGACTTGGCAGGATTCGCCTGACTTAGGCAAGGCGGAAACTGACGCGGCGTGGCCGATGACGGCAGATCCCTGCACTCACCCGTCCCAGCCCCGGTCTACGCCGCTTGAACACATCGACGGGTCCTGCGCCATCGCCTCCATCAGAAAATCCAGAACGGTCTTGACGCGCAGCGGCATGTTGCGTCGCGAGGGATAGACGACGGTGACCGGCAGCCGGCTCGGCTGGAAATCCTTCATCACCGGGATCAATCGGCCGGCGGCGATATCGGGTTTGGCGATGATGTGGGAGAGCACGGCAAGGCCCGCGCCGGCAAGGGCTGCCCTGTGAATGGCGACGGCGTTACAGGCCGTCAGCCGCGGCGAGATCCTGACCGATATATCTTCCGAGCCGTTCGAAAAGGACCATGTATTGGCCTCGCCTGCCCTCGCGTAGCACAGGCATTCATGATCCTTGATGTCCTTCGGGGCGTGTGGAGCCGCCCTGCGCGAGAGATAGGCGGGAGACGCGACGAGGAAGGCCGTCGTCCAGCCGATCCGCCGGCAGACGAGGCTGCTGTCGGCGACCGGGCCAAGGCGCACTTCGAGATCGAGGCGCTCCTCGATCATATCGGAGCTCTGCTCCCTGAAAAGCAGTTCGACCGATAGTTTGGGATAAGCGGCGAGAAGATCGCCCAACCGCTCGCTGAGATAGAGGCCGAGCGGTGCCGGAACGCTGAGCCTGACCTTGCCCGAAGCGATCGCTCCATCCGATCCGGCGGCATCGCCGAGCTCTTCCACCGCCTCGAGAATCCGAAGCGCCATCGGCAGCATTCTCTCCCCCTCCGCCGTCAGCGACAGGCCGCTCGTCGTGCGATGCAGCAGGCGCGTGTTGAAATGGCCTTCGAGTGCCGCGACCTGCCGGGAGACCGCGGGCTGGGTCACATTGAGATCATGCGCCGCGGCTGAAAACGAGCCCGTCTCCACGACGCGCTGAAAGGTCCGTAATGCCGAAACGATATCCATCCCCTCCTCCTCATACTTTTGCGCATAGGCTTTATGCCGCCAGACTAAGCGAGAATGGCTTTACAGTCCAGCAATTAAGGATATCATTTATCCATAAGGACATTAAATATCCTTAATTAGAGGAGAAAGACATGACCCAGCGATTGAACTACGCCCAGCAGTCACCCGAGCTCTTCAAGAAGTTCATGGAATTCAGCATGGCGCTCCGCAGCAGCGTGATCGACGAGAAGCTGCAGGCCCTGGTCGAGATCCGCGCTTCGCAGATCAACGGATGCGGCTTCTGCCTCGACATGCATGTGAAGCAGGCCAAAATCCTCGGCGAGAGTGAGCTCAGGATCTATCACGTCGCTATCTGGCGGGAATCGAACCTGTTCATTCCCCGCGAGCGCGCCGCGCTGGCCTGGACCGAAGCCCTGACGAAACTGCCGGAGGGCGGCGTTCCCGACGAGATCTATGAGCGGGTTCGCGGCCAGCTTTCCGAAAAGGAAATCTCCGACCTGACCTTCGTGGTCATGGCAATCAATGCCTGGAACCGCGTCAATGTCGGCTTCAAGACTGTACCCGGCACGGCCGACAAGGCCTACGGTCTCGATAAGGCCGGCCTGAACTAACCCTCGCATTCATTGAGAAGATTCAACTTTGACGCTGCCGCGCACCGGGAGCGATGGGGAGACCTGTTATGAAAATCGTTGTCATTGGCGGAACCGGTCTCATCGGTTCGAAAACCGTCGAACGCCTGCGCAAGCGCGGCCATGAGGTGATTGCCGCCTCGCCGAACTCAGGCGTCAACACGATCACCGGAGAAGGACTGGCGGAAGCGCTTGCGGGCGCAGAGGTCGTGCTCGATCTTGCCAATTCACCTTCCTTCGAGGACAAGGCCGTGCTCGAATTCTTCGAGACCTCGGGACGCAATCTTCTCGCCGCCGAAAAGGTCGCTGGCGTCAAGCATCATGTCGCGCTTTCGGTCGTCGGCACTGAGCGCCTGCAGGAAAGCGGCTATTTCCGCGGTAAGCTCGCTCAGGAAAAGCTGATCAGGGCCTCGGGTATTCCCTATACCATCGTGCATTCGACGCAGTTCATGGAATTCCTGAACGGCATCGCCCAGTCCGGCACCGTCGGCCAGACGGTCCGCCTGTCGCCGGCCTATGTGCAGCCGATCGCCTCCGATGACGTTGCCGACGCTATGGCCGACGTGGCGCTCTCCGCCCCCGCCAACAAGACAATCGAGATATCGGGTCCCGAACGCGCTCGCCTCAGCGATCTCGTCGCCAGCTATCTAAAGGCGATGAAGGACCCGAGGACTGTCGAAGCCGATGCAGAGGCAAGATATTTCGGCGCCAGGCTGAACGATCAGTCGCTCGTCTCCGACGACAATCCGCGGCTCGGTACGATCACCTTTGAAGAGTGGTTCGCGAAATCAGCCAGTCGAAGTGATTGACTTGCCTCAGGACGCGGTCGCTTGGGCGCGTCCTCTCCATCCCAGCAACACAGGAGATTCCCATGATCAGGACATCAATCCTCGCCGCCGCACTCGCCTTTCTCACAGCGAGCGTTGGCGCCGCCCACGACAGCAGCAAATCCGCGAAGGTGACGCTCGTCTATGAGCACGAACTGCCGAACGTGCCTGGCAAGAGCATCAAGGGCGTGCTGGTCGAATACGGCCCGGGCGGCTTCTCCGAGGGCCATACCCATCCGGACTCGGCCTTCATCTACGCCACCGTGCTCGAAGGATCGATCCGCAGCCAGGTCAATGACGGCCCGGTCAAGGTCTATCAGGCCGGAGAGAGCTTTTCCGAAATGCCGGGCGACCGCCATGGCGTGAGCGCCAATGGCAGCGAGACCGAGCCCGCCCGCCTGCTCGCCGTCTTCGTCGTCGACACCGATCAGAAAGAACTGACTTTCCCGCTGAAAAAGTGAGTATCGCTGACGGCCACCCGCGGAGAGCCGGCCGCTTTCGCGGGTGGCCGACACGCTGAATCATGTGCCGCCGCCCCTTCCGGAGACAGACAGAGATGAACTACGACGCGCTCTTCGGTAGGCCGCTGATGTCCCTGATCGTGGTCGGCTTTGCCGGCATCATTGTCTGGTATTTCCTCTCCAGTCAGCGGCCGACGACGCGGCTGGTGGTGCAGATCCTCTTCTTTGCGGTGATGACGCTGATCCTCGTCGGCAGCGGCATCGAACCGCATCGTTTCGGGGGGTATCAATCCGAGGACCCGCGAGCCCTACTCGTCATCCTGGCGAAATCGCTCTGGTGGGTCCATCTCGCATGGGCAGTCATCGGCTTCATCAGGCTCTATCTGGTGCTGGAGGGCAGCCCGCGTGAGGCCCGCCTGCTCCAGGATCTCGTCGTCGGCATCGTCTATATCGGCATCGCGCTCTCGATCCTCGCCTACGTCTTCGGCGTGCCGATCGGCACCCTCGTCGCGACATCAGGCGTGGTCGCCATCATTCTCGGCCTGGCGCTTCAGAACACGCTTGCCGACGTCTTTTCCGGCATCGCGCTGACGCTCGGCCGGCCCTATGTCATCGGCGACTGGATTCTCTTGAGCGACGGCACGGAAGGGCGCGTCGTCGAAAGCAACTGGCGCGCGACACACATCCTGACCGGCGCCAACAATGTCGTCGTCCTGCCCAACAGCTTCCTGGCGAAACTCGGCCTGACCAATGTCAGCCGGCCGGACGAGACCCATCTGCTGATCCTCACCGTCCGCATCGCCCCGACCCGGATGCCGGCATCGATCCGGCAGATCATGATCGCCGCGCTCACGAGCTGCAATTCGATCGTGCGGGAGCCTGCGCCGGTCGTCGCTTTGAAAGGGCTGGATGCCACCGCACTCGAGGTCGAGCTGCTGTTTCGGGTGACGAGCCCAAGCCAGCGCGTGACGGCGCGAAATGAAGTCCTAGATCTCGTCTATCGTCATTGCAAATCCGCCGGCCTGCTTCTCGCCGTTCCGCCCGCGGCCCAGGTGCTGACCGCCGATCTGCCGACGGAAGAAAACGCCAGGCCGCCGAGCGTCACGCCGCTTGCGCTGATCGAAGCCATTCCGGTCTTTGCGACACTGACGTCAGATGAAAAGCAGAAACTTGCTGAAACCACGACTGTCCGGCAGTTCCGCAAGGGCGATGTGATCGTGCGGGAGCGCGAAATGCTGCCCTCGCTGATGATGGTGCGCGCCGGCATCATCGTGGCGCGGCGCGAAGGCGAAGAGCGCGGGCGCTTCGCACCGGGCGATTTTTTCGGCGAGACAGGATTGCTCGCCGGCATGCAGGAGATCTGCGCCTTGGAGGCCCTGACCCCGGCGACGGTCTATGAAATCGACCAGGAAGCCTTCGCGCCGCTGCTCACCCAACGCCCCGGTTTGGCCGAAGAAATCGCCGAAGCCCTCGCCGGCCGCGCCGAACGCTTCCGCGACAGCGCTGGCCTGCCTGCGGAACAGGTCCGCAACGCGCATGCCATCCTGAACACCATCAGAACCATCTTCAGGGCATGATCAGCCGGCGCGCTGGAGCACCCATTGGAACGTGTCTTGCCAGATGTCCGCCGGCACCTCCTCGGATAAGGTGCCGACAAGATCGGAGAGCCGGACGGCTCTCAACGTATTTCGCCAAGCCTCGTCGGCTTCCCACATGACGCGCGCAACCGGGCAAGGCTCGCTGTCGCAATAGCCTGCCGGCCGGCACGGATTGTTCTCGCGGATATTCGTGCAGGTGAAGCTGCGCGCCTTTCCCTCCACCGCCTCGACAATATCAAGGAAGTTGATCTCGGATGGGGATCTCGCAAGCCTGTAGCCCCCGCTCGGGCCGAGCGTGGTATCGACCAGCGAGGCCTGCGAAAGGCTTTGCAGCGCCTTGGAGAGATATTCCTTCGGCAGACCGTGAAGCTCGGCGAGCGCCTTGGTGGAGAGATACCTGCCCTCGGGCAGGCCCGCGAGAATGGCGCAGCAATGCAGCGCCCACTCGACTTGGCTTTTCAGGATCATTCAGCAACTCATAATGGCTGGTTCTGCGAACCAAATTAAGGATACAGAATATCCGCAAAGCGGCATGATGTAAATGACCGGCAGCGACAGCGAAGATGTCCACCTTCGCCGAGCAGATCGAATCCCTCGCTTGTATTGTGCTCTCCGCGGCCTCTCTCCAGCCTCATCCTGAGCCCGCGAAAAACTTTCGCTCAGCCGGGAATAAAACCGCCTCGCCCCGTGTCTCATATCAGGTATCGCAGCATTGCGTGCCCAACCTGAGGAGAGACATCATGACAGCCGTGAAATTCCTGTCCGTCGCGGCGGCAGCCGCGCTTGCCGCGACAGCTGCTTTCGCAGCCCCTCCCGTCAAGGAAGTCGAAACCGCCAAGGGCAAGGTGCTTGCCGGCGAAAATGGCATGACCCTCTACACCTTCAAGAAAGACGCCAAGGGCGTTTCCAACTGCAACGGCGATTGCGCCAAGAACTGGCCGCCGCTGATGGCCGCTTCCGATGCCAAGGCCGATGGTGCATATTCGATCATTGAACGCAAGGATGGTAAGAAGCAATGGGCCAAGGACGGCATGCCGCTTTATTACTGGGTCAAGGACAAGAAGGCCGGCGACATCACCGGCGACGGTGTTGGCGGCAACTGGGACCTCGCAAAACCTTGATGGCAGAGGCTCTGATCGCAAGAGAGTCGGCGTGAAGACACCTGCACCCGAAACCTTCGAGGGCCAGATACTGGCCCTCCTCCCCTCGCTCAGGCGCTATTCGCGCAGCCTGACGCGCTCGGATGCCGACGGCGAGGACCTGCTGCAAGACTGTGTCGAGAAGGTCCTGACGCGCCGCGGCCAATGGCGCGGTCTCAATCTGCGAGGCTGGGTCCTGACCATCATGACGAACCTTTACCGCAACGGCCGGCGCGGCAAAGCGCGCGACGGTCTGGTCGAGCTCGACGCCGCGGACGATATGGCAGCGCCCGAACCGCCGGCCGATCCGCTGGAGCGCGCCCGACTCAACGATGCGCTGAACAGCCTTTCGGAGGAGCACCGCGCCGTGCTGATGCTCGTCGTCATCGAGGGCTATAGCTACAGCGAGGTCGCCGCCGCGCTCGATATCCCGATCGGCACCGTCATGTCGCGCCTGTCGCGCGCCCGCCGGCGCGTCGCCGAGCATCTGAAGGCCGATAACGTCATTACGCTTCGGAGACCGAAATGAACGAGACCAACCCGATCGTCACCGAAGCCGATCTCCACGCCTATGCCGACGGCCAGTTGCCGCAAAGCTCGCGCGCCCGCATCGAGACCTACCTCGCGGACAACCCGGACGAAGCGGCGATGATCGCCGAATGGCAGGCGCAGAACGCAAGCATCCGTTCCCTCTTTGCCGGGTACGAGAAGGCCAGGGACACTGATCCTCTGCTCGTTGCGCCCTCACGCGCGGTCGCGCCCGCGCGGAAGCGCTGGGCACTCGCCGCCGCGGCCCTCCTCGTCTTTGCGCTCGGCGCCGTCAGCGGGTATTATGGCCCGGCTCTTCTAGAAAAGCCGGAGCTGCAGCTTACCGGCTCAGAAACCTTCCCGAAACAGGCCGAGACCGCCTTTACCGTCTATGCCGCCGAGGTCCGTCATCCCGTCGAGGTCTTCGCCGACGAGGAAGCCCATCTCGCCACCTGGCTCGGCAAGCGCCTGGCGATCGAGAACCTCAAGATCCCGAACCTGCAGCCGCTCGGCTTCAAGCTGGTCGGC
The DNA here is from genome assembly GCF_050587665.1 of Rhizobium sp. Nf11,1. Classification (NCBI taxonomy): domain Bacteria; kingdom Pseudomonadati; phylum Pseudomonadota; class Alphaproteobacteria; order Hyphomicrobiales; family Rhizobiaceae; genus Rhizobium; species Rhizobium sp. Nf11,1. The sequence goes on along the minus strand of NZ_JBOBHU010000006.1, from coordinate 153,314 downwards.
GGCCGCCTGCTGCCGGTCGACGGCCGGCCGGGCGCGATGTTCATGTACGAGAACCAGGCCGGCGAGCGCCTGACCGTCATGGTCGGCCGCAACAGGGAAAACCGCACGACGAGCTTCCGCTTCGCCTCATCGGGCAATCTCGAAACCTTCTACTGGATCGACGGCGAACTCGGTTATGCCGTCACCGGCGAAATCTCGCGCGAAGCGCTGCGCGCGGTGGCCGAGGAGTGCTATCGGCAGTTCCCGTCATGACGTTTAGCGCAGCGGATCGTTGGCAAGCTCGATCGGCTTGCCATGCGGCGTCGCTTCGGCCGCCCGCTGCCAGCTCTTCTGCAGGTCGAGGAGTAGGGATGCATCCGCCACGCCGCGATTGACCAGCAGGTCCGAGAGCGCCGCCACCCAGCAGTCGAAATAATCGCTGCCGTCCTCGGCTCGGCCTGGCTGATGCAATTCCCGCGAAAGGGTTTCGGCCCACTCGGTCCAGGAAAACAGCCCCTTCTCATGCAGATGCACGGTTATGGCGAAGGCTTCAGCCGCCCAAGGTTCAGGGAAAACAGGATCACCCTCCGGCGACTTCGGTAAACCCGGCGATTGCGAGAGCTGAGAGGGTATTTCACACACGCTCAAGATAGCTCTCCCATGCATCGATCGAGACCGTCAGCGACGGGTCGGCACCCTCACCCCAGAGCTCCGTGCCATCAAAGATGACGGTATAGAGCCATTGCGGGTTCTCGCCCTTGCCATGCGCATTGTCGTCGGGAAGGACGAAGGAACCCTGCACCGCTTCGACGATGCCGGTCTTGGCCCTGGCATAACGCGGCAAGCGCGTATGGGTGGCCGGATTGAAATTCCTCGTCCGCACCGTCTCGCCGACCGCAAATATCGGCGCGGCCTCGACAGGACGATTGCATGGCCCGCCTTTCGCGAGAACCGCCGGTACCATCTCGGCCTTCAGCACCCGTTTCGGCGTCGCGCCCTCCTGCAGCTTGCGCCCAGACAGCAACTCCTCGCGCGTCGCAAAACCGTGCCGTTCGAGCAGCGTTTCGACGCCGCGGATCCAGATCTCGTAATAGCTGGCGGCAAGATAATCGGCCGGCGGAATATTTTCGCGGGCATGCCGGCTCTCATCGATCGTCCAGGCGCCGAAAGCGCCGCAGGAAAGCGTGATGCCGAGAGCCCGCTTCTCCCAGTCGGCATGGAAAGAGGGCTCATCCTTTTCAGGGGCGATAGGCCCGAAACCCATCTGCCCGCCGAGATCGTGGGGTCCGTTCATGGCAGAGCCTCCGGACTGCCGGCAGCTGAAATTTTCGAGCTGCCCGCGATCGCCGTCCCGATCATCGCATCGCGGCTGACGAGATCGGCCAATGAGGTCTCATCCAACCCTTCCGTGCCCGCCGGCCGCTCGGGAATTACGAGATAACGCAGCTCCGCCGTCGAATCCCAGACGCGGACCTTTTTCTGCGCAGGCAGCACCAGCCCAAATTCGGCCAGTACGCCGCGCGGATCGATGACGGCGCGCGAGCGATAGGCCGGAGCCTTGTACCAGACCGGCGGCAGGCCGAGCACCGACCAGGGATAACAGGAGCAGAGCGTGCAGACGATCAGGTTATGGGTGTCGGGCGTATTGAAGACGGCGCGCATATGCTCGCCCTGCCGGCCGGTAAACCCAAGGCTCGCAATCGCCGCCGTCGCATCGCGTTTCAGCCAGTCCGCGAATTCGGGATTGCTCCATGCTTTCGCGACGACACGCGCACCGTTGCGCGGCCCCACCTTCCTCTCATAAGTCTCGACGATCGCATCGATTGCCCCCGGATCGATCAACCCCTTCTCCGTCAGCAGCGTCTCCAGCGCTTTGACGCGCGCCTGCATGTCGGAGTAGCGGTTGTCGTGGTGATGGTCGTAGTTGTGATGGTCGTCGTGATCATGGTCGTGCAATGGATGTTCTCCCAAACGACAGATAGGTAGTGTCCGCTTCTTCTCTCGGCGGCGGCCCGGGCACCCCTTCTACCCCACGGGGAGAAGGTGGTCCGAAGGGTCGGATGAGGGGCCATACGGCGACCCGTCATTGCGCTTCGCTTACGCTTCGCGCACCCGCGGCTTCGCCGCTCGCCCCCTCATCTGCCTGCCGGCATCTTCTCCCCGCTGGGGAGAAGGGGAATCGTTGCAAGGCCCCGCCCTTCTCAAAGTATCGCCGGTGGAAAGCAGCGCAAACATCCCCTTTTCTATCACACCCCACGCACCCGCCAACCCCTCCTATCCCCCTCAAACTTTTCCGCTAATCTCCAGCCATGAACATCCTGATTCTCGGCGCAACCGGTTTCATAGGCTCCGTCGTCGCGGCCCGGCTCGCGGCCGATGGGCATGCCGTGACCGGGCTCGGCCGCAATCCTGAGCGTGCGCGTTTGAAGCAGCCTGCGATAAACTGGCGGCGGGCCGATCTGTCCCGCATGACGAAGGCCGAGGACTGGGAGGATCTCCTGAAGGACCAGCATGCCGTCGTCAATTGCGCCGGCGCGCTGCAGGACGGCCTGTCGGATGATTTGGCAGCCACACAGGGAGATGCGATGCTGGCGCTCTATTCCGCTGCGAAACGCTCTCAACCTTTGATCATCCAGATATCGGCAAGGACGGCGGGCGCCGCCGGCGATCTGCCTTTCCTCGCCACCAAGCGACGCGCCGACGAGGCGCTGGCGGCAAGCGGCCTGCCTCAGCTCATCCTGCGCCCTGCCCTCGTTCTCGGCCGCAATGCCCATGGCGGCTCGTCGCTCATCCGGGCGCTTGCCGCCTTCCCCTTGGCGCTGCCGCTCATCCACGCCGAAAGCGGGGTCGAAACCCTGTCGGTGGACGACGTGGCGGAAGCCGTGTCGCGGGCGGTTTCAGGCGATCTGCGCGGGGATATCGCTCTTGCCGCCGACGAGGTGCTGACGCTTGCCGATCTCGTCCACCTCCACCGGCAATGGCTGGGCCTGGCGCCGGTCCGCGTCTTTTACCTTGCGCCTTGGCTTGCACGACCCGTGACCTGGCTCGCCGATGTCGCGGGCCTGCTCGGCTGGCGTTCACCGCTGCGCTCGACGGCAATGACCGTCATGTCGGAAGGCATAAAAAGCGCGAAGGCGGAGAGCGGCCTTGCCGCGACATCAGCCGCGGCAACGCTCGCTGCCAATCCCTCCGGCGTGCAGGATCTCTGGTTCGCCAGGCTCTATCTGTTGAAACCGATCGTCATATCAGGCCTGTCGGGCTTCTGGCTGCTCTCCGGCCTGATCCCGCTGCTGGCGGTGCAGAAGGCCTCCGCCCACTTCCTGCCCTTCATGCCGGACGCGGCCGCAACTGCGCTGACGCTTCTCACCTGCCTGATCGACATCGCGCTCGGCGCCGCAGTCCTTGTCCGCCCGCTCGCCAGACGCGCCCTTCTCGGCATGCTGGCCGTCTCATTGGCCTATCTCACCGGCGGCACACTTCTCGAACCCGCCCTCTGGCTCGATCCGCTCGGCCCCCTTGTCAAGGTGCTGCCATCGATCCTGCTGACGCTCACGGCGCTTGCCACCCTGGATGAACGCTGATGCTCGAAGAATGGCTCCTGCTTGCCCATGTCATCGGCGCGACCGTTCTCTTCGGCACCGGCGCCGGCATCGCCTTTTTCATGGTGATGGCGCACCGCACAGGCGAGCCCGCGCTGATCGCCCATGTCGCCACGACCGTCGTCATCGCCGACACCGTCTTCACGGCGACCGCCGCTCTTCTCCAACCGGTGAGTGGCTATCTCCTGGCGCGGTCGATCGGTTGGGACCTGTCGGAGGGCTGGATTGCGCTGTCACTGCTGCTTTATGTCGTCACCGGTCTGTTCTGGCTGCCGGTCGTCTGGATCCAGATCCGACTGCGCGACCTCGCCCGCGCCGCGGCAAGCTCGGGAAGCGCCCTGCCGCCCCACTATTACAGCCTCTACCGCATCTGGTTCGCTTTCGGCTTTCCGGCCTTCGCGGCCGTTCTCGGCATTTTCTGGCTGATGCTGACGAAACCGTCGATCGCTCTATTTTAGCATCGGCCAGAGGCTCGCCACCGGAAGCACGGCCATGGTGATATTGAACCATTTCAGCCGCACCGGATCGGAAAGCCATTCCCTGAGCGCCGAGCCGAAGCCTGCCCAGCTCGAGACGCTCGGCACGTTCACCAGCGCGAAAGCCAGACCGACGATCAACACGCTGACGAGATAAAGCTCCGGATTCGTATAGGTCGCCATTGCGGTGACCGCCATCACCCAGGCTTTCGGATTAATCCACTGGAAAGCCGCCGCCGAGACAAAGGACATCGGTGCCGCACCGCTCTTGCCTTCGCTGAGCGAACGCGACGAAGCGATTTTCCAGGCGATCCAGAGAAGATAGGCGCCGCCGGCGAATTTCAGCACGGTATAGAGCATGGGCATCGTGTGCAGCAGCGCGCCGAGCCCGAGACCAACGGCAATGAGTAGCGAGAAGAAGCCGGCGCCGATGCCGAACATATGCGGGACAGTCCTGCGGAAGCCGAAATTCACGCCCGAAGCGAAAAGCATCATATTGTTCGGCCCCGGCGTGATCGACGTCGTAAAGGCGAAGAGAACGAGAGCGAGAAACGTATCCAGCGGCATGAAACCTCCTGAAGCCGGCTTTTCCAGCAGCCCGCTTTATTTAGGTCAGCGTAACTGTCCTAAATCGCCGACACCAATACATCATTGTCATGGTGACAGGATTACTTGAAAGATAGCGGCGCAGCCCAATCTCCTGACCAGGATCAAGACCATGCAGGACGACCCTATCCCATCGATCACAATCCCGAACGGCGCGGAAGTGCCGGTGCTCGGCCAGGGAACCTGGGCCATGGGCGAGGATGCCGGCCATGCCAAGGCCGAGATCGAAAGCCTCAGAGCCGGTATCGATCTCGGCATGACGCTGATCGATACCGCCGAAATGTATGGCGATGGTGGCGCCGAGGAAATCGTCGGCCAGGCGGTCAGGGGACGGCGCGACGAGGTCTTCATCGTCAGCAAGGTCTATCCTTGGAATGCCAGCCTGAAAGGCACGATCGAGGCTTGCGAACACAGCCTCGAACGCCTCGGCACGGACCGCATCGATCTCTATCTCCTGCATTGGCGCGGCAACTATCCGCTCGCCGAGACCGTCGCCGCCTTCGAAATGTTGAAGGCGTCAGGCAAGATCGGCGCCTGGGGCGTCTCCAACTTCGACACTGATGACATGGAGGAACTGCTTGGCGTGCCGGATGGCGTCAATGTCGCCGCCAACCAGGTGCTCTACAATCTCTCTCACCGCGGCATTGAATTCGACCTCCTGCCCTGGTGCCGAAGCCGCGGCATTCCCGTCATGGCCTATTCGCCGATCGAGCAGGGCCATATCCTCCATCATCCGGAACTGATCCACATCGCCAAGGCCTACCAGGCGACACCCGCCCAACTGGCGCTCGCCTTCCTGCTGAAACGCGACGGCGTCATCGCCATCCCGAAGACCTCGAATGCCGAACGTGTTCGCGAAAACCGCGACTGTGTGTCGCTCGATATCACCGACGAGGATTGGGAAGCGCTCGACGCTGCCTTCCCGCCGCCAGCCGGGAAAAAGCCGCTGGAGATGCTGTGATCTACAGCGGCTGCCAGCTAAAACACCCCTCACCGGCTGCCGGCACCTTCTCCCCGCTTGCGGGGCGAAGGGGATATGCCGAGTCGGCTTCATCCACCTCGACGTTGCGTTTCGCACGTCCCCTCGCCACGTTTACGGGAGAAGATTAGGGGTGAGGGGCAGCTAATCGGCACGGACCTAACAGCGGTAGCAGGCTCACATCCCCTGCGCGCCACGGTTCATGGCAGCAATGCCGGTACGGCACACTTCGATCAGGCCGAGCGGCTTCATGATCGCGATGAACTGGTCGATCTTGGAGGATTTGCCCGTTATCTCCAGAATGAAGTGATCGATCGTCGCGTCCACCACCTTGGCGTGGAAGGCATCGGCAAGCCGTAGCGTCTCGGCGCGTGTTTCGCCCTCGCCGATCACCTTGACCAACGCAACTTCCCGCTCGATCGGCCGGTCCTGGCCGAGTTCGCGGGCCCGCACCGTCAGATCGACGACGCGGTGAACAGGGACGATGCGTTCGAGCTGCGCCTTGATCTGCTCCAGCACATGAGGCGTGCCGCGCGTTACAATGGTGATGCGGGACAGATGCGCCTGGTGCTCGGTCTCGGAGACCGTCAAGCTCTCGATATTGTAGCCACGGCCGGAGAACAGGCCGATGACGCGGGCAAGGACGCCGGGCTCGTTGTCGACGAGAACCGAAAGTGTATGGCTCTCGACTGCGGTCGTTTCCGGAGAGATGAAATAGGCAGAGCCCGTGGGCTGAAGATGTGCGTTCATGGTCCTGGGTTCCTACCTTATCGTTATACGAGCTGACGGCCCTTGGCGTCGATCGCGTTGGCGACGGCTTCGTCGGTGGCTTCGTCGGGCAGCAGCATTTCATTATGCGCCTTGCCGGAGGGGATCATCGGGAAGCAGTTGGCGAGATTGGCGACGCGGCAATCGAAGATGACCGGCTTCTTGACTTCGATCATCTCGATAATGGCGTCGTCGAGCTCGTCCGGCTTTTCGCAGCGCAGTCCGACCGCACCATAGGCTTCCGCAAGCTTGACGAAATCGGGCATCGCTTCCGTATAGGAGTGCGACAGGCGGTTGCCGTGCAGCAGTTGCTGCCACTGTCGCACCATGCCCATATACTGGTTGTTCATGATGAAGATCTTGATTGGCGCGTCGTACTGGATCGCCGTCGACATTTCCTGAATGCACATCTGGATCGAGGCATCGCCGGCGATATCGATGACGAGGCTTTCGGGATGGGCGATCTGCACGCCGAGGGCCGCCGGCAGGCCGTAGCCCATCGTGCCGAGGCCTCCCGAGGTCATCCAGCGGTTCGGCTGTTCGAAGCCGAAGAACTGCGCGGCCCACATCTGGTGCTGGCCGACTTCGGTCGTGATGTAGGTGTCGCGGTCCTTGGTATGCGCATAGAGCCGCTCCAGCGCATATTGCGGCATGATCACATCGTTGCTCTTGGTATAAGCAAAGGAATTGCGCGCCCGCCAGCGGGCGATATCGCTCCACCAATCCTCGAGGCGGCCCTTCTCCGGCCTCTTCGGCAGCGCCCGCCACAGGCGGACCATGTCTTCGAGGACATGGCCGACATCTCCGCGGATGCCGATGTCGACGCGGACGTTCTTGTTGATCGAGGACGGATCGATATCGATATGGATCTTCTTCGAATTAGGCGAGAAGGCGTTGAGACGGCCGGTGATGCGGTCGTCGAAGCGGGCGCCGATGCAGACCATGACATCGCAATCATGCATCGCCATGTTTGCTTCGTAGGAGCCGTGCATGCCGAGCATCTTCAGCCAGTTCTTGCCCGAAGCCGGATAGGCGCCGAGGCCCATCAGCGTCGAAGTGATCGGGAAATCGGTGAGCTCGACCAGCTCGCGCAGCAGCTTGGAGGCCTCGGGACCGGAATTGACGACGCCGCCGCCCGAATAGATGATCGGACGGCGCGCATTCGCCATCATCTCGATCGCCGCATGGATCTGGTTGAGGTCGCCCTGGATCTTCGGCTGGTAGCTCTTCTGGATCGCGTAATCGGCGGGCGGCGTGTAGGTGCCGGTCGCAAACTGCACGTCTTTCGGAATGTCGACGACGACGGGGCCTGGACGGCCGGACTGGGCGATGCGGAAGGCCTCATGAATGATGGCGGCGAGTTGGTTGACATCCTTGACCAGCCAGTTGTGCTTGGTGCAGGGCCGGGTGATGCCGACCGTGTCGCATTCCTGGAAGGCGTCGGAGCCGATCAGTGGGGTCGGAACCTGGCCGGTCAGGCAGACGAGCGGGATCGAATCCATCAGCGCATCCTGCAGCGGCGTGACCGCATTGGTGGCGCCAGGACCAGAGGTCACCAGCATGACGCCGACCTTGCCTGTGGAGCGGGCGTAGCCTTCGGCCGCATGGCCGGCCCCCTGCTCGTGGCGAACGAGAATGTGCTTGATCTCGTCCTGCTGGAAGATCTCGTCATAGATCGGCAGAACCGCGCCGCCGGGATAGCCGAAGATATGTTCGACGCCGTTATCCTTCAGCGCCTTGAGAACGATCTCCGCTCCCGTCATCCGATTGCCTGCCGCCTGATTGTCCGTGCTCATCTGTGTCTGTTCCGTTTGATGCTGGATTTGCGATTGTGGCCGGGAGCCCGATTTCGGGCACAAAAAAAGGCCCCGGAGGAGCCTGTCACCTAGCGCATGGGTGGCTGTCGCCGGATGGTTACACCATCCTGCCCATGCGCCTTCCCACCACGATAAGAGCCGTTGCGATTTTCATGGCCGGCAGTGATAGACAGAAAATTTCGCAGCGTCAACGCATGCCGCAACAAAAAACTGCCCTGGGCCCCCGCCTTCCAAAATCGATAGGATGAAGGATTTGTTAAAGGATCGACTTTATCCTTTAACGCTACCGCAGGGAGTAGCCTTTGCTCAACAACGACTTGCGCATGTCTGGCAAGGCAGGCGAGCACGATCGACGCGACGGCCATACGCCGGGAAATCGCTTTCTCGGCCGCGTCGTTGCATGCAGCGGCTCCAGGGCCACGATTGCCGCTGTCGCCGTTGAGGGCGGCACCGATCTTACAGAACTCTGGTCCGTCGGCCGGCTGATTTCGATCAGCGTCGGCCGCAACCGTGTCGTCGCCCTGGTCTATCAAATGAACACCGGCAGCCATGCCTGGGGCGAAGGCGAGGACAATAAGTTCAGGATCGAGACCGAGCTTCTCGGCGAAGTCCGAGTCGATGAGGACGGGCGCGAGGAATTTTCGACCGGCATCTCACGTTATCCCTATCTCGGCGCCATCGCCCATCGCATCCGCGCCGCCGACCTTATGCGCATCTACGATGCCGGAACGGGGACGACCGCCGTCATCGGCAAGCTGACGCAGGATGAAAGCATCGATGCGGCGATCCACATCCCGTCAATGCTCTCCAAGCATTTCGCCGTCGTCGGCTCGACCGGCGTCGGCAAGTCGACCGCCGTATCGCTACTTTTGCACAAGGCGATCGCGGCCGATCCGAAGCTGCGCGTGCTGATCCTCGATCCGCACAATGAATTCGCCGCCGCCTTTCCCAAGCACGCCGTCACCATCGATACGGATACGCTCGACCTGCCCTTCTGGCTGATGCGGCTGGAGGAATTTGCCGAAGTCGTCTTTCGCGGCCGCCCGCCCGTACCCGAAGAGCTCGACATGCTGCGCGACATCATGCCGGAGGCCAAACGCGCCTTCCGCGGCAGCGACAACTCGCTGGTGCGCCGCACGACGGAAAAGAGCTCGATCACCGCCGATACGCCGGTTCCCTACCGCATGGCCGATCTGCTGGCCTTGATCGACGAGCGCATCGGCCGCCTGGAAGGCCGTGCGGAAAAGCCCTCCCTGCGGTCGCTGAAGATGCGCCTCATCGCCGCGATCAACGATCCGCGCTATCACTTCATGTTCTCCAACAACACGATCAGCGACACGATCACCGATACCATCGCGCAGATCTTCCGCATCCCCGGAGATAACAGACCAATCTGCACCTTCCAGCTTGCCGGCATTCCCTCCGAAGTCGTCAATTCGGTCGCCTCAGTGCTTTGCCGCATGGCTTTCGAAGTGGCGTTGTGGAGTGACGGCGCCATCCACATGCTCGTCGTCTGCGAGGAAGCCCACCGCTACATCCCGTCCGATCCGAACCTCGGCTTCATCCCTACGCGCCAGGCGATCGCCCGCATCGCCAAGGAGGGCCGTAAATACGGTGTCTCGCTGGGCATCATCACTCAGCGGCCAGGCGAGCTCGACCAGACGATCCTGTCACAGTGCTCGACGCTCTTTGCCATGCGCCTTGCCAATGACCGTGACCAGGAAATCATTCGTTCAGCCATCCCGAATTCATCGATCTCGACGACGAGCTTCATCTCCTCGATCGGCAACGGTGAGGCGATCGCCTTCGGCGAGGCGATCAGCGTGCCGATGCGGATGCGCTTCTCCCGTGTTGAAGAGAACCTCCTGCCGAAGGCCGCCAGCGCCAACAGCAAGCATAGCGAGGAAGATCCCGATACGGTCGATTTGCGCAAGATCGTCACCCGCATGCGGGCGGTGACCGTCGGGCCTGACATTTCGAATTTTCAGCAGAGCGTTGCGGCATCCATGCCAGATTTCGACGAGGCGCAGGAAACCGACGACGCTTTCGATGCCAAACCCGTTACCCCGTCGGCACCGGCTTCGGCGCCACTCCAATCCTACCGGCGCGAATTGCTGCCGCAGGCGCCGCGGCTGGACCCGGCCGAACCGGCCCCGATCGATCCGCGGCTGGACGCGCTGCGCCGCGAACTGCGTCGCGAGGAGCCGGTCTTTCCTCGGCCGGCGCCGCCGACCGACCAGCCGCAGATCACCCGCCGGGAACCCGGCCCGTCTCTGCGTGAAAGCATCCTGAAAAAGCCGCTGAGCAGCCTTTACAACAAGGATTGATGCTCCAGCGCGATCAACGGCCTGGCAGCATCGAGCACACGCTGGCGATCCGCCGGCCCAAGCGGCAGGAGCGGCCGGGGAAGTTCCGACCGAACGCCAAGGAGATGCTCGGCCAGCATATAGACCACGCGAATGCTTCCATACGCCTTGAACACGTCCCAGAGCGGCTGCAGAAGATCATCGAGCCGGCGCGCCTCGCCGCCGTTGCCGGCGATCGCGGCCTTGGTCAGAGCGAGCGCTACGCGGGGAAGAAGCCCGCCGATAACGCTGTACCAAGCGTCTGCGCCTGCAAGCAGTGCCTCCGCCGCACCCCAATCGCCGCTGTAGCCGATCGCGAGATCGGTCTTTTCCCGTAACGTCGCAAGCTCCCCAAGCAAATCGCCGTCTGCCGGCAGCGGCATTTTCACCGCCTTGATCGTCTCGATATCGGAGAGGCGCTGCAGAAGCTCGCGGCTGAAGATGAAGTGCGTCGTGCCGGGATTGTTGTAGATGCAGAGCGGCAGTCTGGTTGCCTTGGCCACAGCGAGGAAGTGCTGGTAGGCCTCTTCCTGGGTCAGCGGCGTGTAGGAAACAGGCGCAAGCAGAAGCGCATCCGCGCCGGCAGCCTCGGCGTCCCTGGCGAGATCCACGGCATGATCCGTCCTCAGGGCGCCTGCCCCGACGAGGAGTGGAACACGGCCGTTGACGCATTCGACCGCCGCTTTGACGGCCCGCAGCCGCTCCTCGCGCGTGAGATAGGCGTAAATCCCGGTGCTGCCGAGAAGGCCGATGGAGGCCACACCTGACTCGCACAGGGGGGCCAGCAAGCGGCAGAGCCCCTCAAGGTCGACCCGGCCATCGGGATCGGCAGGCGTCGGCGGAAAGGCCGAGAGGCCATGGAACGTAGAAATGGCAGGCATGATGCGATCCTGAAAGGCAGTTGATTGGCAACGAGCCAGACGATATCGCCTCATGCTAAAGCGTCAATCGCTCCCAGCTTTCGTCCATCTGATTGCGGAACCAGGTCATTTGCCGCTTGGCATATTGCCGTGTCGCCGCAGCCCCCTTCTCCAGCACCTCATCGCGCGTCATCTCGCCCTTCAGCATCGCCGCGATCTGCGACACACCGATGGCCTTCATGACGGGCGCCTCGGCCGGCAGGTCGAGCGCAAGCAGCGCCTTCACCTCGTCTTCCGCACCCTGTTGCAGCATCTTCTCGAAACGGCCATTGATGCGAGCATGCAGCACCGCCCGGTCCGGCAGAACAACTATCTTGCGGGCCTCGTCGGCATCGATCACCACAGGCCCGGACCGGACCTGGAAATCGGCGATCGAGCGTCCCGTTGCTTTGATTACCTCCAGCGCCCGGACGATGCGCTGGCCGTCCTGGCGGTTGAGGCTGGCCGCCATGGCGGGATCGGCGTCGCAAAGCTCAAGGTAGAGCGCACCCGGCCCCTCCTCCACGAGTCGCGTGCGCAAGTCTTCCCGCAGTACCTCCGGTATATCAGGCATCTCGGAGAGACCGCCGGTCAGCGCCTTGAAGTAAAGCCCGGTGCCGCCGACGAAAACCGGTAGCTGCCCGGCGGCCCTGAGCGCCGGCAAAAGCGCCGAGACATCGCGCAGCCAGGCGCCTGTGGAATAGCCGGCCCCCGCCGGCACGTGACCGTAGAGATGATGCGGCACGCCTTGCATCTCCTCTTCCGACGGACGCGCGGTCAGCACCCGCAGCGTATCGTAGACCTGCATGCTGTCGGCATTGACGACCGCGCCGTCATGGCGCTTGGCCAATTCCACCGCAAGGGCGGACTTGCCGCTGGCGGTCGGCCCGGTTATCAGGATCGCGTTCTCTACGCTCAGAAGGTTTTCCATCATGGCCCTCGTTGCCACGCTTGTTGCCAATCCGTCAAATCCTGTGCTTACTCCCGGCATTGCCGAACAAGCGGCCGAGGCAGTAACCGCTTCCGGCCTCTACTGGCTGGCCGACGGCGTTGCCTGCGACATCGCACTGCGCGACGGCGCGGATGCGCAAGCAGCCGAGGCCAATCTTCTCGCCGTCATATCGAGCGCCCCCATCGACCTCGTCATCCAGGAGCAGGACAGCCGCCGCAAGAAGCTGCTGATCGCCGACATGGATTCGACGATGATCGGCCAGGAATGCATCGACGAACTCGCCGCCGAAGTGGGCCTGAAGGAGAAGGTCGCCGACATCACCGCCCGCGCCATGAATGGCGAGATCGCCTTTGAGCCCGCCCTGCGTGAGCGCGTCGCCCTCTTGAAAGGACTGCCGATCTCGGTTGTCGACGAGGTCATCGCCAAGCGCATCACGCTGACGCCGGGAGGGCCGGAGCTGATCGCCACGATGAAATCGAAAGGTCATTACACCGCCCTCGTCTCCGGCGGCTTCACCGTCTTTACCAGCCGCATCGCCGCCACTCTTGGCTTCGACGAAAACCGCGCCAATACGCTGCTGGACGAGGATGGCATTCTGTCCGGCTTCGTCGCCGAACCTATCCTCGGCAAGCAGGCAAAGGTGGATGCGCTGAACGAGATTTCAGCAAGCCTCGGCATTTCGCCACAGGAGGCAATCGCCGTCGGCGACGGCGCCAATGATCTCGGCATGCTGCAGCTCGCCGGCTCCGGCGTCGCCCTCCACGCCAAGCCCACTGTCGCCGCTCAGGCGCAGATGCGCATCAATCACGCCGACCTGACGGCACTTCTTTATATCCAGGGTTATCGGAAGACCGATTTCGTGATGGGTTAAGAAGGCCGAAACGCGCCCCTCCTCCCGCATTCCTGCGCTCGTCACAGGAATGCGGGAGGAGTTGAGCGAGAACAGGAAGGCGGCACCTGGTCGCCACCGCCGCAGTACTCCTATTCCATCGGCACCGCAACGAACCGCAGATCGCCGTTTGCCGATGCGATCATCAGCTGGGCGTTGCGGCGCCCTTCCTGTTTCAGCGATTTCACCTTGGCCGCGACCGCATCCGGGGATTTCATGAACTCCTGTGCCACCTCGACGATAACATCCCCTGGCTTCAACCCCTTTTCGGCCGAGGCGGAGCCGGCCTCCACCTCCGTCACGACGACGCCGTCGACGCTTTCGGCGATGCCGAAAGCCTTGCGTGTTTCGGGACTGAGGAGCGACAGCGACAATCCGAGCACGTTCTTCGGCATGGCCGCATCCGGCGATACCTGGCCCTGTTGGTGCTGGTCCGGCGCCGGTGTGCCCGGTGCGGGCGCTGCCTGATCGCCAGTATCCGGCTGATCCATATCGTCGTTTTCGTCGGGATCAGGGGTGATCACGCCATCCGGCGCTGCATCGCCGGATGCCGCCTGATCGCTGTCTTCGAGCCGGCCGAGCTTCACCTTGACGGTCTGCTCCTTGCCGTCGCGCAGCACCACGACGTCGACTTCTTTTCCGACCGTGCTTTCCGCCACGACGCGCGGCAGGTCGCGCATTTCATTGACCGCCTTGCCGTCGAATTTCAGAATGACGTCGCCCGCCTTGATCGAGCCGTCGTCGACGGGACCGCCCTTGATGACGCCGGCGACCAGCGCGCCCTTGGCGGTGTCGAGCCCGAGACTGTCGGCGATGTCGTCGGTCACCGGCTGGATGCGCACGCCGAGCCAGCCGCGCCGCGTCTCGCCATACTGGCGCAACTGCTCGACGACGCCGGAAGCAAGTTCGGACGGTACCGAGAAGCCGATGCCGATCGAGCCGCCGCTCGGCGAGATGATCGCCGTGTTGATGCCGATCACTTCACCCTTCATGTTGAAGAGCGGGCCGCCGGAATTGCCCTTGTTGATCGCCGCATCCGTCTGGATGAAGTTGTCGTAGGGGCCGGCATTGATGTTGCGGCCGCGCCCGGAAATGATGCCGACCGTCACCGAACCGCCGAAGCCGAACGGATTGCCGATCGCCATGACCCAGTCGCCGATGCGCATCTCGCTGGAGTCGCCGAATTTCACCGATTTCAGCGGTGTCTTCGGCTCGACCTTCAACACGGAAAGATCGGTCTTCGTATCCGTGCCGATCAGCTTCGCCTTGAGCTTCGAGCCGTTGGCGAAATTGACCTCGATGTCGTCGGCGCCCTCGATCACATGGTTGTTGGTCACGATATAGCCGGCCGGATCGATGACGAAACCGGACCCAAGCGAGCTGACATTATGGTTGGGGCCCTTGTTGCCCTGCTGTTTGTTGAAGAAGTCGTTGAAGAACTCCTGGAATGGTGACCCGTCAGGGGCGCGCGGCGCCGGACCGACCCCTTCGTCATCCTTCACATTCTGCGAGGTCGAGATATTGACCACAGCATCGAGCAACCCTTCCGCCAGGTCGGCAACGGAAGCCGGACCGTTGGTCGGCACGACGGTCTGAACCGGTGGCGTCTGCTGCGGCGTGGTAGATGCAGGTGGCGTGGGAGCAGCCGGAACAGGCGCGGCAACCCCGGGCGCTGCTGTTTCAGGCGTGGTTTGCGCAAAAGCAACCCCGCTCACGCCGGCTTGCGCCAGGATGGTGGCGCTGGCCAGAAGCGCGAGCGTTCGTCTGAAGGGCAAGCGAATCGTCGGGGCCATCAAGCTTCCTCATAAGGCGTAAATGCGCATATTCAGCACCAGCATAAGGCGGAATGATGGAGGGTGAAATCACCTTTTCGCGAAATCCCCGTGCAATCTGACGGACCATCACAAAAGCCCGGCCTTACCTCTTGAAATCGAAAGGGCCGGCGCTGGGCCGACCCTTTCTCGATCTTGGAGGGAAACAGATCCCGGTGCTTTCAGTTCGCCGGCTGGGCTGGCGCCGGAGCGGTTGTTCCGGGCGTTGCGGGAGCCGACGCAGCCGAGCTCGCCGGCGCGGCGCCGGCAGCCTTGTTGAAGTAGCGGAAGAATTCCGAATCCGGCGACAGAACAAGCGTTGTGTCCTGCGACGAAAGCGTCGCCGCATAGGCCGCCATCGAGCGGTAAAACTCGAAGAAACCCGGGTCCCTTGAGAATGCCTCGGCGAAGACGCGGTTGCGTTCGGCATCGCCCTGGCCACGCAGGATCTCGGAGTCGCGTTGTGCGCCGGCAGTCAGCTCAACGACCTGGCGGTCGGCGATGGCGCGGCGGCGCTGGCCTTCCTCAGTGCCCTGCGCCCTCAGCAGTTCGGCCTCCGCCAGTCGCTCGGCCCGCATGCGGTTGTACGTGCGCTCGGAAACATCCTGAGTGAGGTCCGTCCGGCTGATGCGCACGTCGTCGAGCGTGATTCCGAGCGTCTCCGCATCGGCTTGGAGTTCGTTGCGAACCTCGAGCATCATCGCCACCCGTTCCCGGGAGAGCGCGGCTTCGATGCTGCGCACGCCGTAGACCCTGCGCAAGGCGGAATCGAGGCGCGTGCGAAGCCGCGCTTCTGCCGCCTCCCTGTCGCCCGAAACGGTTTCGCGGAAGCGGCGTGCGTCGTTGATACGGTAGATGAGGAAGGCATTTACCTCATAAAATGCGCCGCCGGAAACCTGGACACGGATATTGTCAAGATCGAAGCGCAGTTCCTGCTTCGGCACGTATTGCACCCTGTCCGCATCGGCAAAAGCGAAAGGCAGCTTGAAATAGATGCCAGGGTCAGTCTTGACCGACTGGATTTCACCGAAGCGAACGACGATGGCCTGTTCGCGGGCACTCACCACGAAGACCGAGGAATAGACCCCGACCAGCACGACCGCCAGGAGGATCAGAATTACCGGAAGTCTGTTCGACATGGGTCTCAGCCTCCCTGCTGCTGTTGTTGCTGCGTCGGCCTGCCGACCTCATTGAGAGGCAGATAAGGCACGGCGCCCGCCTTTTGGTCTATGATCACTTTCTTGGAACCCTTCAGCACCTGTTCCATCGTTTCCAGGAACAGCCGCTCCCGCGTCACGTCAGGAGCCTTGGAATATTCGTCGTAGATCGAAACGAAGCGTTGCGCTTCACCTTCAGCCTCCTTGACGATCCGGTCCTTATAGGCCGCTGCTGCTTCGCGGATGCGGGCCGCGTCACCGCGGGCCTGGCCAAGCTTCTGGTTGGCGTACTGGTTCGCCTCCTCCACGAGGCGCTGCTTGTCCTGATCGGCACGCTGCACTTCCTCGAAGGCATCGGCCACGTCGCGCGGCGGTGCGACGTCCTCGATCGTCACGCGGTTGATCGCAATGCCGGCGCCATAGCGATCCATCGTATCCTGGATGATGTTGCGCACTTCGGTTTCGATCGGTCCGCGATTGTCACGGAAGGCATCTTGTGCCGGGCGCCGGCCGACGATTTCGCGCATGGCGCTTTCGGAAACCTGCTGCAGCGTTTCAGCCGGATTTTCGAGACGGAAAAGATAGGATTTCGGGTCATTGATCGTGTAGAGCACGGAGAACTGCACGTTGACGATGTTCTGGTCGCCGGAAAGCATCAGTCCAGCCGTCGAATTGCTGTTGTTGCGTCCGCCGATATTCTGCTGCTGCTCGGTCACCTTCACGATCTCGACCGCGTCCATCGGCCAGATGCGGAAATGCAGGCCGGGCATGGAAATTTCTTCTCTCGGCTTGCCGAAGCGCAGCTCGACGCCGCGTTCGTCCGGCTGGACGGTGTAGACGCACTGGATCAGCCAGAAAACAGCGACGATCGCCACGACGATCGCCGCCACGCCACCATTGAAACCGCCGGGAACGATATTGCGCAGCTGATCCTGACCGCGCCGGATGATGTCTTCCAGATCAGGCGGTCCGCCCTTGCCGCCACGTGGGCGGTTCGGCCCTTGGCCCCATGGTCCCTGATTGTTACCGCCGCCGCCCCAAGGGCCGCCGCCGCCATTCTGATTGCTCCAGGGCATCAAAACCTCGTTGTTCGTTAAGTCTTCCCCGCATTCGGGACCGTGGGGGCTGACCGGCCGATGCGTTGGTGACCGTTATAGGTATCGCCGCACCGGCTTTCAACGCAGCGTGAGAAACTTGGTCAATTTAATTGGAAAATAGTTCGTTTTCAGGCGCGACGGCGTTCATAGACGACGTAGCGCGTGGGGTAGCTGTCCTTCTCGCCAGCGGGCACGGCGACTACCTCCCCCGCCTGCCAGACGCCCGGATCGATCGCCGGAAAAAACGCGTCGCCGTCAAGATCGGCCTCGACATGCGTAATGCACAGCCGATCGGCAAGATCGATGGCCTGAGCATAGATCTGCCCGCCGCCGATGATGCAGATTTCGCCGGCCCCGGTTTGTAGCGCCAATCTGTCGGCAGCGTCCATCGCCTCGGTCAGCGAATGGGCCATGCCGACATCGGGGTGTTCGATCGCTGCTCGTCGCGAAATGACCACGTTCGGCCGCCCCGGCAGCGGCTTGCCGATCGAGTCATAAGTCTTGCGGCCCATCACGACAGGCTTGCCGTGCGTCAGCGCCTTAAAGCGCTTGAGATCGCTCGATAGCCGCCATGGCATGTCGCCTTCCCGGCCGATGGTCCCGTTGCGTGCGACGGCGGCGATGATGGTCCTGCGGATCTCGGCCATGAAAAGTCCCGGCTCAGACGGCGATCGGCGCCTTGATATTGGCATCGGCCTCATAGCCGATCAGCTCGAAATCCTCGAACCTGAACCCGAAGATATCCTTCACTTCAGGATTGATCCGCATGAAGGGCAGCGGCTTTGGCCGACGCGTCAGCTGCAGCTTCGCCTGGTCGAAATGATTGTGATAGAGATGCGCGTCGCCGAGGGTGTGGACGAAATCGCCCCCTTTGAGCCCCGTCACCTGGGCCACCATCATCGTCAAAAGCGCATAGGAGGCGATGTTGAAGGGCACGCCAAGGAAAATATCGGCGGAGCGCTGGTACAACTGGCAGGAGAGTTTGCCGTCGGCCACGTAGAACTGAAACAGGCAATGGCAGGGCGGCAGCGCCATCTGGTCGACCTCGGCCGGATTCCAGGCTGAGACGATGTGGCGGCGTGAGTTCGGATTGTTGACGATACCTTTGACGAGATTGGCGATCTGATCGATATGGCCACCGTCCGGTGCCGGCCAGGAGCGCCACTGGGCACCGTAGACCGGCCCGAGATCGCCGTTCTCGTCGGCCCACTCATCCCAGATCGAGACGCCGTTCTCCTTGAGATAGCGGATATTCGTCTCGCCCTTCAGGAACCATAAAAGCTCGTGGATGATCGAGCGCAGATGCAGCTTCTTCGTCGTCAGGACGGGAAAGCCTTCCTCGAGATCGAAGCGCATCTGGTAGCCGAAGACCGAACGCGTGCCGGTGCCGGTGCGGTCGCCCCGGTCGGAGCCCTTTTCCATCACATAGGAGAGGAGATCGAGATATTGCTGCATGTCGCGCTGATTCCGTTTTCTCCAATTTAAGCCTTCGCCTTGAAGAAACCAATCGCAGGCGGATATTTTCCCGTTCTTTCTGCCGCCCGACATAAAGCTTTTATGACGTTAGCCCTTTCCTTGGACGAAGGAAATCACTATATCAGCCCTGCCGGCTCTCGGGCCGGCTATGGCAATAAATGAGCGGTGTAATAAACCTATTGGACCCGGGGGCGGTACCCGGCGCCTCCACCAAAAACCGGCGGTATCAAGGCCGGCTTCTGATGGGGGCGAAATAGGATCGACAAGGGTGTAAAGATCGACTTTTTGCTCGGCATTGTACCGCCGTTATCGGGCTAAAATTGTAGTTGCAAACGACAACTATGCGGAAGCTCGTCTCGCTGCTTAATCGCGGTGTGACACTTCAATCAAAGTCCTAGTGGTTCGCACCTCTAGGCGGGGTCCGAAGGCACCTGGCAACAGAAGCCTTCACCTTCTCCCTCAGACTGAAATCATGTATGCTGATCTATGCGTGACTCGGCTCCGGACTTTCCCAAGGCGCCTGAACGTGCCATAAACCTTGTGAAAAGACTTCAGAACCGACGAAAGACAGGAAAAGCATGGGGCAGGATCATATCCGCTACGACATTCTGGCGCAGGATGCACTTCGCGGCGTCATCCGCAAGGTTTTGGCGGAGGTAGCAACGACGGGTCGTCTGCCCGGCGACCACCACTTCTTCATCACCTTCCTCACGGGTGCCGCCGGCGTGCGCATCTCCCAGCACCTGAAGTCCAAATATCCCGAGCAGATGACTATCGTCATCCAGCATCAGTTCTGGGATCTCAAGATCACCGAAACGCATTTCGAAATTGGCCTTTCCTTCTCCGACGTTCCGGAGAAGCTGGTCATACCGTTCAATGCGATCCGCGGCTTCTATGATCCCTCGGTCAATTTCGAGCTCGAATTCGACGTGCCGCTCGCCGACGGCGAGGAACTGCCTTCCGGTGAGATCACCGCCTATCCCGTCGACGCGGCAGGAAAGCCCGATGAAGCCGCCGGCGCAAAACCGGCCGACGGCGAAGAGAAAAAACCCGGCTCCGTCGTCTCGCTCGACTCCTTCCGCAAGAAGCAGTGATTTCAAGGGGAGGCCGGGCCTCCCTTTTTCATAAGGATCAAGCCTCGCGCATGAGCGCCGAAATCATCAATCTGCGTCAGTTTCGCAAAAAGCAGGCCCGCTCCGAAAAGGAGAAGCAGGCCGCGCAGAACCGTATTTCCTTCGGCCGCACCAAGGCCGAAAAGCAGCTCACCCGTACTCTGAACGAGAAGGCCGACAAGGCTCACCGCGATGGCCGGATCGAGACGGATGACGACGGCGCATGAAGCTTCACGCAAAGCTTGAAGAGCCGGAAACGAATCGGCGATCAGCCACTTGCGCGATTTCCTTGAATCGATCCTCGAAGCCGATTGCGATGTGAACCCGCTGATGATCCGCAAGCACTCAGCGACACTGCATGGCCATCGCACCAGCTTTTCGCTGGAAGATGAATTCTGGGCCGAGCTGAAGACGATTGCGGCAAGCCGTTCCATGTCGCTTGCCGCCCTGATTTCCGAGATCGACGACCACCGCCCGCCGGACAGCAACCTATCCTCAGCGCTGCGGCTCCATGTGCTTTCGTGGGCGAGGGCCGGCTGTGGCGGCCGGCCGTGACGCCGGGAATTCAAATAAAAATCTGAAATATCAGGCGACGCAAACTCCACGCGTCTTCATTGCGCCTGAATGCCCGGCAGATGGTCGAAATCGAGCTGACCGGGCTGCATCTGCCCGGAGCGCCGGGCCGCCTCCGCCTCGGCGGCCGCCCTCGCCTGCGCATCGGCCTTGGCTTTTGCCTCCGCACGTGCGGCCTCCGCCTCGGCAGCAGCCTTCTGCGCAGCCGCCTGCTGCGCCAGTCTTCGCAGCCGCTCTTCCTCAGCCTGCCGTTGCCGTTCGATTTCCGCCGCTCTGACGCGCTCGGCGTCATTGAAGCGATAGAGCGCCACCTCGCGGCGCAGGCGCTGTTTTTCGAGCACGATCGCCTGCAGCCGCTCGACTCGCCGCCGCTCGCGCTCAAAAGCACGCAGCGACAGGTAGCTGGTGATATCGGTCACGTCCATCGTCTTGCCGGGTGACGGCAACATGCCGGAAAAGTTCAGCCGCAGCGCCGGTTCGACACCAGGAAGCGCCTCCGCGCCTGGATTGAGGCCGATACCGACCGTCGCGCTGATCCGCTGCTCCGGCAAGGCGATCTGCGCGTCGGCGGTAACCCGGGCCAGATCGTTGGCCACGGTCACATTCTGCACCCTGAGCGTCCCGTCGGTGACGTTGAAGGGTATTCCGAGCGGCGGCAGCTTCGCCTCGCCGTTGTTGAGCAACGTCTCGACGATCGGATGCACCTTGCCGGCGTTGATCTGTTCCTGCATTGGGTCGGTGGCGGCAAGCAGCGGCGGAAGAATGGCAAGGTTCAGTCCGCGTATGCTCATATCGCCGAGTCTCATCTCCCCCGAACCATTGAGCGAGCTGGCGATCTCACTGATCGTCTTGCCCGAGGCCTCCATCGACAGCGACAATCCGAACTTGCCGTTGGCGACCGGTGCGCCGTCACGCAGCCAGATGACCCCGGCGAGATCGGAATCGGCAAGCGCCAGCTTCGTCTGCAGGAAACCGGTGCCGTCGGCATTGGTGAAGAGAAGATTGCCGGTGAGCTTGCCGCCTTCCCAGTTGCCGGCCATGTCGTTGAGCTGCAACTCATCGCCCTTATAGGCGACGCTGCTAGTGAAATCGGACACGGCTGTTTCCGGCAGGCCGGGCCAGAATTCCTTGGCCGACAGCTTCACCCTGACGTCCAGATCCTTGAAGGTGGGCAGGCCCAGCGGCGCCTTCGACAGCGTGCCGCTGGCGGGATCGACGATCTGGCCGAACACCGCCTCGCCGAGCCAGCCGGCATCTGCCTTGGCAAGCGTCAGCTCGCCGCTCGCCGTTGTCTTCGCAGCCTTGCGATCGAATGTCAGCGCACCGGAAAACGCGTTTTCGGCCGCATGTCCCTTGAGATCGGACAAAACGATCTTGTCGCTATCGACGGCGGCATTGACCTGCAGGCCGAGCGGCAGCCCTGTCCCGGTCTGCGGCAGGGCAATACCGTTCATGATGAGGTAGGGGTCGATATCGGCGCTGTCGAGCGAAAGCGCGATCTGGCCATTCATGAAGCTCTCCGGCCGCACGTCAACCTTGCCCTTTGCGGTAAACGAGGTCCGGTCGGTCGCAAAGGTCAGCGCCGCATCGGCAGGATCGTTGCCCGACGCCTTCACCTTGAGGGTCAGGCGGCCATTCGCGCCGACATCGACCGGCAGCGGGTCGAGCCCGGCCTGACCGAACAGGATTGACGGCACGGCGTTTTCGAGCGTCGCCTCAAGGCTCGTCGTGCCGCTGCCGGTCAGCGCCAGGAGATCGGACATGCGATAGTCAAGGTTCACCCGGCTGCCGTTCGAGACGCCGGCCAGCGTCACTGTCATCGCATCGCCCTCGTCGCCGCCGAGCGTCAGCGCACCGCGCAACGCCGTATTGCCGTACCAGCCGGCATTGCGCACCAGCCGGTCGAGCACGGGATGGTGCGGAAGATGCTCGCGCAGCATGGTGAAGAAACCGCCGGGATCGGCCGATTTGAAGGTGATCTCACCCGCACCTTTATAGTCGAGCAGCGAGCCTTCGGCCCGGCCGGTCGCCGTCAGCTCGGCGCCCGCGAGATTCTTGACTGACAGCCGGTCGACCGCAAGCGCCCCGTCGGCAATCGTGAAGGTGGTCTCGACATTCTCGGCATCAACCCCGAAGGCGGTGAACCTGTCGGCCCTGAGCTGCGCGGCGATCTTATGGTCGAGGACATTGTCGCCGCTCTCCTGCCCGGTCGCGAGACCGGCCAGCGCCTGCAGCGCGTCAAGATCGAGCGTGTCGCCATTCAGCGCCACCGACAGGGTCGGCGTCTGGCCGGAGATCGCCTGCCGCTCCAGCCGGCCCTTCAGCGTCGCCGATCCGATGGCGATTTCGAGATTTTCGAAACGCTGCAATTCATGAGTCAGGCTGACATTGGCGGAAAAACCCGCCTGCCGCAATTGGCGGATGGCCGGGTCGACCGAGCCGGCCAGCCAGGAGGCTAGCCCCGTTGGCTGGTTCGAGGCAACCACGATCTGGCCGTTGAACGAGGGTTCTCCCTGAAGCAGGAGCTTGCCCTTGCCTTCCACCTGCGTGCGCCCTGGCAGCGTGCCGACGGCGCTGTCGATCATCCAGCCGGTACCGGCCGGCTCCAGCTCCAGTTGCACATCGCGTAGCGTTGTGTCGCCGGCAACGATGGCCGGCAGTTTGACGCTTGCCTTGCCGGGCACCTGCGGGATCGGCACCTGCGCGACGATATCGATCAGAGAATTCAACCGTTGGCGCGCCGAAACCGCGGCATCCCGCGTCGTCTTGCCGGCCGCGCCCTGATTGCCGATGCGGTTCACGTCTATCTGCTGCCCGTCGGCGGTCAACAAGAACTCAGGCGCGTTGCCGGTATCGAGTGTCGCCTCCCCGGTTATCACATAGGGATCGTCCGTCGGGCCGATCTCCATCCGGTATTCGGGAATGCGGATACGTTCGTTGGTAAGCTCGAAGCGGCCCTTGAGCCTCGGCGGCTGCTCGTTCTTGTTGGCCGACCTGGCGCTGTTGCGGTTTTCGATCGCCGCCGAAAGCTGGCCCTGATAGTTCGGCTTGCGGTCGACCAGCTTCAGTTCGCCGTCGAGATCGATACTGACCGGATGTTTGTCCGGCGACAGCTTCGTGCGCATGCGCAGCACGCCCTTCTCGTCCGGCTGGCTGCTCGAAATCGAGAAATTGCCGTGTTCGCCGTCGAGGGCCGCATCGCCCTCGATGCGCCAGGGGCCGGCGAGCGATTTGGCCGACATCTCCGCATTCAGGCCAGTGATGCGGCGCGCCCGGCCCGACTGGTCATCAAGGAAATCGACTTCGCCGCCGCTGACATGCACATTTTCGAGAACGACTGTTTTGGCCGGTATTTCGGCGCGGCTGCCGCGCATCCAGTCGAGTGTGCCGTCCTCGAGCAATCTGAGGCGCATCTTCGGATTGACGACGCGCATATCAAAGATCAGCGCCTCGCCCGACAGGAAAGGCGCAAGCTCGGCATCCATGGAAAATTGTTCGACCTTGACGATCGGCGTGCCGTCAGCCTCCTGCCCGACACGCACGTCATGCAGCGTCACCGACGGAAACGGCAACAGACGGGCATCCACCGTGCCGTGGACGGTGACTTTCTTACCGATGATGCGGCTTGCCTGATCCTCGAAGTTCTTCCGGAAATTCGTCCAGTCGATGAACAACGGCGCAAGCAGCGCCACAAACAGCACTACGACGATCACTCCCCCCAGAAAGACGAGGAACCGGCCTACCAATGCAAGGATTCTCCATTCGGGATTGTGTTGCCGACACTGTTCAGGGTTCTGTTGTCGACACTAGCGCTATTCATGCGATGGGCAAGGCCCAAGTTCATGAGAATATTCCGTTTTCAGCCTTGGTGGAAAATCTTGCCGGGATTGAAGATGCCGTCCGGATCGAGCGCCTGCTTCACCTGTCGCATCAGATCCACCGAGCCTCCGAGCTCCTGCTCCAGAAAGGCCATCTTGCCTTGCCCGATGCCGTGCTCCCCGGTGCATGTTCCGTCCATATCGAGTGCCCGGCGGTTGAGCCGCTCAACGAAGCTCTCGGCCCTGGCTATGTCTCCGGCGCTTTTGTCATCGAACAACAGCAGCACATGGAAATTCCCGTCGCCGGCGTGGCCGACGATAGGGCCGAGCAGCCCATGTTCCTCGATATCCGCCTGCGTTTCGGAAACGCAATCGGCAAGCCTCGATATCGGAACACAAACATCGGTCGAAAGTGCGGCAAGCCCCGGCGCCAGCGCCCTCGCGGAAAAGTATGCGTTATGACGCGCCTTCCAGAGCTTCGTCCGCTCCTCGGCATTGGCGGTCCAAAGAAACTCGCCCCCGCCGCATTCAGCCGCGATCTCGGCGAAGGCTGCCGATTGCTGCGGCACGGTCTCGTCTGTGCCGTGGAATTCGAGGAAAAGCGTCGGGCTTTCGGCATAAGACAGCCCGGAATAGGCGTTGCACGCCCGCATCTGGACAGCATCGAGCAGCTCGATGCGCGCCACCGGAATGCCCATCTGGATCGTCATGATGACGGCATCGCAGGCCGCCTTGATGCTCGGAAAGGCGCAGACGCCGCCGGCAATCTTCTGCGGGATCGCCTGCAGGCGCAGCGTCACCGAGGTCAATATGCCGAGCGTGCCCTCGGCGCCGACAAAGAGCCGCGTCAGGTCATAGCCGGCCGAAGACTTGCGGGCGCGCCGCGCCGTGCGGATCTCCTCACCATTGGCGGTGACTGCCGTGACGGCAAGCACATTGTCCTTCATCGTGCCGTAGCGCACCGCATTGGTGCCGGAGGCCCGCGTCGACGCCATGCCGCCGATCGAGGCATTGGCGCCGGGATCGATCGGAAAGAACAGGCCGGTATCGCGCAGATGGACGTTCAGCGCCTCGCGGGTGATACCGGGCTCGACCGTGCAGTCGAGATCCTCCGCATTGACCTCGAGCACCCGGCTCATGCGGCTGAAATCGATCGAAATACCGCCGTTGACGGCATTGACCTGACCTTCCAGCGAGGAGCCAGTGCCGAAACCGATCACCGGCACCCTGTGCGCTGCACAGGCCCTGACTGCCATCTTCACATCGTCGGCGCTTTCGGCAAAGAGAACGCCGTCGGGCAGTTGCGGCGGGATATAGGTGGTCGTATGGGCGTGCTGTTCACGGAAGGACTGGCCGGTTTGGAAACGCTCGCCGAAGCTCTGCTTGAGAATACCGAGCACAGCCGATATCCCCGCCTCGTTGCGTGTTCCAGTCTTTGCGTCCTTCAGCGCCATCCCATTGATCTCCCTGCCATTCCGCGTGGACGAGACCGCGTCCCGCAGAGTACTGCGCAGCACGTCCGTTCAGACGTACATCGACGCTGTAGAACTTTAAAATTGCTGCATAATTTCGTCTTACATCGATTCCGATTTAAGGAGATATGCGGCAGGCTCGGTATGGGGCAAGTCAAAGCGGCTGTCCAGTTAAGATTGGGAAAAGATTTCACTCCCCTTTTGTTGTAGACCAGGAGCCATGGACAGGCCGGGCCGACCGCCTCAGACGATCGGTGGATTGAGGAGCGCAAAGCCCTTCTGCCGGCGATAGGGGAAATAAGGATAAGGCGCCGTCACCGCGCTGACCGCGTCGAGCCTTTCGATCTGATCCTTCGACAGGCTCCAGTCGGCCGCGCCAAGGTTCTGCCTGAGTTGATCTTCGTTGCGGGCGCCGATGATGACGCTCGATACCGTCGGCCGGCCGAGCAGCCAGTTTATCGCGATCTGCGGCACCGTCTTGCCGGTCTCTGCTGCGATCGAATCCAGCACCTCGATGATGTCGAACAGCCTCTCATCGTCGACAGGTGGGCCATACTGGGCCGTCTCGTGCAATCGGCTGGCGGCCGGCAGCGGCTCACCGCGGCGGATCTTGCCGGTAAGCCGCCCCCAGGCGAGCGGGCTCCATACGAGGGCACCGACGCCCTGATCGGCGCCGAGCGGCATCAGGTCCCATTCATAGTCGCGACCCGCCAGCGAATAATAGACCTGATGAGCAACATAACGCGGATGGCCCCAGCGCTCGGCCGCCGCGAGCGACTTCATCAGCTCCCAGCCGGAAAAATTTGAGACGCCGACATAGCGGATCTTGCCTGCGGCGACGAGGCTGTCGAGCGTCGACAGCACCTCCTCGACCGGGGTCGAGGCATCAAAGGCGTGAAGCTGCAAAAGGTCGATATAATCGGTCCCGAGCCGACGCAGCGCATCCTCCGTCGCCCGGATCAGCCGCGCCCGCGACGTGCCCCAGTCCTGCGGCCCCTCGCCCATCGGCAGCGCGGTCTTGGTCGAGATCAGCACTGCGTTGCGCCGGCCGCGGATCGCCTGGCCGAGCACCTCTTCGGAAGCGCCGGCCGAATAAACATCGGCCGTATCGAAGAGATTGACGCCGGCTTCGAGGCAGATGTCGACGAACCGCCGAGCCTCTTCGGCATCGGTATTGCCCCAGGCGCCGAACAGCGGACCGCTGCCGCCGAACGTGCCCGCGCCGAAGCTTAGGACCGGGACTCTGAGGCCCGATGCGCCGAGATTTCTGTACTCCATCGATCTGTCTCCTGTGTTTCCTCCGAGATAGACCCGGCATTGCCGTTGATATAGATTGCGAAACAGAACATCATCTGTGACTTGAATTCATCATGGGCCGTCAGGACATCAACCGCTCGGGGGAAATGGAAGTCTTCGTCAGTGTCGTCGAGCGCGGCGGCTTTTCCGCAGCCGCCTCGGCGCGGCGCATGACGCCGTCGGCCGTCAGCAAACTCGTCGCGCGGCTGGAGGCGCGCCTCGGCGTCCGCCTCGTCAACCGCTCGACCCGCAAGCTGCAACTGACGCCGGAGGGCTGTGCCTTCTATGAGCGCAGCATCGCGATCCTTGCCGATATCGCCGAGGCCGAACGCCAGTCTTCGTCAGGCGAACAGGCCTCGGGCCGCATCCGCATCAACACCAGCGCCTCCTTCGGTAATCATGTGCTGGCGCCGCTCGTGCCTGCCTTCATGGCGCTTCATCCCGCCGTTACGCTCGATATCACCCACACCGACAGGATCGTCGACCTGATGGAAGAGCGCGCCGACGTTGCGATCCGCACCGGCCCCCTGAAGAACTCCAGCCTGATCGCCCGCAAGCTCGGCACCACCGGCAAGCTCATCGTCGCCTCGCCCGATTATCTCAGGCGTCATGGCGAACCGTGTGGCGTTGCCGATCTCAGCCGCCATTGCCGCATCGGCTTTTCCTATGCCCGCGCCGTCGAGGGCTGGCCGCTGCGCGAGGACGGCGAAACGATGACGGTGCCGATCACGCCGGGCGTGCAGGTCGCTGACGGCGAGGCCATGCGCCATCTTGCGCTCGCCGGCGCAGGCCTTGCTCGGCTGGCCACCTTTGCCGTGCGCGCCGATATTGCTGCCGGCCGGCTGGTGCCGGTGTTGGAAGCGGCCGATCCCGGCGACATCGAGGAGTTCTACGCTCTTTATATGGGCCAGGGCGGACTGCTGCCGGCGCGTGTGCGCGCCCTGCTCGATTTCCTCGTCCAGCATGTTCGACTCAGATGAGATAACAAGGACTTGATGCGGCGGCTTGAATCAAATTCGCATGCTGCCTCGCCGGAAGCCAGATTTCGCAATTGACCGCGCTCGCGGCGCCCGCCTATACCGAAGCAGCACCGACCGGCCCTTGAGCCGGCCTCTGTTCGTCATGCCGGAGCTTCCTCCCATCTTCAGCCTCAGGGCTTGGCACCGGCCGAGAAACATACGGGGATTCATGCCACTCAGCCACGCGCACCGCCTGCTGCGGGATGCCGGCCTGCCGAAATGGGCGTTGCTGCTCGCGCTTTCCACAGCCTTCACCATCTTCCTCGAACTCTTGGCCCTGCCCGCCTCGCTGCTGATCGGGCCGATGGTCGCGGCCATCGTGCTGGCGCTGACCGTCGGCAAGGGAAAGCTTCGCGTGCCGCTTCTGCCGCTGCAGTTCGGCCAAGTCCTCGTCGGCCTGATGATGGCGCGCACCATCACCCCTGATATTCTCGGCACGATGGCGAAGGACGCGCCGATCTTCCTGCTGTTCATCTTCTCGGTCATCGCCATCGCCACAGGCCTCGGCTGGCTTTTGACGCGCTGCCAGGTGCTGCCGGGAACGACCGCCGTCTGGGGCTCCTCGCCGGGCGGGGCGTCGGCGATGGTCATCATGTCGGAAGCCTATGGCGCCGATGCCCGCCTCGTCGCCTTCATGCAATATCTGCGCGTCGTCTTCGTCGCCGTCGGCGCATCGGTGGTATCGCGGCTGTGGGTGGCGGCCGATGGCGGCGAGCCACCGCCGCTCGTCCTCTTTCCCCCGGTAGACTGGCCAGCCTTTGCCGCGACGATCGCCTTTACCGGCTTTTGCGCCCATGGCGTGCGGCGCCTGCGCATACAGGGAGGCATGATCATCGTGCCGCTCTTTCTCGGTGCCTTCCTGCAAGGCATCGGCATCCTGAAGATCGAGCTGCCGATGTGGCTGCTTGCCATCGCCTATGCGCTAGTCGGCTGGAGCATCGGCCTGCGCTTCACCCGCTCGATCATCAGCCATGTGGCGCGGGCCCTGCCGCGGGTCGCGGCCTGCATTGTGCTGCTGATGGCGCTCTGCGGCTGCATGGCAGCGGCACTGCACGTCTTCGCCGGCATCGATCCCCTGACGGCCTATCTCGCCACCAGCCCCGGCGGCGCCGATTCCGTCGCCATCATCGCCGCATCAAGCGATGTCGACGTGCCCTTCGTGATGGCGATGCAGACCGGCCGTTTCCTGGTCATTCTGCTGATCGGGCCGGCGCTCGCCCGCTTCATCGCGCGCCGTTCCGGCCTTGCGGAAAACCCCGTCTGAGACTGACCCACTGGCCGGGAGTGACGCCGTAGGCCTTCTTGAAATGGCGATTGAAATGCGCCTGGTCGGCAAAACCCGTCGCGGCCGCCACATCGGCAAAACCCTCGCCGGCCCCTATCAGCGCCCTCGCCTGCTGCAGGCGCCGCATCAGCAAGTAGCGGTGCGGGCTGGTGGCAAAGGCCGTGCGGAAATGCCGTGACAGCGTGAAGCGGTCAAGGCCGGTAATCTTCTCCAGTTCGCCCGAGCTCACGGGCCTCAGCGCATGCGCCTCCAGATAATCACGTGCTGCCCGTACCTGCCGCCAGGCGACCGTGCCCAGTGGCCGGCGGCGCATCTGCGAATGCCGTGACAGGCCGCCGGCGACGCGGCTGACGAAATCGTCGACGAAAAGCTCTTCCAGCTCCCGATCGAGTGCGCCGAGCGCTCCCAAAAGCACCTTCGCCAGCGCACTATCGGCAATCACGGGCTGCTCGACGAAGGGAAGCCCGATCTTCTCCGCCTCAAGGCATTCCATCAGCAGCGAAGGCTCCATGTAGAGCATGCGGTAATGCAGCCCGGCCTCGGTCGCCGCCCCGCCGTCATGCTCCTCGTCGGGATGCAGCACGATCACCTGCCCCGGCAGGCTGAAGCGCCGCTCGCCGCGATATGTGAAAGTCTGAACGCCGTGCAGCGTGACACCAAGCGCATAGGTATCGTGCCGGTGCGGCTCGAAGATATTGCCGGAAAATCGCGCTTCGATACGCTCGATGCCCGGAAAGGCGGGCGCAGTCAGGATGCCGCCTCCGGCGGGCGCGGCCAGCATGCCGCTGCCCACCTGCGGCTCGCACAAACGTTCAAGACCCTCGAAGACCTGCGGCGTTAGATCCTGGCTCAACGCGTTTCGATACCCTGATGAGAGAGACTGGAATGTTTGATACCAAAATTGCGATCGTCCTGCGAAACAATCTTGCCGGCTGGCAGAAGCTGAACGTCACAGCCTTCCTGTCGACAGGCATCGCCGGACAATATCCCGAGATCATCGGAGAGCCGTACAAGGACCGCGCCGGCAATCTCTACAATCCGCTATCGATCCAGCCAATCATCGTGCTTTCCGCCGACGAA
The DNA here is from genome assembly GCF_050587665.1 of Rhizobium sp. Nf11,1. Lineage (NCBI taxonomy): Bacteria > Pseudomonadati > Pseudomonadota > Alphaproteobacteria > Hyphomicrobiales > Rhizobiaceae > Rhizobium > Rhizobium sp. Nf11,1. Next base: position 122,809 of record NZ_JBOBHU010000006.1, on the reverse strand, counting down.
GCGACGATATCGACCATCCACCGCCGCGCGCTGGAACGTGAGGTAACCGCCTCCATATTCATCGAGGAGATGTTTGCCACCGGCCATGACGCCGCCAACCGCGCCGTCTTTGCCGAGTATGCCCCTGACGACGCCAATATCGTCGGCATCGCGATCAGAGCCGACAAGAAGATCGTCGACAAGATCACCAAAGGCGCGACGATGCAGCATTGATGCGATCAGCAGAAACGAAAGAGGCCGAGCGAGAGCCTGGCCTTCTGTTGTCTGAAAGAGCGCCTGCTCAGCCCTGCGTGATCGGCGCGATCTGGATTTCGACGCGGCGGTTCTGAGCGCGGCCGGCCTCGGTCGCGTTGGAGGCGACGGGCTGAGACGGGCCGAAACCGACGGCGGAGACGCGGCGCTGGTCGATGCCCTGGCCGCCGAGGTAATCGGCAACCGACAGCGCGCGGCGCTGCGACAGGTCCTGGTTATGCTGCAGGCTGCCTGTCGAATCCGTATGGCCGTTGACGTCGATCAGGGTGCGGTTGAACTTGCGCAGCACGATCGCCACCGAATTCAGCGTCGGATAGAAGCCCGGCTTCACCGCGTCCTGGTCGACATCGAAAGTGATGTTCGAGGGCATGTTGAGAATGATGTTGTCGCCCTGGCGGGTGACGGAGATGCCGGTACCTTCGAGCTGGGCGCGAAGCTCGGCTTCCTGCTGGTCCATGTAGTTGCCGATCGCGCCGCCGGCCAGCGCGCCGATACCGGCGCCGATCAGCGCTGCGTTGCGCTTGCCATGCCCGCCGCCGCCAACGGCCACACCGACAAGAGCGCCACCGAGCGCGCCGAGCGCAGCACCGCCCGCGGTATTGGAAACCTTCTGCTCACCAGTATAGGGATCGGTCGTCGTGCAGGCGCTGAGATAGCTTGCTGCGACAGCCAGAAGTATGAATTTCTTGATCATGGACAGGACGGTCTCCGTTCAAAACTGATGCGAGCAAATGGCAAGGATTACGGCAAGAAAATGAAGATGTTCCCTTGATAGGGGAATTTCAGGCGCCGAAACAGCAGCCATGTTGCAGCAAGACACGGATATCACCAGTTTTTAGGGGGTCGGCGGGCGCGCCAAATCTTCCTGCGAGATAGTCGGACCTCAAACAACAAACATTGCAGTGCCGCTCCAATCGCCCAATCTCACCCTTAGAAACTCTGGAACAACTGCCTGACCGTGTCGTAGGTCGCATTGGCAATGTTCAGCGATTGGAGGCCGAGCTGCTGTTGCGTCTGCAGCGCCCTCAATCTGCTCGACTCCTCCTCCATGTCGGCATCGACGAGCCGGCCGATGCCGGCGGTGATGTTGTCGTGCAGCTGAGTGGCGAAGTCGTTCTGCAGCTCGATGCGTTTTTCCAGCGCGCCGAAGGCCGATCCGACCGTGGTCAGCTGCGTCAGGGCGGCATCGACCACGCTGATCATTTCGCTGAGCTGACCTTTCGTCGTGCTTGAAGAGACGGAAATCACCACCTGGCCGGTGGTGGTGCCGTTCTTGCTGGTCATCAGCACGTAGTCCTGCGAAGCGCCGAGTTCCGTAGCGAAGTAGGCCGAGGTCAACACGCCGTATTCGCCGGAACCAGTGGCCCGGTCGTCGATCAGGTAGCGCGCATCCTTGGACGTGGTCGCCCCCACAGGCGTGTTGTCGATATGGTAGCTCAGCATGCCCACGGAGACCGTGCCGTCGGCATTGCGGATGAAGGAGGCCGGGATTTGGCGCGGCCGCGTCGGCGTCGCGTCATTGGTGAGGATCACCCAGTTGTCGCTGTTGAAGGTCGCCGATTCCGAAACGCTGCGCAGTTGCTCCTGCAATTGCTTGAGTTCTTCGTTGATCTTGTTCTTGTCGACCCCGTCCTCGGTGGCGGCGACGAGCTTGGCCTTGATCTCGGAGACGACGTCGATGACGTTCTGCACGCCGGTATAGGCCGTGCCCATTGTCGCAGCCGCCATGCCGAGCGCGTCCTGGACCGCCGAAATGGCCTTGTTGTCGGTGCGCGCGGTGGTTGCGATCGACCAATAGACGGCATTGTCGGCCGCTTTGGCAACACGCATGCCTGTCGTGATGTGGTTCTGCGTGACCGTCATATTGCGATTGATATCACGCAGCACATGGAGCGCCGCATCAACGGAGACGCGCTGATAAATACTCACGGAACTAGACTCCAAAAACACAACAGAACGCAACTGAACAGGGATGAACCTTCCGCACAGACACTCATGTCCGGGGTCGCTGGGTCTCCAGCGCATCGCCTTCAAGAAACGAAGAAGGCCAGTCGGTTCCTGGCCACGATCATTGCGGCTTATGCTTAAAAAACGGCTAATCTTCAGAGGAAATTTATCTTATTCCGCAAGGCTTCATACACCATAAGAAACGCCGCCGAATGGCAATCCGGCGGCGTGTTCAATGCGCATGGAAGGCTTACTCGGCGGCCTGCAGCTGCTCCTCGTTGGGGGCCGGGGGCAGCCTCGTCGCGACCGACATCTCCTCGTGCAGGCGCGCCTCCTCGTGGGCATGCGGCTTGGCGAAGCGAGCAAGCAGGAGATAGGCGACCGGCGTGATGAACAGCGTCACCAGCGTCGCGAAGCCCAGGCCGCCGACGATCACCCAGCCGAGCGCCACGCGCGCTTCCGCACCCGCGCCGTGGGCAAAGACCAGCGGCACGCCGCCGAGGATGGTGGCGATCATCGTCATCATCACGGGGCGAAGGCGCAGCGCGCAGGCCTTCTCGATCGAAGAGCGCACGTTCTCGCCCCTGTCACGCAACTGATTGGCGAATTCGACGATCAGGATGCCGTTCTTCGCCATCACGCCGACGAGCAGCACCAGGCCGATCTGGCTGTAGATGTTCAGGCTGGAACCGGTGATGATCAAAGCGAAGACGGCGCAGGCAAGGCCGAGCGGCACCGTCGACATTATGATTACCGAGGAGAGCACGCTTTCGAACTGGGCGGCGAGTACCAGGAAGATGATGACGATGGCAAACCCGAAGGTCAGCGCCATGCCGCTCGAATTCTCTTCCAGCGTCGCGGCTTCCGCAAGCGGCAGCAAACGTGCGCCGGGCGGCAGCAGGGGCTCGGCAAGTTCCGTCACCTGTCTCACGGCATCGCCGAGCGACATGCCGTTCTTGAGGCCGGCGGTGATCGCGACGGAGGCGAGCTGCTGCTCGCGGTTCAGCTGCGGCGCGACCGATCCTTCCTTCATCGTGGCGATGACGGACATCGGCACGATCTTGCCGTCACCGGTTTTCAGGAACACGTTTTCGAGATCCGTGGGATCATCGATAGGCCGCGTCGTCGAAGTCAAAAGCACGGGATAGGATTCGCCGTCGACGAAGACATCGACCACCGAGCGCCCTTCGAGCAGCGACTGGATCGCCGTCGACAGCCCCGTGATGTCGATGCCGAGATCGGAAGCACGCTCGCGGTCGATCGCCACCGACACCTGCGCTTGACTGGGCTCATTGGTGAGCCGCGGCGTATCGTATCGGCCGGTGGCGTCGAGCGCCTGCACCAGCTTGGCGGCCGCCGCCGTCAGCGCCTCGTGATCGTTACCAACAAGCGCCATCTGCACACCGCTGCCGGCGCCGCGGATGCGCAGGCTGTTGGAAGATATGGCGTTGCCGCGCAGCGCCGGCACCTTCGCCGCCGCCTGATTGATGTCGCCGACGATCTCGGCCTGCGTCCGGTGACGCTCTCCCCAGGGAGCAAGCGTCAGCACCATGAAGCCGCTGTTCAGCGAGCCGCCCTGCCCGGAGATCGAGAAGACGTTGCGGATGTCGCCGCTATCGACCAGCGGCTGCAGATATTCCTCGACGAGCTGCATCTTGTCGCGGGTATATTCGAGGCTCGATCCCTGCGGCGACGTCAGCCGCATCATCACCAGTGACCGGTCTTCTTCCGGCGTGAGCTCGCTCTTGACCGTCGAGAAGGCGATGAGCGCCGCGCCGGCAAACATCAACGAGACCAGGATAACCACGAAGGGCGCGTTGAGGCATCCGTGCAGTGCCCATTTGTAGCAACGGGCGAGCGCGCCGCCGAAGCGACCGAGCGCTCCGTGATCCTCAATCATCGGCTTCGTCAGCATGCGCGAGGCGAGCATCGGGCAGAGCGTCAGCGCCACGATCGACGATAGTCCTACCGAGAAGGCGAGTACAAAGCCGAATTCGCGGAAGAGACCGCCGACCTGCCCCGGCAGGAACGAAAGCGGGATGAAGACGGCCGCCAGCGTCGCTGTCGTGGCGATAACTGCGAAGAACACTTCGCGCGTGCCGAGCACGGCGGCCGCGCGCGGTCCCATGCCCTCGGCGCGCCGGCGCACGATGTTTTCGAGCACCACAATCGCGTCGTCGACGACGAGGCCGGTCGCCAGCACGATGGCGAGCAGCGTCAGGATGTTGATCGAGAAACCGACCATGTAAATTGCCGCCAGCGTGCCGATCAGCGCCACGGGCATGCTGACGGCCGGGATCAGCGTTGCCCGCCAGTCGCGCAGGAAGAGATAGATAACCGCGGTGACGATGACGGCGGCAAGCACCAGCGCCAGCACCACCTCATGGATCGCGCCCTGGATGAAGACCGCATCGTCGCTGGTGATGGCGATCGTCGTTCCCTCGGGCAGCGTCTTCGACAGCTGCTCGACGGCCGCCTTGATGCCGGTCGAAATATTGAGCGTATTCGACTGCGCCTGACGGATGATGCCAAGGCCGATGCCGGGCTTGCCGTTCGAGCGCAGCGCCGTATCGCCGTCGCGCGGCCCGAGCGTCACCGTCGCGACATCGCCCAGCCGGACGCGGTCTTGCAGCATGACATCGGAAAAATCCGCCGGCGTCTGCAGATTGGCGGTGGCACGCACGACGATATCCTGCGTCGCGCTCTTCAGCGAGCCGGCCGGCACGTCGAGCGCGGCATTGTCGAGCGCCTTGGTAAGGTCGCCAATGGTGAGCCCGCGGCTGGCGAGCGCCCCCTGATCGACATCGACGCGGAAGACCTTCTCCTGGTCGCCATATTCCTCGACATCCGCGACGCCATCGACCGAGGCGAGGCGATCGATCACCTCGTTCTCGACGAGCTGCGTCAGGTCGTCCATGTTGAGCTTGGTGGAGGTGACGGCAAGGCGCACGATCGGGGAAGAATCCGAATCCGCCTTGACGATCTGCGGCGCATCTGCCTCGTCTGGCAGGTTCTGCGTGATGCGGCCGATCGCATCGCGCACGTCGTTGGCGGCGACCGCGAGATCGATCGCATCGGAGAATTCGAGCGTCACCCGGCTCTGGCCGAAGGAAGAGGTCGAGGAGATCGACTTCAGGCCGCTGACGCGGGCGACTGCACCCTCGATCACCTTGGTCAGTTCCTGGTCGATCGTCTGCGGTGAAGCGCCGTCGAAAGTGGTGCGCACGGTGACGACGGGACGGTCGACATCAGGCAGCTCCCGCACCTCGACGCCGACATAGGCTGCAAGGCCGGCGACGACCATCAGCGTATTGAACACCAGCGCCAGGATCGGCCGGCGAACGAAAAGGGCGGTGAAACTCTGCATGCCCGACGCTCGGTCCTCAGGCAGTTCCGTCACGTTCATTGGGTGGCGACCTCCCCACTCGCGGCAACATCGGCGGAAACACGCACCGCGCCACCCTCACGCACGCGCTGCAGGCCCTGCGTCACGATCTTGTCGCCGTCCTTGAGGTCGGCCTTGACGAGGATGAAGTCGGGATTGCGCTGCACGACGCTCACGCGCACCTTGTGCGACTTGTCGTCGATCACGCGCCAGACGAAGGACCCTTGCGAATCCCACTGCACCGACTGCGGATCGACCGCCGGATATTTGTCGCCAGGGAATTTCATGCTGACGCTGAAGGACATGCCGGCGCGCAGCTCGTCGGAGGCATTGTCGATGCGGGCGCGCAGGCGCAGCGTGCGGCTTGCCGCATCAATGCGGTTGTCGACAGCCTCGATCACGCCGGAAAACATCTGCCCCGGTCTTGCCACCGACATCGCCTCAACCGGCTGGCCGACCGCAACCGTGTTGGCAAAGCGCTCCGGCACCCAGAAATCGACGAGGATTTCCGACCGATCGTCCAGTGTGACGATTGGCGTTGACGTCGTGACATTGTCGCCGATATTGACGGGCACGATGCCGACGATGCCGTCGATCGGGGCCGTGATGTTGCGTCGGGCGAGATTGAGTTCGGCGGCCTGCAACTGCAGTCGCGCGCCCTGCTCGGCGATCTCGGAATCGAAGACGTCCATGCGCGACACGCTGGACTTGATGTTGTGATAGAGATTGGATTTCTCGACCGCGGCCTTCACCGCCACGTCCGCCTGGCCGCGGGCGATCACCTGCTCCTCGCTGTCGAGCTTGGCGAGCACCTGCCCGGCCTTCACCCTGTCGCCCGACTTGATGAGGATTTCGCGGATCGTGCCCGATGCCTGCGGCGTCACCGCGACGGAACGGATCGCATCGCCTGTACCGATGGCATTCAGCCGGTCGTTGACGACGCCCTGGACGACGGCTTCCGTCGCGACGAGAATGGCGCTGTTGCGCCCGCCGCCGCGGCGGTTTTGACCCTGTCCTTGCCCTTCGCCCCGTTGTCCCTGGGCCCCAGCGGAAGCGCCGGCATCGGCTGTTTCAGGAGCCTGAGGCGCGATCATGGAAATGAGGCTATCCGGAATGCCTGCATCGCGCATCTTATCGCCGGCGCCGGGCGCAAAGAAAACCCACGCGGCAAAACCGGCAATGATGACGATGAGCGAAAGTATAAACTGCTTCCAAAAGGCCATTCACGTCTCCGGAGGGACTCGAGGTTGGACCAGGGTCGGTCGAAAGAGGCGCTGCGGGATCAAGCTTCCCATCTGATGCGACAATATCGCGCGTTTACAGCTTACCGACAAGCATAAGCGGCCGGCATTACCGATTTGTAATATCAGCGAAGATTGGAAATAACCTGGCCGCTCACTTTTGCTTGAACGAAACTCGAAAACCTCTTGTCGCCGTCGTTACTGAAGCGAGATAACCATCAAAACCAGTGAAGAACTAGCTATCGACGCAGCGACCACCGCAGGCCGATGGTCGCTGCGATCCCCAGTATGGGCCAAACCGCCCAGAAGGTCCCGCTCCAGGTGAGGACGTTGATGCCGATGATGCCGAGCGCCACAATCGCGAGCGTGGCCATCCTGCGGTCGAAACGCGTCTGTTCACGATTCCAGGCGAGCGCTGCAACAACGGCTATCGCAAGCAGTGGAAAGCGCGCCCAGAAAACACCCTGCCACGACAGGAGATTGATGAAGATCAGCACGACGGCGATGACGCCAAGCACGGCAAACAACCTCCGTCCGCCGGACACCGGCCTTGCCTCGGCCGTGACGGCGGCGGCTGGCTGTTGCCGGGCGGCGGGTCGTTCGGCAGGCGGCGTTTCGTCGCCTCCCTCACCGATCTTGACCGCGTAGCTCGGCACGCCCTCGTCGACGTTCTTCACCGTCAGCGGCCCGAGAAACTCGAAACCAACAGCCACCTTGTTGCGCACCTGATCGTAGACGGTGCTTGATATTACGATGCCTCCGGGCGAAGCCGACGTCTGCAGCCGCGCGGCGATATTGACGCCGTCGCCATAAATGTCATCGCCTTCGACGATCACGTCGCCGAGATTGATGCCGATGCGGAAGAGCATGCGCCCGTCGCTCGGGCGGCCGGCATTGAAGCCGGCAAGTTCGTTCTGGGTATCGACGGCCGCGCGCACGGCTTCGACGACGCTCGGAAACTCGGCGATCAGTCCGTCGCCCCAGGTGTTGACGACGCGGCCGCCATGGCCCTCGATCAAATGTGCCATCGCGTCGCGGCAGCGCTTCAGCGTCGCAAGCGTCCCCTCCTCGTCGGCCCCCATCAGCCGTGTGTAGTCTTGCACGTCAGCACAGAAGATCGTCGTCAGCTTCCGCCGCGTTTCACTCATTGTCGCTCGCCTTTGCGCTATCCCGAAAGGTCGCCGCAAGGTGGAATTGGGTTGAGTGGAGACCAATATGAACGATTGCAGCGGCGTTAAATTACGCAGCCTTTGTGTTTGTTGCCATCGATAATTGCCGATCGCCGCCGGATGCGGACAAATGATGGAGGCGTACGATGCCCTTTAGCCCGACACGTTGCAAAAAACCGGATCATTGAACGATCTTGCGCGGGCTTGCCGTGTGTTCCTTCGCCACGCTGCTCGAACCGTCGATTTCCTGAAGCAGCACATCGTAGCCCCAAAGGTCGGCAAGATGTTGCAGGACAAGCTTCGTGTCACCTTCCTGCAGATAGCAGCCGTTCATGACGATATGCTGCAGCAACAGGCGACGGTCGCCGGCGAGATCGACATCGACGATATCGATTGCCGGATCGGTCCAACCGATATCGTATTCGCGGGAGAGCTGGCGGCGAATGCGCAGATAGCCGCGTTCATTGTGAATTGCCGAAACCAGCACACCTTCGGTCTGTTCCGGGTCGTCGTAGAGATGGAACAGCCGAAACCGCCGGATCAGGTTCGGACTAAGGAACTGGCTGATGAAACTTTCGTCGCGGTAATTCGCCCAGATGTCGCGCAGGACCCCCATCGCGTCGCCTCTTCCCGCGATATCGGGAAACCATGCCCGGTCCTCTTCCGTCGGCTTCGTGACGATTCTCTCGATGTCCTGCATCATCGCAAAACCAAGCGCATAGGGATTGAAACCCGAGAACCGCCGATCGTCGTAGTTTGGCTGGAAGACGACATTGGCGTGCGACTTCAGGAATTCGAGGAAGTTGCCGTCGCTGATCTGCCCCCGCTCGTGAAGTCGGTTCATGATCTGATAGTGGACGAAGGTGGCGGTTCCCTCGTTCATCACCTTGGTCTGCCGCTGGGGATGGAAATATTGCGCGACGTGGCGCACGATTCGAAGGATCTCTCGCTGCCACGGCTGCAGCCGGGGCGCAGATTTCTCGAGAAAATAGAGGATATTATCCTGCGGGAGACCGAGCGCGGCGCGCCGCTTTTCCAAGCCTATGTCACCCGTCTTCTTCGCCTTCCCGACGGGAACCGTGCGCCACAGATCGTTGAACATCTGCTCCTCGTGGGCGCGACGCTCCTGTTCCCGCTTCTCCTCCTGGCGAAGGTCGATGGTGGTCTTGCCGGCATATCGATGCACCCCATGCGACATGAGCGCATGCGCCGCATCGAGCGTTCTTTCGACCGCCGTCTCGCCGTAGCGCTCTTCGCAGCGGGTGATATAACCCTTGGCGAAATCGAGATAATCAAGAATTCCCTCGGCATCGGTCCAGAGCTTGAAGAGATAGTTGTTCTTGAAGAAGTGATTGTGGCCGAAGGCCGCATGGGCGGTGACGAGCGTCTGCATCGTCGCCGTGTTTTCCTCCATCAGATAGGAGATGCAGGGAGAGCTGTTGATGACGATCTCGTAGGCAAGATCACGCATCCCGCGGCGGTAGAAGGTCTCGTGATGCGCGAAGTGCTTTCCGAAGGACCAATGACGGTAAAAGAGCGGCATGCCGGTTGAGGAATAGGCATCCAGCATCTGCTCCGAGGTAATGACTTCGATCTGGTTCGGATAGACATCGAGGCCGAGTTCACCGAGCGCGATCTCTTCGCACGCATCGTGGATGCGCTGCAGCGTTGCAAAGTCCCAGTCGGCCCCCTCGAATAGGAGCCGCTCTCTTGGCCTCACCGTCATGGTCATGGCGTCACCTTCGACTGTGCCTCACGTTTCTGGAAGAGATCGTGGAAAACAGGGAATATTTCGCTTCGCCGGCAGACCTTGCGCATTGAAAGCGGCAGCGGTTCGGAACGGATCCCATCATAGAGCATCCACAGCGGCGATCGCGATATTGAAGAATCGCCGCCCTCCTCGCCGACTTCGATATAGGCGAAATACTGGCATAGCGGCAAAATCTCGCGCAGCAGCTGCCCGGTCAGATTTCCGTCCGAATGGGCGTTGTCGCCATCCGAGGCCTGGGCACCATAAATATTCCACTCCGCCGGGTCGAAACGCGCTGCGATAATTGCCCGCATTGCGGCAAGCGCACTCGAAACCAGCGTGCCACCCGTCGCCGGGCCGTAGAAGAAGGTTTCCTCATCGACCTCCTCAGCTCTGTCGGTATGACGGATGAAGACGATTTCCACCTTCTTGTAGCGTTTCGACAGGAAAAGGTAGAGCAGCAGATAGAATCGCTTCGCGAGGTCCTTCATGTGCTCCGACATGGAGCCTGACACGTCCATCAGGCAGAACATCACCGCTTTCGCGACTGGCTTCGGCTCGTTTTCGAAGCGGCGATAGCGGACATCAAGCGGATCGATATAGGGAATGCGCCGGCTTTTTTCCGTCAGGGCTTTGAGTTTTGTCTCAAGCGCCAGACGGGTCTCCTCGTCCTGGCATTCCTCTATCTGTCGCTGCAGGGCTTCGATTTCTTCGCGGCGTGGGCGGCCAAGCGCAACGCGGCGCATCATTGCCAGCTTCGTCGTGCGGCCGACAGCAATGTTGGAAGGCGACCCTGATACGGAATAGCCGGCCCGGAACGGAGTTTCCTCCTCGGTTTCGGCTAGACGCCGCTTGGCGAGGTCTGGCAATTCGAGGTCGTCAAGGAACACATCGAGGAATTCCTCCCGCGTCAGTACGAAGCGGAAGCCGTCCTCACCGTCACCTTCGCCTGCATCTTTTGGTTTTCCGCCCTTCCCGCCCGGCGGCCGCGGAATGATGTCCCCTTCGACAAAAGCTCGGTTCCCAGGCAGGATGTGGTCGGCGATGCCGCCTTCGCCCCGTCGAAAGCTTGGTTCGGCCATTCCATCGATCGGCAGGCTGATCTCCCCGCCGTCGAGCACGTCTCGAATGTTTCGATTTTGCAGCGAACGTTTCACCGCCTGCTGCACGGCTCCCTTCATGCGTCGAAGGAACCGCTGACGATTTTCCAGACTTTTACCGCGCGGATTTAGCCGCCGGTCGACAATGTGCATAATGGCTCCGCATTAACTTGCCTGTTTGACGCGCATGTACCATTCGACGAGGCGCCGAACCTGCCGTTCCGTGTAACCTCGCGCGGCCATGCGCGAGACGAATTCGCTATGCTTCTTTTCTGTTTCCGAATCCTTCTTCGATCCGAAGGAAATGACCGGCAAGAGATCTTCGACCTGCGAGAACATACGCTTCTCGATGACTTCCCGGATTTTCTCGTAGCTCGTCCATGACGGATTTTTTCCGCCATTGGCTGCCCGCGATCTCAGCGAGAACTTGACGATTTCGTTGCGGAAATCCTTCGGATTGGCGATTCCCGCCGGCTTTTCGATCTTCGTCAGCTCCTGATTGAGGAGCTCGCGGTCGAGAAGCTGACCAGTATCGGGATCCTTGAAGTCCACATCTTCGATCCAGGCGTCGGCATAATCTACATAACGGTCGAACAGATTCTGTCCGTAGTCCGAATAGGATTCAAGATAGGCTTTCTGAATCTCGTTGCCAATGAACTCTGCGTAGCGTGGCGCAAGATCGGCCTTGATGAATTCCAGATAGCGCTTCTCGACATCATCCGGGAATTGCTCGCGACGGATCGCCTGTTCCAGCACATACATCAGATGGACGGGATCGGCGCCGATATCGGTGGTGTCGTGATTGAAGGTGGAGGCGAGCACTTTGAAGGCGAAGCGAGTTGATATCCCGTCCATGCCTTCGTCGATGCCGGCAGCATCCCGGTATTCCTGGACACTGCGGGCGCGCGGATCGCTTTCTTTCAGGCTCTCCCCGTCATAGGTGCGCATCTTCGAGAAGAAGGTCGAATTTTCGTGCTTGCGCAGCCGTGAAAGGACGGAGAAACGCGCCAGCATTTCGAGCGTTGCCGGGGCGCATGGAGCATCCACCAGTTCCGATCCCTCGATCAGTTTTTCGTAGATCTTCTGTTCCTCTGTCACCCTCAGGCAATAGGGCACTTTGATCACACAGATACGGTCGATAAAGGCCTCATTGTTCTTGTTGGCCTTAAAGGTCTGCCACTCCGCCTCGTTCGAATGAGCAAGGACGATGCCGGAGAAAGGTATGGCACCGATATTCTCGGAGCCGATATAATTGCCCTCCTGCGTTGCCGTCAGCAGCGGGTGCAGCATCTTGATCGGCGCCTTGAACATCTCGACGAATTCGAGCACGCCCTGATTGGCCCGGTTCAGCCCGCCCGAATAGCTGTAGGCATCCGGATCGTTCTGAGAGTAGGTTTCCAGCTTGCGGATATCTACCTTGCCGACCAACGAGGAGATGTCCTGGTTGTTCTCATCGCCTGGCTCGGTCTTCGCGATTGCGATCTGGCGCAATCGCGAAGGTTGTATCCTGACGACGCGAAATCGAGAAATATCGCCTCCGAAATCGTCGAGCCGCTTCAGGCACCACGGGCTCATCAATCCGTTCAGCCGCCGCTGCGGGATTCCATACTGCTCCTGCAGGAGCGGGCCCATCGTCTCCGGATCGAAGAGGTTGAGCGGGCTTTCGAACACGGGACTGATCTCGTCACCGGCTTTCAGCACATAGATCGGATGCACTTCCATCAACTGCTTCAGCCGCTCAGCCAGCGAGGACTTGCCGCCCCCGACCGGACCGAGCAGATAAAGAATTTGCTTGCGCTCCTCGAGCCCCTGCGCTGCATGCCGAAAGAAGGAGACGATGCGTTCGATTGTCTCTTCCATACCGTGAAAACCGGCAAAGGCCGGATAAACCCGGATGGTCCTGTTCATGAAGATTCTGCCGAGGCGCGCATCCTTGGCAGTGTCAACCATCTGCGGCTCACCTATTGCCGCGAGCAGACGCTCGGTCGCATTGGCATAGGCGATCGGATCGGTTTTGCAGAGATCGAGATATTCCGAAACCGACATGTCGCTTTCGCGGCGCGCTTCATAACTGCGTGTGAACGCATCGAATACGGATTCACTCAGCATGGGACCTCCATTAAGGTTATGCCGCAGGCTCTAAGCCGTATAACCATCGAGATGGCCACGGCGTTCCTTAGAATCAATAGTTTCGTAGGTATATTCGACGCTGACGTTCCGTTTGTAGCAATGCACAAAATTGTGCATGCACCGGTATTTTTTTACTCCACGAAACTGTTTCTCATTCTAGTTGAGAAAGGGGTCGTTGGCATATCAGCACATTTAGCGACGTGACATGAATGTCAAAAAGGTGTGCAATGGCGCCCGTGATTCGAGCCGTGGAAATTCGACGTTAGCCGCCGGTGAGAGCAAGCTGGCGCTGACGTCAGGGGTGCCAGAGCGCGCTCGCCGTGGGATGAAACCGGGCGAATCGTCACGATGCGCCCGTCGTCTCGATCATGCGTCTCCAGCGCTCTTAGCCATTGAATGCCTTCTCCAGCGCAGCCACATCGATCTTGACCATGCCAAGCATGACTTCGGTGACGCGCCTTGCCCGCTCGCGATCTTCGTCGGCGATCATCTCGGAGAGAGCGCGCGGGACGATCTGCCAGGAAAGACCCCAGCGGTCCTTCAGCCAGCCGCAGGCCTCCGGCATGCCGCCATTGGCGAGGAAAGCATCCCATATCCGATCGATCTCCGCTTGGCTTTCCAGAAGGATGGCGATCGAAAAGGAATGGTTGAAGCTGTCGAGTGGACCGGCCTTCATCGCCAGGAAAGCCTGGTCGCCAAGCGTGAACTCGATCAGCTCGACACTGCCAGGAGGGCCGCTCGGCGTTTCCGCCGGAAGTATGGTGGTGCGGCCGATCGTGGAATCCGGAATGATCGACACGTAGAATTCGACGGCTTCGCGTGCCTGCTCGGCGAACCAGAGATTTGAAATGACCTTCGGCATAGACAGCCTCCTTGTTGGCGAGTATCCCGGACTTCTGTCCGTGCTTCGAGGACGTCTGGTCGGCGCCGGTTCCGACAGGCTGCGATCGAAATTTTTCGCCCGCTCACCCGCGGCAGCCTCGCCACCCGCACCCAGGCAATAGTGGTGGTTCGGGAATGAAAGCAGAACATCTTTTCTGGTCTTTCCTTCCCGAATCACTACATTACGCGCCATGAGCAATAGTTTCGACGATATTCCCTTCTTCGACGAAGAGCCCGGCGAAGTGGCGCGCAAGCCGCAGCCGTCCGTCGCTGCAGCCGGAAGACCCGCCGCTGGCGGCGGCATCGCCGCCCGCGCCATGGCGGCGCGCGAGGGCGGCAAGCGGCCGGATTATCTCGCTGGACTGAACCCGGAACAGACTGAAGCCGTCGAAACGCTGGAAGGTCCTGTCCTCGTGCTCGCCGGCGCCGGCACCGGAAAGACACGCGTGCTGACGACCCGCATCGCCCATATCCTCAACACCGGCCGCGCCTTCCCGTCGCAGATCCTCGCCGTCACCTTTACCAACAAGGCCGCGCGCGAGATGAAGGAGCGCATCGCCCTGCTCGTCGGCGGCGCCGTCGAAGGCATGCCCTGGCTCGGCACCTTCCATTCGATCGGCGTCAAGCTTCTGCGCCGCCACGCCGAGCTGGTTGGCCTCAGTTCCGATTTCACCATCCTCGACACCGATGACGTCGTCCGCCTGATCAAGCAGTTGATCCAGGCCGAAGGTCTCGACGACAAGCGCTGGCCGGCAAAGCAGTTCGCCGGCATGATCGACACCTGGAAGAACAAGGGCCTCGGCCCGGCCGATATTCCCGAAGGCGATGCCCGCGCCTTCGCCAATGGCCGCGGCCGCGATCTCTATTTCGCCTATCAGGCGCGCTTGTCGACGCTGAACGCCTGCGATTTCGGCGACCTGCTAATGCATCCGATCGCGATCTTCCGCAAGAATCCGGATCTCCTAAAGGAATATCACGGCCGCTTCCGCTATATCCTCGTCGACGAATATCAGGATACCAACACCGCCCAATATATGTGGCTGAGGCTGCTGGCCCAGCGCAGCAAGGGCGAGCCGCAGAATGTCTGCTGCGTCGGTGACGACGACCAGTCGATCTATGGCTGGCGCGGTGCGGAGGTCGACAATATTCTTCGCTTCGAGAAGGATTTCCCCGGCGCCAAGGTGATCAAGCTCGAGCGCAACTACCGATCGACCGAACATATCCTCGGTGCCGCCGCCCATCTGATCGCCCATAATGAAGGGCGTCTGGGCAAGACGTTGTTCACCGATCGCACCGATCCCGATGACGTCAAGGTGCAGGTTCACGCCTCCTGGGACTCCGAGGAGGAAGCTCGCGCCATTGGCGAGGAGATCGAGCAACTCCAGCGCAGCAAGCATCTGCTGAACGACATGGCGATCCTGGTGCGCGCCTCCTTCCAGATGCGCGAATTCGAAGATCGCTTCGTCACCCTTGGCCTCAACTACCGAGTCATTGGCGGCCCGCGCTTCTATGAGCGCCTCGAAATCCGCGATGCCATGGCCTATTTCCGGCTCGTCGCACAACCGGCCGACGACCTCGCCTTCGAGCGCATCATCAACACGCCGAAGCGTGGCCTCGGCGATACAACGGTGCGTGCGCTGCATGATTATGCCCGCGCCCGCGACATCCCGATGCTGGCGGCAGCGGCCGACATCATCGAAACGGACGAGCTGAAGCCAAAGGCGCGCAAAGCCCTCTTCGACGTGATTCAATCCTTCCGCCGATGGCAGGAGCTGCTTGAAAACACACCGCATACCGAACTTGCCGAGCAGATCCTCGAAGAGTCCGGCTATACCGACATGTGGAAGAACGACAAGAGCGCCGAAGCCCCGGGTCGACTGGAAAACCTGAAGGAACTGATCCGCTCGATGGAAAGCTTCGAGTCGATGCGCGGCTTCCTTGAGCACGTATCGCTCGTCATGGACGCCGAGACCAACGAGAACCTCGACGCCGTCTCGATCATGACGCTGCACTCGGCCAAAGGCCTGGAATTCGACACGGTCTTCCTGCCCGGCTGGGAGGAAGGCCTTTTTCCGCACCAGCGCTCGCTCGATGAAAGCGGCCGCGCCGGCCTGGAGGAGGAACGCCGTCTCGCCTATGTCGGCATTACCCGCGCCAAACGCCGCTGCCACATCTGGTTCGTCTCCAACCGCCGCATTCACGGTCTCTGGCAATCGACCCTGCCCTCGCGTTTCCTGGACGAACTGCCGGAGAGCCATGTCGAGGTCGCCGAGATGGAACAGAGCTATGGCGGTTACGGCCGCGGCGGCTACGGCCAGTCCCGCTTCGACAAGGCCGAACCTTTCGCCAACTCCTATTCGACCCCCGGCTGGAAACGTGCGCAGGCCAACAGGACCGACGCCACCCGCGATAATTGGGGCACCCGCTCCGGCCACGCCGTCGAACGCATCGGTTACGGCGAAAGCGGCCCGAAGGGGCGCATGATCGACGGCGAACTGGTGGCGAAGTCCACGTCCTCGGAGCCGTCGCGCTTCACCCTCGGCGACCGCGTCTTCCACTTAAAGTTCGGCAACGGCAACATCACCGGCATCGAAGGCAACAAGCTGACGATCGATTTCGATCGCGCCGGCCAGAAACGGGTGCTGGACGGGTTCGTCGAGCGCGTGTGATTTGCGGTGATACCGCGTGGGAACCCTTACCCGAACATCCGCATACTGCTGAGTCCGAGAATATCGTTCAGCAGGGCGATCCCCATTCCGACGGCGACGATCGACAGCCCGATCAGGAACAGTCGCCGAGCCCGGTCATATTTTGCGGCGAGCAGGGAGTCGCGCGCGAGCAGATCGGCAAACACCTTCACCTGAATGGCGATACCGACGGTCAGGAACGACATCGGCAGCAGATCGACGCGGCTCCAGTCATTGGGATTGGACACCCAGAGACTGATGAAATTGAGGGAGAAACCAAGAATGATCCCGGTCGCAGTCAGCGAGCCATTTCGGAAGGCGGCATCGATCTTTTCATCTGCTTGAGGCTCGGACATGGCTTCAATCTCGATTTGCTGATGAGCCAAGAAGGCAGAAATCGCGGCGGCGGGCAAGCTCGAGCGGACGTCGCCGTCGAAGACGGTGCTGCAGCACCTCAGCCGGTAAACCGATGAAGGCTGACACCGGGAAAATGAGGCTCTGCCGGGGAGATCCCGCAGCGTAAAAACTTCTGCTCCCGCCATTTCGAGAGGAGAGTCAGCGCGACCAATATCCACGGTTGCATTAGCGTGTGCTTTTTCGACCAGCCACTACCGGAGGTACTAGAATTAACACTTGCGCACCCGCGCTGGGAAATCCACTAGTGGTGTGTTCGGTGCATTTGGCATTTGCATTGCAATAACGCGAAGGGATTGGCCTTGATGAAAGCGCTGCTGCTCGTCGATATCCAAAACGGCTTCTGTCCCGGCGGCAATCTGCCGGTGCCGGACGGCGACAAGGTGGTTCCCGTCGCAAACCGGCTGATCGACAGCGGCAAATATGATTTGATCGTCGCCTCGCAGGACTGGCATCCGCCCGGCCACGGCAGTTTCGCCTCCGCCCATCCGGGCGCCGCTCCCTTCGAGATGGGCGAATTGTCCGGCAAGCCACAGATGATGTGGCCCGACCACTGTATCCAGGGTACGCTCGACGCCGAACTGCATCCGGACCTGAGATCCGAAGAGATCGACCTGATCCAGCAGAAGGGCGAGGATCCCAGGATCGACAGCTATTCGGCATTCCGCGACAATGACCGGGATGCTTCGACCGGTCTTTCCAATTTTCTCCAGGAACAGGGTGTCACCGATCTCGACATCTGCGGGCTGGCGACCGATTACTGTGTCAAGTTCTCGGCGCTCGACGCGCTCGAGATGATGCCTGGTGTGCGCGTGCGCTTCATCGAGGATGCAAGTCGCGGCATTACCCCCGAAGGTGTTGCCGCCGCTATCGACGAGATGCGGGCGCATGGCATCGCTGTGATTAAAAGCGCAGATGCCTTGCGCCAATGAGCTTGCGATCGCCGACTATTTCAACAAATAGGCGTCGAATGTCTCATCGCTGCCGGCAACGGGGCCGAAGCGCTTGACGAGGGTCGTCTCGCTCCGGAATGCGGAAATGTCCTCTGGCGTCAGGGACAGCAGCCAATTGTAACTTTCGCGCAATGAGACCGGCGCGGCAATTCGGTCAAGCCGCTGTGAGAGAAGAATGACGACGGGGGCATGCTCGCTGTGCTGCAACTGCCGCGCCGTCTGCAGAATGTCGGCAAGGCTGAGAGAAAGCCGCGCATTGCGGGTATAATGCACAATGGCACCGAACCGTTCCTCTCTTAGAAGATAGGTGCGATTGGAAATGAAATAGGGCAAGGCTTCAACGAGATAGTCGGGATCCGCCATGATGATCGCATTCTCGAGATCAGGACGAGATTGAATGAACGAGCCGAGATCCTGGGCTCGGCTGAGCGGCATGTCGGTGAAAAGGAATTGATGGACCCTCTCGATGCCGGAAGCGACCTGCAGTGCGAGCAATATCATGAAGCAAAGACGCCCGATCTTCACGACGATGCTGGCAGCTTCGGTGCCGGCAACATCGGCGAGGCCGGCCCGAGGCGGCTGGGTCAAAGCGGTGATTGCGATCATGAACACCAGCCAGAGCGCCTGATGCCTGTAGCTACCTGGGTAAACGAGCGTAAAAAGCAGGGAAAGCCCCAGGAGAACCAGTGCTGCTGCGAACATCGCCGGTCGCCGGTTGGCCAGCCCCAACAGACTGCCATAGATGAGCACAGCCATGAGCGACGCGAAAATCCGGGCGAGCGATGGATCAGCCACGACCAGTTCAAGGACCCGGTCGGGGTAGAATGCCATGAAATAGGAACTGGCCGCGGTAAAGGCAGAAAGGACAAGCAAAGCGAAATTCTTGTCCGCGAGATCGTTCTGCCCGGCATCGTTGAAGGTCGGATAGACCGTCAGGACGCACAGAACAACGCCGACCGCGGCAATGGCAGCAGCTGTCACAAAGGCCCGATATGCGCTCAAAGGGGGTCTTGGCCGCGCCAGAACCAGATCGAAAAACCAATAGGCGAGAAAGCCGCCGACGAGGACGACCGAGTGGACATTGGTATTTGCCAGCAAGGCAAACAAAAAGCCGAGCAATATCCCGTTGCGTACTCCCCTCTCCCAGCTCAGGACGACAAGGAAGACCACCAGCATGCTGATGCCGTAATTTCGCGACATTGCCGCATAATCGAAAATCGAGAAGCTGCTGAACAGCGACAGCAGCATGATGGGAAGGGGCAGTTTCAACCGGAAAACAAGAAGGTAGGCGGCGGCCGCCGCAATCGTCAGTGCGACGATTTTCAAGACGACGGGTGAGCCGACTATGACATAGGCGGCGCGCAGCAGGATATACCACAGGGCAGGATGCCCCTCACCCTGCAGTTGGCGAAGCATAGCGGCGAAATTGTCTCCCTGAAGAGCCAGTGACAATGCGCGAACTTCGTCACGCCATACCGTTTCGGACCAGCAAAGCGCAGACGCCAGCGCAAGCCAGGCGAGGAAGAGCATCGCCTTGGCAAGCCTGGCGGATCGTGGTTCATCAATAACAGAGACAATCAGGGCCAAATGACACCAACCTGGTGAAGGAAAGCGCCGACCGTATCGCCGCAGCCATAATTTGGCGTTAAGCAGGCCTGCCGTCTGATTTTCAGGCGCTGGATTTCTGCTCTCTCTCGAGAAGATGGATATCTTCGGCCACGTCTTCCATTCTCTTCAGTAAGGCAGCCTGGGCATCTCTCAGCCCTCGATTGTAGAAGTAAGGCCCGATCTCCTCGGTAAAAAAATCGAGCAGGAATTCGGCCGGAAGGGTGCCGATGGGATCCAGTTCGCGGTCGAAATAAACGCGGATGCGTGAAACGATCTCAGTCTTTTCTTCCCTGGAAAATTCGATCTGCTGCATGCCTGGTTCTCCGACAAATGCAATCACGGCGTTGATGCTTCAGCGAAATCGATTGGTCAATCAACGAAATTCAATTGCCGCGGAAGACTGTAGCCCATAAGGAAAACCTGAATTTCCAACAGGACACTCACATGAATCGCGCCGACTTTGTTGAAGGTTTGCGGGGCGGCTCGGCCGTTGCGCTGGCATCGGCGCCCTTTGGCGCGCTGTTCGGAGCACTGGCGGTTGAAAACGGCATGTCGCTTTCCGAGGCGGCCTTCATGAGCGCCACCGTCTATGCCGGTGCCAGCCAGATGGTCGGAATCGAACTCTTCGGCCACCAGGTTCATGCCTGGCTGATCGTGCTTTCGATCCTCGCCGTCAATTTCCGCCATGTGCTCTATTCTGCGGCCTTAGCCCGCTACATCGGCCATTTCAGCCCGGTGCAGAAGTTCTTCACCTTTTTCCTCCTCGTCGATCCGCAATTTGCCGAGGCAGTCAAGCGGGGCGAAGCCGGCAAACCGCTTACCTTCGCCTGGTATCTCGGCTTCGGCGTCATCATCTACATTCCCTGGGTGCTGATCAGCGTCGCCGGCGGCCTGCTCGGCGGCTTCATCGGCGATCCCAAGGCAATTGGACTCGATATCTTGCTGCCGGCCTATTTCCTCGGCATCGTCCTCGGCTTCCGCAAGCGCGACAATTTCCTGCCGGTGGCGCTCGTCAGCGCGGTAGCATCAGTGCTCGCCTACCGCTATGTCGGCTCGCCCTGGCATGTCAGCCTGGGTGCGGCCGCCGGCATCGTGCTGGCTGCCCTGCTGCCGCTGCCGCGCGAGGTGCCGGATCTCGAAGCCGACGCCCTTCAATCCGAAGTGCACGAGGTCTGAGCCATGGAATTCGATCTCCATATGGCGCTCGTAATACTCGCGGCAGCAGTCGCCACCTTCGCCACCCGCATCGGCGGTTATATCCTCATCACCCGAATGAAGAGCATTCCCCCGCGCATGGAAGCGGCGCTGAACGCCGTGCCGGCCGCCGTACTGACCACTCTTGTCGCACCTGCCTTCTTCATTGGCGGCTGGGAATCGAAACTGGCGCTGATCGTTGCCCTCTTCGTCGGCCTGCGCATTTCCCATACATGGATGCTGGTTGCCGCTTGGGTTGTCGTGATGGCATGGCGCTACACGATCGGCGCCTGAACCCTGGCCTTGCGCCTGAAAGCGCGCGGCCTTGCAGCCCGAAAGCAGTGTTCCGCCGTCTGTTGCCTAATATTCGAGCGGCAGCGTCGCGTTTTCGAGCCACGCCCTGACGTCGGGATCGTGGATCAGCGGCATCAGCGCCTCGCATGTGCGGCGGTGATAGTCGTTGAACCAATGCAGCTCATCATGGGTCAGAAGCTCGGGAATGACGAGGTTGCGGTCGATCGGGCAGAAGGTCAGCGTCTCGAAGCCGAGCATCGGCATGTCGCCGCCTTCGATTTCCTCGGCGCCGCGCACATAGATCAGGTTCTCGATCCGGATGCCGAAGCTGCCAGGCCGGTAATAACCGGGCTCGTTCGAAAGGATCATCCCGGGCAGCAGCTCCTGCGTCGAAAGCCGGGAGATGCGCTGCGGCCCCTCATGCACAGAGAGATAGGAGCCGACCCCATGCCCTGTGCCATGGGCAAAATCGGCGCCCGCCCGCCACAGCGCGATCCGCGCCAGCGGATCGAGGTCGCAGCCCCGTGTACCCTTCGGGAAACGTGCCGTGCTGATCTGGATCATTCCCTTGAGCACCATCGTGAAGAAACGGCGATGCTCCTCTGACACCGTGCCGATCCCGACCGTGCGGGTAATATCGGTCGTGCCGTTGATGTATTGCGCACCGGAATCGATCAGGAAAAGTTCACCTGCTTCGATCATCCGGTTGGTCTCGGTGGTGACGCGATAATGCATGATCGCCGCATGTTCGCCGGCGCCCGAGATCGTATCGAAGGATATATCCTTCAGCGGGTTCTGCATGCTCTGGCCGACTCGAGCGCGCACCGCTTCCAGATGTTCGGCGGCGGCGATTTCGCTTACGCTGCCCGGCTTCTCCTGCGACAGCCAATAAAGGAATTCCACCATCGCTGCTCCATCCTGCAGATGTGCAGCGGCCGAGCCGTTGATTTCCACGTCGTTTTTCACCGCGCGCGGCAGCTTAGCGGGGTCGGCGCTCTCCACCACTTCGCCGCCCGCCTTGCGGATAATCTCCGCCAGCGCATGGGAGGCGATATCAGCATCGATCAGCACGCGGCGATCCCTGGAAACGGCAGCAAGCCTCTCTTCGAGCGCCGATGGCGGAAGTTGCGTGCATATCTGCCCGAGATAGGCCTCAGTCTCGATTCCAGTCTTGCGCTTGTCCAGGAAGAGTTCGGACCGCCCGTCGGCGTGGATGATGGCGCGCGCCAGCGGATGCGGCGTGTGCGGCACGTCGGCACCGCGGAGATTGAATATCCAGGCAACCGAGGAGGGATCCGCAATCAGCACCGCGGCGAGGTTCTTCTTCGAAAGATCAGCGGCAATCGTCGCAATCTTATCGCTTGCCAGCACGCCGGCTTGGGCGACATTCTGGATGGTGACGGCGCCGAGCGGCTCGGCAGGCCGATCGCTCCACAACCTGTCGAGCGGATTGTACGGCAGGAAGACCAACCTCCCGCCGATCTCCGCCAGTGCTCTTTCCAGACGCCGTACTTCCGCGCCGGCGTGAAGCCAGGGATCGATGCCGAGCCTCAGCCCCTTAGTTCCGTTTGCGGCAAGCCAGACATGCGGCGGCTCGTTCACCAGATCGCCGCCCGAAAACACCGAGCCGTCGACTTGTTCGGCGAGCTGCGTTACATAGCGTCCGTCGACGAAGACGATCGCCTGCGTCCGCAGGATCAGCGCGATGCCCGCCGAGCCGGTGAAACCCGTCAGCCATGCCAGCCGCTCGGAGCAGGCCGGAACATATTCGCCGTTGAACTCATCGGCGCGCGGCACGAGGAAAGCATCGATGCCTAGCGAATCGAAAGTAGCGCGCAGCGCCGAAACTCGTTCCTTGCCGAACTGCGGCGTGGAGGTGACTTCGAAAGACTGGAACATGCTGGAAATCCGAATGGTTGAAACGAATCTGGTTAACGGGATGCCGGTCATGTTAGCGAAATTTAAATCGATGGGGAGAAAAAGCGACGAAACGAGGCGAAACCGTTGGGCCTGCTCGGCATTTTGACGGAACTGTGACGCCGAAAGTTAGTTTGGCACGCTATATGCATTGGCCGCATGGCTCCCATGAGGAAAACCCTCTGCCTCCGCATTTCAGAATAGCTATATAGACGCCATCGAACGGTTCGAATGAACCAGTAAACAAAGGATTTTTTGAAATGACCGCCTCTCTCTCGCGCTTCGCATACAGCAGCCCGGTGCAGGCTGGCGAACGCCAGACTGTGCGTCACGTGATCGGCGCCCGCCGCCCGCAGAACGAGGACAGCCTCAAGCTTCTCGGCGCCGGCCAGCGCGTCACGCGCCACCAGGGCGCCCCCAGTTACGCGTTCTAAGCTTAAAGCCTGTCCGTCTCCTCCCTCCCGGACCGGCCTATTGGAATGCAGTAGAGCCTGCTTGAGCACTCCTCCTCCTTCGAGCTCGCGGGCATTGGCCGGAAAACCGGTCCAAGGCGGTGCCACTGGCGCCGCCTTTTTCTTTTGAGAACGGCACGGGAAGCGCGCTATCCTGTGGAACAACTGAGGTCACGACTTGTTCCCTCTTCTCCCCAGCGGGGAAGAAGGTGGCCGTAGGGTCGGATGAGGGTGCCGCACGGCACACCCTTCATTGTCCTTCGCTTGCGCTCAGCGGATTCGCGGCTTCGCCGCTCACCCCTCATCTGCCCTTCGGGCATCTTCTCCCCGCCGGGGAGAAGAGGGAGTAAGTCGCACCCGTCGCCCCGATCCTCTCCCTCCTCAAGGCCGATCGAAATGAATCGTCACCCAGCCGTTCCGCCAGATCGTCCTGACATGCCGGAGCCGCGCGCCGCTATAGGCGGCGATCACCTTCCACCGTTGTGACGCGAGAATGCCTGAAAGGATCACCGATCCGCCGGGCGCAAGATGCGTGGCGAGCTTTGGCGCCATCCGGATCAACGGCCGGGCGAGAATATTGGCGATGATGAGGTCGAAGGGGCCATTCTCCGAGAAGGCCGTCGAATGGAACCCCGGTGCGGTCTTCGTGACGATGCCAGACGCGATGCCATTGCGTCGTACGTTCTCAGCCGCGACCAGCGTTGCGATCGGATCGATATCGGTCGCAAGCACCGGGATGTTTTTGAGCTTACGCACCGCGATCGCCAGGACGCCACTGCCTGTGCCGAGATCAAGCGCATTGCGAACCCGGCGCGAACACATCACTGCATCGATCATCTCTAGGCAACCGGCCGTCGTTCCGTGATGGCCGGTA
This sequence comes from Rhizobium sp. Nf11,1, assembly GCF_050587665.1. Taxonomy (NCBI): domain Bacteria; kingdom Pseudomonadati; phylum Pseudomonadota; class Alphaproteobacteria; order Hyphomicrobiales; family Rhizobiaceae; genus Rhizobium; species Rhizobium sp. Nf11,1. The sequence continues at coordinate 98,560 of NZ_JBOBHU010000006.1, read as the reverse complement.
CCGAAGGCTTGGCCGGCATCGATCTCGATGGCGATGTCACCGGAGCGGACCTTGTCTCGGTCATGCGAGCCATGCACCAGGAAGCGCCCCGCCCTGACCGGCTTCAGGCCCTCCAGCGATTTCGCCACCCAATCAACATCCGGGATGACTTCTCGCGACAGCTGAGCATCGGGAAAAGCGACCTTCAGCGCCGCCTCGATGCGGGAGCGCACATCCGCCTCGTCCTCGGCCATCATATAGACCGAGGCCTCCCATATATCCTTCTTCTCATCGATTTCGGTGGTGCCGATGGCAAAGTCTTCTTCGCCGAAGACTTGGGTCAGGAGATCGAGGATCGCTTCGGCCTGGCTTTCGGTGGTCGACACGTAAAGGCGGATTTCACTCACGATAGGCGGTCTTTCCCGTTTCCCTTGCCCGCCATCGGTCGAGCCAACGTCCCATCACGCTGAAGCCATCACCCCTTATGGACGAGATTCTCCAGCTTCTTTACCGCCGTGTCCGGATTTTCGCCATAGGCGATCGTTCCGGAAAACCGCCCGGCGGAATCGAGCAGGAAGACCGACGCAGTATGATCCATCGTATAGTCGCCGTTTGGATCCTTCTCGTCGACCGGCACCTTCTTGGCATAGACGCGGAACCCCTTGATGACCTCGGTGATCTTGTCCGGTGGGCCCGAAATGCCGGTAATTCGCTTGGAAACGTTGGACACGTACTCGTTCATGATCTCGGGCGTATCGCGCTCCGGATCGACGGTCACAAAATAGGCCTGCAGCTTGTCACCATTGGGATCGACCTTCTCCATCCAGCCGTTCAGTTCGAACAGCGTCGTCGGGCAAACTTCCGGGCAATGGGTAAAGCCGAAGAACAGCGCCGTCGGCTTGCCGCGGAGCGCCTGCTCGGTGATCGGTTGGCCGCTCTGGGAAACCAGCGTGAAGGGCACGCCGAATGGCGGTTCCGCCACGACATCCTGAGATGTCATGGGATACCACCTGACCGCACCGAGAACTCCGGCAAGTATCAGAACACCGATCCAAACGGCGATGCGAAATGTCTTCATTGGCGTGGCCCTCAGTCTGAGGCGGTCATGGCCCCGCCGGCGTGATTATAGCCTCAGGCGGAGGCGCGCAATTCAAGAATATGTTTTCTGACCCGTGATTAATTGCCTCAAGGGCAGAAGCTGTCCAGGGCGGAAAAATCGTCGAACCGCGATAGCGCACATCAAAAAGCGGCATCATTTGAACCACTTGCTCTTAAGGTGAACAGATAAGTTCAAGAGAAACATCATTAGGAAAGGCTTAAATCGTCATCTTTATATTTAGCAGTGCGTGCGGCTCGATCGAGCCGTTCTGACATGAAGTCTGCCGAGTGGCGAAAACCCCGGACGCCGCGTGAGGGTAGCAAAAACATAAACCCGAGCGGTTTGTGGAGGGGTCTTTCATGACGAATTCATCGGTGCGCAAGAGCCTGTCGGTCAGCCAGCGGCTCTGGACACTGGGCGGTGCGGCCTTCATCGGTTTCGGAACGATGCTCGGCGTCGGCTGGTACGAGAACATGCGGGTCGACACGGCATTGCGCCGCGCCGGCGAGATCCAGGCCAGCGTCAACCATATCGGCGACATGCGGCTTGCGAATCTGACGATGGTCTTAGCCGCGATGGACATTATCGTCGACAAGGACAGCAAGGCCGTCGAACCCGAGCGCATCAAACTAATCGGTGATTCGCTGACTGCTCTTTCGGGTGGTTCGAAAGAGATGCACCTTCTTGCGAATGAAATGCAAGTCGACAGCCTGTTGAAGAGCTATGACGCGGATGTCGCCGCAATCGGCAAGGCAATACAGGTCGATCTCGTCGCGCTGGTTCAGCAGGGCGCGGCTGATGCGGAATTCGACAAAATCGACGACGCGATCGACGGCGCCGGCGAAGAGCTGACCGCGACCCTCGACAAGCTCGCCGCTGAAGGCACGGTTTTCGCCCAGCAGCATGTCGAGCTCGCCAATGCCGTGTCGCGAGAGGCCCTCATCCTGCAGATCGGCCTCGGCGTCCTGGCCATCCTCATCATGGGTGTCCTGCAATATGTCCATGGCGGTTCGATCCGGCGTGGCATCGGCGCCGTGCGCGAAAGCATGCAGCGCATCATGAATGGCGATCTTGCCAGCAACGTCGCTGAAAAGACCCGCGGCGATGAAATCGGCGAGATGGCTCGCGCCGCCGACGGCTTCCGCCTCGCCGCGATCGAGAAGCGCGACCTTGAAGCCCAGGCCCAGACAGACAGACAGCGCAGCGATGCTGAGCACCGTGCCCGCGAAGCCGCCAAGCTCGCCGACGCCGAGGCGCTCAGCGCCGCCGTCGCCGCTCTTGGCGCCGGCCTTACCCGCCTTTCGGGCGGCGACGTGACCGTGACCATCGACCAGCCTTTCCGCGAAGAGCTGGAGCGCTTGCGCCTGGACTTCAACCAGACGACCGCGACGCTGCGCAAGGCGATGAGCGACATCGCCATCAACAGCAGCTCGATCGAGGCGAACAGCCGCCAGATGCGCGCCGCCGCCGACGATCTCGCCAAGCGCACCGAACAGCAGGCCGCCTCGCTGGAAGAGACGTCCGCCGCCCTCGATCAGATCACCGCCACCGTCCGCAACGCCACCAGCCGCGCGGAGGAAGTGGGCCACATGGTCTCCCACACCCGCGAAAATACCGCGAAATCGGATATCGTTGTCGGTGATGCGATGGCCGCGATGGAGCGAATCGAGGGCGCCTCCCGCGAGATCGGCAAGATCATCAACGTCATCGACGAGATCGCCTTCCAGACGAACCTGCTCGCGCTCAACGCCGGCGTCGAGGCCGCACGCGCCGGCGAGGCCGGCAAGGGCTTCGCCGTCGTCGCCCAGGAAGTGCGCGAACTCGCCGGCCGTGCTGCGGGTGCTGCCAAGGATATCAAGGCCTTGATCGGAAAATCGGGCGAGGAAGTGAAGATCGGCGGCGAACTGGTGACAGCCGCCGGTGAAGCGCTTCGCCAGATCGGCGAGGATGTTCTGCGCATCGACGAACATGTTAAATCAATCGTAACCTCTGCGCGCGAACAATCAGTCGGATTGAACGAAATCAACACTTCGATCAGCCAGATGGATCAGGTCACGCAGAAGAACGCGGCCATGGTGGAAGAGACGAATGCCGCAAGCCATACGCTCGCCGTCGACGCCGAAAATCTGACGCAACTGATCAAGCAGTTCAAAACCGGCGAGGGCATGAGCGCCCGGCAAACGCCGCGAGAGGCAACCGCCGCCTCGCATTCGAGACCTTCTCCCGCACGCAGCCTGATCGGCAAAGTCGCGGGCGCATTCAACGGCGGTTCTGCCGCCAAAGCCATCGCCGCTCCCGCCGGGGACAATTGGGAAGAATTCTGATCATGAACAATAGTGCCATCAAGCAGTCGGGCGCCTATCTGGAAATCGTTTCGTTCCACTTGGGCGATCAGGAATTCTGCATCGACATCATGGCTATCCGCGAAATCCGCGGTTGGGCGCCGGTGACGCCGATGCCGCATACCCCGCCCTACGTGTTGGGCCTCATCAACCTGCGCGGCGCGGTGATCCCGGTCATCGACATGGCCTGCCGCCTCGGCATGAAGATGACCGAGCCTTCCGAGCGCTCGGCGATCATCGTCACCGATATCGCGGGCAAGCTGGTCGGTCTGCTGGTCGAGCAGGTTTCCGACATGATGACCATCAAGAGCGAAGACCTGCAGCCGCCGCCGGAAATCATCCCGGAAGCCCAGCGCGCCTTCTGTCGCGGCATCGTCGCACTCGAGAAGACCATGGTCTGCTTCCTCAACCTCGATACGGTCATCGCCGACGAGTTGAACCAGGCGGCTTGATATTCTTTAGATACGGAATTCAAAGGCTCGGCTCGTCCGGGCCTTTCTTGTTTTTCGTCAGAAAGTACGCATGCTTTGCGTGTGCGGCCCCTCACCCCGAAGGACAGAGGGGACGTAGCACACCAAGCCAAGTATGCGGAGACGATGCGGCTTACCCCTTCTCCCCCGCGGAGAGAAGGTGGCGCGAAGGGTCGGATGAGGAGGCGGACGGCACATCAGAAGAAAGGATCTCCAGCCCCTATGGCTTCCCATTCTTCCAAGTCACGCTCTGCCCATAAAGCGGAACGGTCGAGATCGACATCTTCGCCGAACCATCGGTCAATTGGCGCGAATGGGCGAGATAGATCAGCGTGTCGTTGGCCTTGTCGTAGATGCGGTTGACAACCAGCGTCTTCCAGATCAGCGACATGCCCTGGCGGAACACCTCGCTGCCGTCCTTGGAGAGGTCGATGTTGCCGATCTCGATCGGTCCGGTCTGGCGGCAAGCGATCGAATTGTTGGACGGATCTTCGAACCAGTTGCCGTTCTTGAACCGATCGATCAGGCTGCGATCGAAATAGGTGACGTGGCAAGTGATGCCCTTGACCTCCGGGTCGGAGAGTGCCTCGACGATGATGTCGTTGCCGATCCAGTCGACCCCGACCTTGCCGACGACCTCGGCCGAGGCAGCGCCCGCGGAAATAGCGGCGAAGGAAAATGCGGCGAGAAGAAACGTGCGAAGCTTGGTCATGGCGGCTCCCTGGATGATCCGCATTCTAGATAAGCATGCACCTGGGCTTTGCAAGAAATCGCCGTTATTACGGGGCGTTCAGGCCTTCCGGCAGGTGCAGGGCGCATAGCCACGCGCCGTCAGCCGCCCCGGCGTCATACCGATCACCGCCGGGATCGCTTCCACGGCCTTCGCCTTGACCGCCCTCGCCATCTCGATCGCCGCGGCCGCGCAAACCGCCGCATCCTCGGCGGCATTATGGTGCATGAAGCGCAGCCCGAGATGCTCGGCGATCAGGTTCAGCCGATGCGAGAGGAAATGCGGCCAGATGCGCTGCGCCATCTTCAGGCTGCAGAGATAGGTCAGCTCAGGATAGGACTGCCGATAGAGATCGAGGCTTGCCCGCCAGACGCTGAAATCGAATGCCGCATTGTGCGCGATCATCGTCGCGCCGCTGATATCGTCGTAGAACTCGTCCATCACCTCGGGAAATTCAGGCGCATCCTCGACGTGCTCCGGCCGAATTCCGTGGATTGCGATGTTCATGCCGGAAAAGCGCATGTCTCTGGGTCGGATCAGCCGCTCCTCGACGCGCGTCACCCTACCCTCTTCGATCCAGGCAAGCCCCACAGAACAGGCGCTGCCGCGCTGCTCGTTGGCTGTCTCGAAATCGATGGCAATGGTCTTCAAGGGTAAAATCCGAATCGTCTGCCCTACCGGCATAATGTCAGCCGGAGGCGAAGGCAAATCCCGGCCTATTGACATCTGCACGCGGATGGGGAAACTTTCGCGCATGATCAACTCTGTGACGCATACCATGCATCATATCGCCACGACCCCTCCAGGGTACGCGGGAGCGATGGTGCGTCACTAGCCGTCCGATCATCCCGAGAACCCTGCCGAGGCGAGCAGGGTTTTCCAAAAAATCCCGGCTCTCCTCGCTGTAACCCAAGGAGAGATGCCATGCCTGAAAATGAAGAGAATGAACCCCGCGGCCGGGCGCCCCTGCCCGACGGTGTCGTCGTGCGAGCCGTGCGTCTTTCCGACGCCGAAGAGATCACTGATCTTATAAATTTACCGGGCTATCGGGCCGGCACGCTGAGGCCGCCTTACCAGCGGATTGAGGAGGTCCGCAAGAACATGGAAAACCCGTCGGCGGGCGCGCTCAACCTTGTCGTGACTCTAAATGGCAAGATCGTCGGCAATTGCGGCCTCAACCGCCTTAGCGGCCGTCGCCAGCACGTCGCCAGCCTCGGCATGGGCGTGCATGACGACTTCACCGGTCGCGGATTCGGCCGCATCCTGCTTGGCGCGATGGTCGATGCAGCCGACGACTGGCTCGACATCAAGCGGCTCGAACTGACCGTATATACCGACAACGCGGCTGCGATCGCTCTCTACGAGAAGTTCGGCTTCGAAAAGGAAGGGCATCTGCGTGCTTTCGGATATCGCGCCGGACATTATGCCGATGCCTATACGATGGCGCGGCTGAGGACCTGAGTCGGACGGGTCTATCCGCATCCCTCGTCGTGCTTGGTCTTGCCCGCCTTATCCGGAGCATTGGCAACGGGCGCAGCAGATCCTCGCACAAGGCCGAGGCAACGCCGAACAGGATGCGGGCATTCTGACGCCGGCTTCCTCACCCGCCAATCAGCGCCAGCCACTCATCCTCATCCATCGTCTGGACGCCGAGTTCGCGCGCCTTGTCGAGCTTCGAGCCGGCGCCGGGACCGGCAACGACGATGTCGGTCTTCTTCGATACCGATCCCGCGACCTTGGCGCCGAGGCTTTCGGCCCTTGCCTTCGCCTCGTCGCGGGTGAATTTTTCGAGCGAGCCGGTGAAGACCACGGTCTTGCCAGCCACAGGACTGCCCGTCGTCACCGGTTGCTCGGCCGCTGCGGGCGTCACTTCTTCAAGCAGACGGCCGATCACTTCGATGTTGCGCGGCTCCTTGTAGAACTCGACAATCGCGCGCGCCACGACCTCACCGATACCCTCGATGGCGTTGAGATCGTTCCAGGCGTCGCCGGAAAGCGGTGCGGCCTCCTTCATCGCGGTCGCAAAGGCTTCATAGGTGCCGTAGGAGCGCGCCAAGAGTTTTGCCGTGGTTTCACCGACATGGCGAATGCCGAGCGCATAGATGAAACGGTGGAGCGCAATGCTGCGCCGCTCGTTGATCGCCGCATAGAGCTTGCCGACGCTGACCTTGCCGAAGCCGTCGATATTCTCCAGCTTGGTCAGCGACTGCGCCTGGCGCTTCTCCAAGGTGAAGATATCGGGCGCCGTGCGGATCTGCAGGGACGCATCTTCATTTTCGAAGAAGAAGTCGATCTGCTTCGAACCGAGCCCCTCGATATCGAAGGCGTTGCGCGAAACGAAATGCTTCAGATGCTCCGTCGCCTGCGCCCGGCAGATGAAGCCGCCCGTGCAGCGGCGCACCGAATCCATCTTGCCGGTCTTCTCATTGACCTCGCGCACCGCATGCGAGCCGCAGACCGGGCAGGTCTTGGGAAAATCATATGGCTTCGCCTCGGCGAGACGCTTTTCCATCACCACGTCGAGGATCTGCGGAATGACATCGCCGGCGCGCTGGACGATGACGGTATCGCCCTCGCGAATATCGTGCTCCTTCGGCCGGATGCGCTCGCCGCTATTGCCGATGCCCTTGATGTAGTCCTCATTGTGCAGTGTCGCGTTGGTGACGACGACGCCGCCGACCGTGATCGGCTTCAGCCGGGCCACAGGCGTCAGCGCACCGGTCCGGCCGACCTGGATCTCGATCTTCTCGACCTCGGTGAAGGCCTGCTCGGCCGGGAATTTATGCGCCGTCGCCCACCGCGGGCTTCGCGAGCGGAAGCCGAGGCGCTGCTGCAGTTCCAGGCTGTCGACCTTGTAGACGACGCCGTCGATATCGTAATCGAGATCCGGGCGCTTGAGGCCGATCTCGTCGTAATGCGCCAGGATGTCGGCGACCGAATTCAGCCGCTTCATCAACGGATTGACCGGGAAGCCCCAGTCCTTGAAGGTCTGCACCATGCCGAATTGCGTGTCGGCCGGCAGGTCCGACATCTCGCCCCAGGCATAGGCGAAGAATTTCAGCTTGCGGCTCGCCGTCACCTTGGCGTCGAGTTGGCGCAGCGATCCCGCCGCCGTGTTGCGCGGATTGACATAGGTCTGCTTGCCCTCCGCTTCCATCTGGCGGTTGAGCGCCAGGAAATCGCTCTTGGCCATATAAACCTCGCCGCGGATTTCCACGACTGCGGGGACATCCTTCGGCAGCTGGTTGGGAATTTCGGATATGGTGCGGATGTTGGCGGTGACGTTTTCCCCCGTGGTGCCGTCACCGCGCGTCGCAGCCGTCGTCAGTCTCCCGTTCTCGTAGCGGATCGACATCGATAGCCCATCGATCTTCGGTTCGGCGGTAAAAGCGATCGACTGGTCCGGCAGTCGGCCGAGGAAGCGATAGACCCCGGCGACGAAATCCTGCACGTCCTCCTGTGAGAACGTGTTGTCGAGCGACAGCATCGGCCGCGCGTGGACGACGGGCGAGAAGGTGACCGAGGGCGCAGCACCGACCCGTCGCGACGGGCTGTCCTCACGGATCAGCTCGGGAAACCGCGCTTCCAGCGCATCGTTGCGGCGCTTCAGCGCATCGTAATCGGCATCTGAAATCTCCGGCTGGTCCTTGCCGTGATAGAGCGCGTCGTGGTGCGCGATCTCCCTTGCCAGCCGCTCGAGCTCGGCGGCAGCCTCTTCGATCGTTAACGTGTCGATGGCGGAACCTTCGGTGGACATGGAACATCACTCCAGAGAATCTGGCCAGAAATCTGCATTGTTTTTAGAGCAAAATCGCCGGATGAAAAGAGAGGCTGCTTACCCTGACCAGTGAGGACTGCCTACCAGCCTATTCCCAATCCAAGGCGTTGCGCAGCCGGATGCCGCTGACATGCAGTCCGCTGTTCCACAGGCCTTTCAGCGGCTGCAAACTGTCGACCACCCGCAGTTCCACTCCGCGCGGCATGAATTCCCGGTCGAGCCGCGAAATGGCGGTGCATTCGATCGGAACTATACGCCGGCGAGCCACCCACATGCCCGCATCGCCGAGCTCCTCGAAACCTTCGGCCGGCAGCGCGTAACGATAGACTGTCACCGCCGAGAGCCGTTCCAGCCAACGACGCTCGACATAGGCTGCTGCCCGGCAACCTGCAAGCCAATGCCGCCTCTCGGCTTCCGGCGTCTCGGACGTGGCCCAGATCAGGATCCGCGGGCAATCTCGCGGAAAGAGATACATGAAGTCATGATCGGCATCGATCGCCCAGACGAGCGGGCCGTTCAGCCATTCCTGGCCGGCCGGGCGGATTGAGGGGATGCGAACGGCACGCGGCTCGAACGCTGCGATGCCGGAGTTATCGCTGAAATGGAACAGGCGCATGGCAACGGATCGCCGCTAATCGGAGCAATCGGCATAGCGCGAAGCGGGGTATTTGTCAGCGTGCCGGCTGCGGCAATCAGCCGTTACCGGCCAGCAGCCGCTTCGCCGCCGCCCTCGCCTCTTCCGTTACCGAGGCGCCGGCGAGCATGCGGGCGATCTCCTCGGTGCGATCCTTGTGCGCCATCGTCGCGACGCGCGTGGCGATTTTTTCGGAACCCTCGGCCGCCGGCCCCTTGGAGATCAGCAGATGCGTAGCCGCCCGCGCCGCGACCTGCGGCGCATGTGTGACCGACAGCACCTGGACCCGCTCGGACAGCCGCTTCAGCCGCTGGCCGATCGCATCGGCCACAGCACCGCCGACACCGGTATCGATTTCGTCGAAAACGAGCGTTGGGGCTGAACCGCGATCGGCGAGCGCCACCTTCAGCGCCAGCAGGAAACGCGACAGCTCACCGCCGGAGGCCACCTTCATGATCGAGCCGGGGCGCGTGCCGGGATTGGTCTGGACATGGAACTCGACGACGTCGATGCCTTCGGGAAGCGCCTCCTGCGCATCCGTGGTGATCTCGACCATAAAACGAGCGCGTTCGAGCTTCAATGCTGGCAGTTCGGCCATCACGGCGGCAGCCAGCGCAGTGCCTGCCTGATGGCGCTTGTCGGAAAGCGAGCGCGCCGCCGAATCGTAATTCTCTCGCGCCAGACCGACCTCCGCTTCCAGATGCGCCAGCCGCTCCTCGCCTGCATCGAGATCGGCGAGATCAGCGATCATGCGCATCGCAAGCGCCGGCAGCTCGGTGACGGGCACGGAATATTTGCGCGACGCGGCTCTGAGCGCGAAAAGCCGCTCCTCCACCCGCTCCAGTTCTCTCGGATCGTATTCGGTCTTGCGCAGCGCTGCCTCGACTTCCATCTGCGCATTGGAAAGCTGGTCGAGCGCAGCATCGAGTAGCGTCACGGTGTCTTCGAGCAGCCCGGGCGCTTCATGGCTCTTGCGCTCCAGTCTGCGCACCAGCGAGGCGATATGCGGCACCGGCGAGGCATTGCCGTTCAGGAATTCGGAGGCTTCGGCGATGTCGCCGGCGATTCGCTCCGCCTTCATCATCCTCTGCCTGCTTTCGGCGAGTTCGTCCTCCTCGCCGTCCTGTGGCGAGAGTTTCTCCAGCTCTGCCACAGAGGAACGCAGATAGTCAGCCTCGCGCGCCGCACTTTCCACCTTCTCGCGATGCTTTTTCAGCGTCCGTTCGCTGTCGCGCCAAATACGATACAGGCGGGAGACCTCAGCAACCTCATCGGTGAGGCCGGCAAAGGCATCGAGCAGGTTGCGATGGGCATTCGTGTCGACAAGAGCGCGATCATCGTGCTGCCCGTGGATCTCGACCAGCATCTGGCCGGCCTGGCGCATCAGTTGCACACTCACCGGTTGATCGTTGACATAGGCCTTGGTGCGACCATCGGCCGATTGCTGACGGCGGAAGATCAGGTCGCCCTCGTCGTCGATGCCGTTTTCACGCAGGAGCACCCGCGCCCCGTGGTCCATGCCGACGTCGAACACCGCCGTCACCTGGCCCCTGTCTTCGCCATGGCGCACCAGACCGCCATCGCCGCGCCCGCCGAGCGCCAGCGAAAGACTGTCGAGCAGGATGGATTTGCCCGCGCCGGTCTCGCCCGTCAGCACGGACAGACCGGTCTCGAAGGCAAGATCCAGCCGCTCGATCAGGACGATATCGCGGATCGAAAGCTGGATCAGCATGGGACTTAGGAACCGAGCAGGAGTTTCTTGCCTGCCGCAGCGATCCAGGAGCCCTTGTTCTCACGCGGCTCGGCGCCACCTGTCTGCAGCAGCTTGTAGGAATCGGCGTACCACTGGCTGTCCGGATAGTTGTGACCAAGAACGGCTGCCGCGGTCTGCGCCTCGTCGACGATACCCATGGCGTAATAAGCCTCGACGAGACGGGCCAAGGCTTCCTCGATCTGGTTCGTATTCGGATATTTCTCGACGACGATGCGGAAACGCGAGATTGCGGCGAGATATTCCTTCCGCTCCATATAGTAGCGGCCGATCTGCATTTCCTTGCCGGCGAGCTGATCACGGGCGTAGCGGATCTTCGCCTGCGCGTCATCGACATATTCGGAGTTCGGGTAGTTGTCGATCACAGCCTGCATCGCCTCGATCGTCTTGGCCGAGGCGCGCTGGTCCTGGGTCACGTCGACGATCTGTTTGGAATAGGTGAGACCGATGAGATACTGCACATAGGCAGCGTCCTGGGACTTCGGATATTGCGACATGTAGCGATTACCCGAGGCAAGCGCATCATCGAGCTTGCCCTGGCGGTATTTGACAAAGGTGCTCATGACCAGCGCCTTGCGCGCCCATTCGGAGAATGGGTTCTCGCGATCGATTGCATCGAACTTGCGCGCCGCTTCCGCCATGTTGCCCGCCTTCATATTGGCAAGGCCCTGGGTGTAGAGCACGTCAGGCGGATCGGTTTCGAGGCCAAGCTTGGTGATGTCGATATCGGGATCCGACTGGCAGCCGGAGATCGAGGCGCCTGCGCTCAGCACCAGAAGCGATGCGAACAAAGCGCGCGCTGTCTTCATCATACCTTCAGATCCTGCATAAGCCATTCAAAAGAACCCCAATGCCGCCGCTCGCTCCACGACAGCCACGCCTCGCTGGCGTTTCTAGCCACAAATGTGCATCAAGAGCAACGCAATGATAAGGCATTAACGCATTTTTGTGGCAGCCGCCGCCGGATTGGCCGGCTTTTCACCTTCTTGCCGACCTGTGGCAGCTAAGCAACTGCGAGAAAATGCCTATCACCACAGACTCGGGCCGACATAAAAAAACCGCCTCCGGGAAGAGGCGGCCTGGTCTTGAGAATATGCTGGAGGTCATGCCGACCAGGGAGCGAATTCCGAAGCGTTGACGGCGATCAGTTCACGAGCGGCGACGCGCTGGCGCGGCGTCGAGGTCTCGACCACCTCGTAGGCGGAGGGATCGGCGAGCAGCGCCTTCAAAGCATTGGCATTCATCTTATGGCCGCCACGATAGGATCGGTAGCAACCGATGAACTGGACGCCAGCGAGAGACAGGTCGCCAACGGCATCAAGCGTCTTGTGGCGAACAAACTCGTCCTTGGCATATCGCAGGCCTTCGACATTGATGACGGTATTGTCGTCCGAGATGACGACGGAATTTTCAAGCGAAGAACCGAGCGCATGGCCCGATGCCCAGAGACGTTCAACATCACGCATGAAGCCGAAGGTGCGGGCGCGGGAAAGTTCGGATTTAAAGACGGCGGCGTTTAGGTCGCCGGCCCACTTTTGCCGGCCGATCAGCGGGCATTCGAAATCGATCTCGACTTCGAAGCGCGTGCCGTCATAGGGACGGAATTCGCTCCAGGAGCCGCCATGCTCGATCCGCACCGGCTTGGTGATGCGGATATAGCGACGCTTGACGCCGAGCGAGATGAGACCGGCCTGCTCGATCGCTTCGACGAAAGGCAGCGAACTGCCGTCCATGATGGGCATTTCTGCGCCCTGCACCTCAATGAGGACATTGTCGAGGCCGAGCGCATAGACGGCGGCCATGACATGTTCGATCGTCGCGATTGAATGCGTGGGTGAGAAGCCGAGCACCGTGCAGAGGTCTGTATTGCCGACCTGCGAGGAGACGGCCTTCAGTTCGGTGATGTCGCCATTATCATGCAGGCGCTGGAAAACGACGCCAGTGTCCGCTTCGGCCGGGTTCAGCGTAATCGAGACATTCGCGCCCGAATGAACGCCGATGCCCGAGAGCGTCACCGGACGCGATACCGTCGTTTGAAAACCCAGCAAGCCAATAGCCATAAAATCTGCCTTTATTTTTCCGCTCCAGCGGTTGGTGCCACGGCGCGGTTATCATTCTTTCTGCAGAAAGAGCCTCGTCTAGACGACTCCCAGCGCAGTTTTCTTGCGCCATATTTACGTGCGCCGGCGCTCCAATCCAAATCACTGTTTCTTTCGTTTTGTTACGAAGTCACACGATTGATATCGCTCAGGAATTCTCGGCCGAAAACAGCAATGCCCGGGACCTGGATCCCGGGCATGAACGGTGCCGAAGCCCGCGATATTTCAGTTCGACTGGCGGCGCAGGAATGCCGGAATTTCCAGCTGATCGTCTTCCTGCATCATGCGAGCCTGCGGAACTGCACGACCCTGATCGTCGAGATTGCCGCGGCGTGGCGCATAGAGGCTTGCCTCCGGCGACAACGGACGGCGCTGCTGTGATGCGGCCGGCGGTGCGGCGGTCATGTCGGCGGCAACCGCGTCATCGTCGCGGCGGCCAAGCGAATTGGTTATTCGCTTGAGCAAGCCCATTGGGCCGCGCTCTTCCTGCTGATGCGCCGAAGCCGGCTGCGTGCGGTGGTCGAGTTCAGCCTGGACGACCGGCGGGAAATCCTCGACCTTCGGCATGCGCACCGGTTCAGCCGCCTGCCGGATAATCGGCTCCTGTCGGATCGGCTGCTGCTGGATGGGCTGCTGCTGGACGGGCTGGCTCATCACCGGCTGGCTCATTGCCGGCTGGCTCGTTCCCGGCGCCGGAGCCTGCTGCTGCACCTGAGGACGCATGGCCGGAGCTTCCGGCGCAGGCGCGAAGATCTTGCTCTGCGGACGGAAGACTTCCTGCTGCGCAGCAGGCTGCTGGACGGGGGCGCTGGCACGCGGGGCCGGAATTTCGAGCTCACGTTCCATCTCGGATTGGCGGATGGTTTGCGCGATCGGATCGATGGCCTTCGGTGCCTGCATCACCGGCGCAGGCTGAACTGCGGCCGCTGCCGGAGCAACAGCCGCGGAGGGACGGATAGCGGGCCTGGCGGCCGGCTGGAAGTTGCGCTCGGCAGCTTCGCTGATCGCCCGGTCGATACCGGTCGCGACGACCGAGACGCGGATGATGCCTTCGAGCGATTCGTCGAAGGTGGCGCCCAGGATGATGTTGGCGTCCGGATCGACTTCTTCGCGGATGCGGGTCGCAGCTTCGTCGACTTCGAAGAGGGTGAGGTCGCGGCCGCCGGTGATGGAGATCAGCAGGCCCTGGGCACCCTTCATCGAGGTTTCGTCGAGCAACGGGTTGGCGATTGCCGCTTCGGCTGCCTGCAACGCGCGGCCGGCGCCGGAGGCCTCGCCGGTGCCCATCATCGCACGGCCCATTTCACGCATCACCGAGCGGACGTCGGCGAAGTCGAGGTTGATGAGGCCTTCCTTCACCATCAGGTCGGTGATGCAGGCAACGCCGGAATAGAGAACCTGGTCGGCCATGGCGAAAGCGTCGGCGAAGGTCGTCTTGTCGTTGGCAATGCGGAAGAGGTTCTGGTTCGGAATGACGATCAGCGTGTCGACAGACTTCTGCAGTTCCTGGATGCCCATCTCGGCTAGGCGCATGCGGCGGCCGCCTTCGAAATGGAACGGCTTGGTGACGACGCCGACCGTCAGGATGCCCTTGTTGCGGGCGGCCTGCGCGACGACGGGAGCAGCACCGGTGCCGGTGCCGCCGCCCATGCCGGCGGTGACGAAGCACATATGCGTGCCGTTCAGGTGATCGATGATCTCGTCGATGCACTCTTCGGCGGCCGCGCGGCCGACTTCCGGCTGCGAGCCGGCGCCGAGGCCTTCGGTGACGTTGGCGCCGAGCTGGATGATGCGCTCGGCCTTCGTCATCGTCAGCGCCTGCGCATCCGTGTTGGCAACGACGAAGTCGACGCCCTGGAGGCCTGCGGTGATCATATTGTTGACGGCGTTGCCGCCGCCGCCGCCGACGCCGAACACTGTGATGCGCGGCTTCAGCTCTGTGATGTCAGGCTTTTGCAGCTTGATGGTCATGGTACCTGTTCCTTCTCTCTCTGGCCGCATCGCCACGCCGGCCAATTACGCAAATTTCAGAAGCTTTCCTTCAGCCACTGGCCCATGCGGGCTATGCGGCTGTTATTTCCCCCAAGCGACATGAGCAGACCGCTCTGTGACGCATGTGTCTCCATGTCCGCGACCTGCGGGTAGATCATCAGGCCGACGGCCGTCGAAAAGGCCGGACCTTTGGCCGCCGTCGGCAGTCCCGAGACGCCCATCGGACGGCCGATGCGGACGTTGCGGGCCAGAATGCGCCGCGCCACCTCGGCAAGGCCGGTCAGCTGGCTCGCGCCTCCCGTCAGCACGACGCGTTTTCCGACGATCGGGCTGAAGCCGGAACGCTGGATACGATCGCGGATCAGTTCCATCGTCTCTTCGATTCGGGCCGATACGATGCGCGAAACGAGCGCCCGCGGCACCTGCGACGGCTGGTCGCGGTCATCCTCGCCGATCGGCGGTATCGAGATCAGCTCGCGTTCATCGGAGGAATTCAAGAGCGCGGAGGCATGCACGACCTTCAGCCGCTCGGCATCCTCGATGCGGGTCGAAAGGCCGCGGGCGAGGTCGGTGGTGACATGATGGCCGCCGAGCCCGACGGCATCGGTATGAACGAGCTTGCCTTCGGCAAAGACCGAGATCGTCGTCGTGCCGCCGCCCATGTCGATCGCCGCACAGCCGAGCTCGACCTCGTCGTCGACGAGAGCGGCAAGGCCCGATGCATAAGGCGTCGCGACGATGCCTTCGACAGAAAGATGCGCGCGATTGACGCTAAGCTCGAGGTTCTTCAGTGCCGAGCGCTCCGCGGTCACGACATGCATGTCGACGCCGAGCGCATCGCCGTACATTGCCAGCGGGTCACGAATGCCGCGCTCGCCGTCGAGCGAGAAGCCGGTCGCCAGCGAATGCAGCACCGAGCGGTCCTGGCGCAGCGATTGCTGGCAGGCAGCCGAGAGCACCTTCTTGAGGTCGTTGAGTTCGACTTCCTGACCGCCGAGATCGATCGTCGCGGTGTAGATGTCGCTGCCAAGGCGGCCGGCCGTCAGGTTGACGATCAGGCTCTCGACGGTCAGCCCGGCCATGCGTTCAGCCGCGTCGACCGCCAGCCGAATGACGCCTTCCAGCGCATCGAGATCGGCGATGACGCCGGTCTTGATGCCGCGGGAGCGCTGATGGCCTATGCCGATGATCTCGATATTGTGCGTGCGGCCCGGCAGGATCTGGCTTTCCTCGCGCGGCGTCAGCCGGCCGATCATGCAGACGACCTTGGTCGAGCCGATGTCGAGCACCGAAACGACATGCGACCGCTTCGACGAAAGCGGCTTCAGGCGCGGCAATCCGAAATGGGATGAACCGAACAAGCTCATATATTCTGCCCCGCCTTCTTCAATTCCTTGGTACGCTCCGTTACCGCCGCCTGCCGGCGGACCGCCGCTTCCGGCGTCAGCTGGATCGCGGTCCTGTCGGGCAATCTCAGATCAACGGCGGCGATGTCCCGCTCCAGGAGCTGATGCTCCTTGTCGAACTTCGAAAGCGTCGCCAGCGCCTGATCGATGCCGTCTTCCGGCAGCTTGACGATGACGCCGTTATCCATGTGCAGATCCCAACGACGGCCCGATATCCAGACATAGGCCTTCACGCGGGCCTTCACGTCGGGCCACTTCGCGAAGGCGTCGCCGAGCGAAGCTGCCGCAGTCTCGGCGTCGCGGCCGACGACGAGCGGCAGCGACGAAAACTTGTTGTCGCGAAGCGGCGCAATGACGCTGCCGTTCTTCTCGATCAGCGAAAGCTCCTGCCCGTGCTGCCAGATCGCATAGGCCTCACGCTCCTTGAGCTTCACTTCGATTGTCCTCGGATAGACCTTTCGAACCTCGACATTCTCGACCCAGGGAAGGTGAGCGATCTTGCGCCGGGCCGCATCGACGTCGAGTGCGACCAGTGAGGTTGTGCCGTCGAGGCCGATCAGCTGCAGGATCTCGATTTCGGAGGTTTCCGCATTGCCGGAGACTTTCACGTCCTCGATCGCAAAACCTGCGGCCGTCGTCGTGGCCTGCGCGACGGCTTCGGTGTGACCGCCGAGCGACATACCGTAGAGGCCGGTCGCAGCCAAAAAGGCAAGCGCCGACACCGTCCCGGTATGGGCCGGAATGTAAATGCGGCCGCTACCGAGGCTGATCAAGAAACGAGTGACGCGGCGCAGCGGACGCGGCAGCACGAATCGCTCTTCGGCTTCCACGATCGGAAGCACAGCATGATGGCTGGGGCGCCCTATCCTCTTGACCGTCAACGCAAACAAGACGCGTCCTCCACCATCCACCGGAGAAACTCACCAAAGGAATAGCCGGCATGACCGGCCATTTCGGGCACGAGCGAGGTAGGAGTCATGCCTGGCTGGGTATTGACCTCCAGCCAGATGATTTCGCCGTCTTCGGAGAAACGATCGTCGTAACGAAAGTCGGACCGACTGACGCCGCGACAACCGATTGCCTGATGCGCCCTTAGCGCCAATGTTTGTATTTTTTGGTAAATATTCGGTGAAATTTTCGCCGGGATGACGTGTTTTGAACCGCCCGCAGCATACTTGGAATCGTAATCATAAAAATTGTGTCCCTGCGGCACCACCTCCGTGACACCGAGCGCATTCTCGCCCATGACACCGCAGGTGAGCTCGCGGCCGTAGACATAGCGCTCGACCAGCACCTCTTCGCCATAGCGCCATTCGGGCGAACTGACGACCTGCGGCGGATGCGTCTGATCTTCGGTGACGATCACGACGCCGAAGCTCGACCCTTCACGCACCGGCTTCACCACATAGGGCGGCTTCATCGGATGCACCGAAGGAAAAGCGAAACGATTGATGACCTGCGATTCGGCGACCGGAATGCCGGCGGCAGCGGCAACAAGCTTCGCCTTTTCCTTGTCCATCGCCAGAGCCGAGGCAAGCACGCCCGAATGCGTATAGGGGATCTCGAGATATTCGAGGATACCCTGGATGGTGCCATCCTCCCCGAAGGGCCCATGCAGCGCATTGAAGATGACATCGGGCTTCAGCGCCGCGAGCCTCTCGGAGACGTCGCGCGCCACGTCGATGCACGTCACCTTGAAGCCTTCGGCTTCGAGGGCCTCTGCGCAAGCCTTTCCCGAGGAAAGGCTGACAGGCCTTTCCGAGGAAAATCCGCCCATCAGGACAGCGACATGCTTGCGACTCATCAACACCCCCAAAAATAACTTCCACTTTTGAAATCGACGCTTGCGCGAAGCTGTCTGCGTCGTTCGCGCCTTTGCCGGGCCTCACATGCATTAGAGCATCATTATGGTTAATGAAGTGTTTACTTTCGTTAACTGTTAGCCCGGAGTTTTGCGGCCTTTTAACTTTTGCTCATTGTGCAACCATTTCCTTCGCGCCCGGGAAATGAACCCGAGCGGAATCGGAAAAGTTCATTTATTCAACGACATATCCAATCGCGCTCAGTTGCGATGGAATCAGTCAACAGAATCGGGTGTCATCTCTCAGCCGGATACCGGCAACAGTGAGGCGGCGGCCAGCGTCTCGATTTGATTAATGCAAAGGGTCTCGGCGCGGGCGTCACCGCTTTTCTATTGATGCCGATATCACTTCCGGCTAGCGAAGACGCATGGGTGAGCAGGGAGAAAATCATGCGATGCCTCGTCACCGGCGCAGCCGGCTTCGTCGGTAGTCCGCTTGTCAAACGACTGCACATAGACAAAACTTGCGAGCTCGTGGCGACCACGAGATCCCAGGCCTCTCCCTTTCCGCCTGAGGTAGCGCATTTTCCGATTGAAATTACCGACGGAACCGATTGGACAGCCGCGCTTGAAGGCGTCGACGTCATCGTCCATCTCGCCGCCCGCGTTCACATCATGAACGACCGCGCAGCCGATCCGCTGGCGGAGTTCCGCCGGGTCAACACCGCCGCCGCGCTCAATCTCGCCGAACAAGCCGCCCACGCCGGCGTGCAAAGGTTCGTCTTCATCAGCACCATCAAGGTCAACGGAGAAGAGACCGACCGGCCGTTCCGGCACGACGACAGGCCGAACCCAATCGATCCCTACGGCATTTCGAAACTGGAATGCGAAATCGGCCTGCGCGAAATCGCAGCGCGCACCGGCATGGAAGTCGTCATCATCCGCCCGCCGCTGGTTTATGGTCCCGGCGCACGCGGCAACTTCGCGCTGCTCGTCAATCTTGTCCGCAGGAAATTGCCGCTCCCCTTCGCTTCGCTAAAGAACCGCCGCACATTGGTCGCAGTGCAAAATCTCGTCGATCTGATCATCGCCTGCATGGACCATCCCGCCGCTGCGGGCGAGACTTTCCTTGCAGGAGATGGCGAGGACCTCTCGACGCCTGATCTCATCAGGGGAATTGCCGCGGGGCTGGGCGTCAAGCCGATGCTGGTCCCCTTCCCGCCTGCACTGCTGCACATGGCGGCAAAGGCACTCGGGAAGGAAGCCGTCTATCAGCGCCTCTGTGGTTCGCTGCAGGTCGACATATCCCGAGCGCGCGACGTTCTCGGCTGGTCACCCGTCGTCACCCCGCGCGAAGGCCTCAAACAGGCAGTAGAATAGCTTATTCGCTCGTCACGCCCTGGAACGGGCGCACTTCCCGGCCGGGCATGAAGACGCCGAGGCGCTTGATCTCCCATTCGAGCTTGATGCCGTCTTTCTCGAAGACCTCACGGCGCACCTGCTCTCCGAGATATTCGAGATCGTAGCCCGTCGCCTGGCCCATGTTGATCATGAAGTTGCAGTGAAGCGACGACATCTGTGCGCCGCCGATCACGAGGCCGCGGCAGCCTGCCTCATCGATCAGCTTCCAGGCCGAATGGCCCGGCGGGTTCTTGAAGGTCGAGCCGCCGGTTTTCTCACGCACCGGCTGCACCGTCTCGCGGTGATTGCGCACAGCGTCCATTTCGGCGCGAATCTGGGCGCGATCTTCCGGATAGCCCTCGAACAGCACCGAAGTGAAGATCAGATCGGCGGGTGCCTTTGAATGCCGGTAGGAATAGCCCATCTCTGTATTGGAAAGCACATGCTTGTTGCCCTTGCGGTCGACGGCGTTAACCTCGATCAGTCGCTCACGCGTCTCGACGCCGTTCGCGCCGGCATTCATGCGCGCCGCGCCGCCGATGCCGCCCGGTATGCCATAGAAGAAATGAAAGCCGCCGATGCCATTGTCCATCGCCATCGCCGCGACATGCTTGTCCGGGCAGATGGCGCCGGCAAGGATGCGGTTTTCACCGGCCAGTTCGACGAAGCCGAAGCCCTTGGCCGACAGGCGCAGCACCACGCCGGGAATGCCGCCGTCGCGCACCAGGATATTGGAGCCAACGCCGACCACCGTCAGCGGCACCTCTTCCGGCAATATCTTCAGGAAGGCAATGAGATCGTCGACGTCATGCGGCTGGAACATCAGTTCGGCCAGACCCCCGGCCCTGAACCAGGTGACGCGATCCATGGGGGCATCCGGCGTGATCCGGCCGCGGATATCCTTTACACCGTCTCCGAGAGACGCGAGAAGCTTTTCCCCATTCACCTGTTTCATGCGGACTTTCCCGATAGGCCTTCCAGTTGCTTGGGCAGTGCTGCTGCCCATGATGTGATGCTCCCAGCCCCCAACAGAACCACGAAATCGCCAGGCTTTGCAACCTCCGCAACCATTTGCGGCAGAAGCTCCGCCGAAGCGAGGAAGCGGGCGTCGCGATGGCCGCCGGATTTGATGCGCGAGACGAGCGATATCGCGTCGATACCTTCGATCGCATCCTCGCCCGCCGCATAAACGGGCGCAAGGAAGATGCTGTCGGCGTCGTTGAAGCAGGCGGCGAATTCCTCGAAGAGGCTCGCGAGACGCGTGTAACGGTGCGGCTGATGGACGGCGATGATGCGCCCCTTGCAGGCCTCGCGGGCCGCCTTCAGCACCGCCTTGATCTCGACCGGATGGTGGCCGTAATCGTCAAAGATCTGCACGCCGTTCCATTCGCCGGTCAGCGTGAAGCGGCGCTTGACGCCGCCGAAGGAGGCAAGCCCCTTGGCGATATCCTCGCTCGATATGCCGAGCCGGTTGGCGACCGCGATCGCCGCCGTGGCGTTCGATATATTGTGGCGGCCGGGCATGGGCATGACCAGCCCCTTGAGCTCGGTCCTCTGGCCGGTGCGGCGGCGACGGATCTCGACGTCGAAAATCGAGCGCGTGCCGTCGATGCGCACATTCTTGAAACGCACGTCGGCCTGCGGGTTCTCGCCATAGGTGATGATCTTGCGGTCCTCGATCCGGCCGACCAACGACTGCACCTCGGGATGATCAAGGCACATGACGCCGAAGCCGTAGAACGGCACGTTCTCGACGAACTGCCGGAAGGCGGCGCGCACGGCGTCGAAACTGCCGTAATGGTCGAGATGTTCGGGATCGATATTGGTGATGACGGCGACATCGGCGGGCAGCTTCAGGAAGGTGCCGTCGGATTCGTCGGCCTCGACCACCATCCACTCGCCCTCGCCCATGCGGGCATTGGTGCCGTAGGCGTTGATGATGCCGCCATTGATGACTGTCGGATCGAGCCCGCCAGCCTCGAGCAGGGTGGCGACCAGCGAGGTGGTCGTCGTCTTGCCGTGCGTGCCGCCGATGGCGATCGCATTGCGGAAGCGCATCAGCTCGGCAAGCATTTCGGCGCGGCGCACCACCGGCAGCAGCTTTTCGCGCGCGGCGATGAGTTCCGGATTGCTCTTCTTGATCGCCGTCGAAACGACGACGACTTCGGCATCGCCGAGATTTTCGGCGCGATGGCCGACGAAGACCTCAATGCCTTTGTCGCGCAGGCGCTGCACATTGGCGCTGTCTGATTGATCCGATCCCTGCACCTTGTGGCCGAGATTGTGCAGCACTTCGGCAATGCCGCTCATGCCGATGCCGCCAATGCCGATGAAATGGACGAGACCGATCGCCTTCGGCAGTTTCATGCGCGTGTCCTCTTGAATTCCGAGACTGTCTTGCCGGCGGCAATAGCCTCAACCATGTCGGCAAGCAAGTTCGCCGCATCCGGTTTTCCGGCGAGCTTGGCCGCCGCCGCCATGTGCGAAAGCTTGTCCGGATCGTTCATCACATGGCTCAGTATAGAGGCGATGCGTTCAGGCGAAAGCTCCGACTGAGGGATCACCTTCGCTCCGCCGGTCGCAGCCAGCGCGGCGGCGTTTGCCGCCTGATCATGGTCGAGCGCATGCGGATAAGGCACCAGAATTGCCGGGCGTCCGATGACGGAGATTTCCGAGACCGTGGAGGCGCCGGAGCGGCAGATCACCAGATGTGCCCGGGCAAGGCGTTCCGCCATATCGTTGAAAAATGGCGCGATTTCGGCTCCCATCTCCAGCTTGGCGACGCAGCCGCTGACCATCTCCATATCCTCAGGGCGCACTTGCTGAGTCACCCTGAGCCGTGCGCGCAGGCCGTCGTCGAGCAGGCTGATCGCCGTCGGCATGGCCTTGGAAAAATACTGCGCGCCCTGGCTGCCGCCGAAGACCACAAGGTTGAACGGCTCGCCGGGATGCGAGGGCAGGTAGGGCTGCTCGGCTGCGGCAAGGATCGCCGGGCGCACGGGATTGCCTGTTGCAACCGTCTTCTCGGAAAAAGCATCGCCGCTTTCCGGCAGAAAGCCGCCGGCAATCGCCTTGACGCGCGGAGCCAGCGCCTTGTTTGCCCGGCCCATGACCGCATTCTGCTCATGCAGCATCGAGGCAACGCCGAGCCGCGTGGCGGCCAGCAGCGGAGGCACGGTTGGGTAACCGCCGAAGCCGACGACAATCACCGGCTTCAGTCGCTGGATCAGCCTTTTGGCCGCTCGCATGCCGCTCCACAGCGTCCACAGCGAGCGGGCGACGGCGACCGGGTTCCTCGAGCCGATCGTCGCCGACGGCACGACATGGATCTGCTCGGCCGGGAACTTGCCGGCATAACGTTCGGCTCGGCTGTCGGTGACGAGATGCACCGAATAACCACGCTCCTTCAGCTTGAAGGCCAGCGCCTCCGCCGGGAACACGTGGCCGCCGGTCCCCCCGGCGGCAAGCAGCACGATGCCTTTGCTCATGACCTCTACTCCGCGGGCATTCCGTGCGGGACACGGAAGAGGCTCCGGTCCTGCGCACGTTTTTCCGGGCGATGGCGCGTCAGCGCCAGAATAAAGCCGGCGGTGACGCAGATCGCCACCATGGACGAGCCGCCGTAGGAGATAAGCGGCAGCGTCATGCCCTTTGCCGGCAGCAGCTCGAGATTGACGCCGATGTTGATGATCGACTGGATGCCCATCTGCAGCACGAGACCGGCGACGGCGAAGCGGTTGAAATCGTTGCGCTCGCGATAGGCATGCGACAGGCCGCGCAGCACCAGTACGGAAAACAGCGCGACGAGCGCCATGCAGAAGACGATGCCGAATTCCTCGGCAGCGACGGAGAAGATAAAGTCGGTATGCGCGTCCGGGATGATGCGCTTCACAATGCCCTCGCCCGGTCCTTGACCAAACCAGCTGCCGCGGATGATCGCCTCGCGGGCCGTGTCGATCTGGAACGTGTCGCCCTCGCCGGTCATGAACTTGTCTATGCGCAGCGCAACGTGCGGAAAGACGTAGTAGGCGCCGAGCAGACCGCCGGCGCCGCCGATGCCGAGCAGCATGATCCAGATCCACGGCATGCCGGCCATGAAGAACATGCCACCCCAGACGGCGGTCGTCAGGATGGTCTGGCCGAGGTCGGGCTGCGCAACGAGCAGCGCGGCGACAATGCCGAACAAGATAATGGCAAAGAGATTGCCGGGGATTTCAGGCTGACGCGCATGCTCGGCAAACAGCCAGGCGCAGACGACGACGAAAGCGGGCTTCATGAATTCCGACGGCTGGATCGAAAGGCCGGCGATCCAGATCCAGCGCCTGCCGCCCTTGACCTCCTGCCCGACGAACAGCACCAGCACCATCATCGCAAGCGAGATGATCAAAAGCAGGATTGCGGTTCGCCGCACCTGGCGCGGCGTCAGGAAGGACAGCCCGAGCATGACGGCGATCGAGGGGATCATGAAGGCCGCATGACGCTTGACGAAGTGGAAGGGTTCGAGCCCGATGCGCTCGGCAACAGCTGGAGATGCCGCAAACGACAGCATGAAGCCGATGCCCATCAGGAAGATGAACATCGCCAGGAAGAAGCGGTCGATGGTCCAGAACCAATCGGCCAGAGGCCCACGTTCCGCGCGGCTTACCATGTCATTTCTCTCCTATTGCCGGATCGATCAGCATCGTCATTCCGTCAAGGGCGGCCACATGGCTGACGAAGGCATCGCCCCTGACTTCGAAATTCTTATACTGGTCGAAGCTTGCGCAAGCCGGGGATAGCATCACGGCGGAAGCAGCAGCTTCGTCGCGCTCCGCATCGGCCGCCGCATGTACGACTGCGCGCTCCAGCGTGCCGGAGATTTCGTAGGGCACGGCCTCGCCGAGGGTGGCAGCGAACTCCGCCGCCGCCTCGCCGATCAGATAGGCCTTGGCGATGCGCGGGAAATAGGGCGCCAGCGTCGTGATGCCGCCCGCCTTCGGCAAGCCGCCGGCAATCCAGTAGATGCGATCGTAGCTTGAAAGCGCCGGTGCGGCCGCATCGGCATTCGTCGCCTTCGAATCGTTGACGAAGACGACGCGGCCTCGTTTGCCCACAGGCTGCATGCGATGCTTAAGGCCGGGGAAGGAGGCGAGGCCGGCGCGGATGGCGTCGTGGGAAACCCCGATGGCAAGGCAGGCGGCAACCGCCGCGGCGGCATTCTGTGCATTGTGGCTGCCACGCAGCGTCTGGATGCCGTCGAGATCGGCGAAAGGCAGCATGGCGCCGCCAGCGGCCTGAACGAGCTTGGTGCCCTCGGCATAAATACCGTCAGCCACCACACTCCGGCGCGAGATGCGGACCACTTTGACATTAGCCCGCTCGATGCGGTCCGCGATCAATGCCGAATGGCTGTCGTCGATGCCAACAATCGCGACATCGCTGCCCGCAACCAGGCGTTCCTTGACGTCGGCGTAGTGCTGCATCGTGCCGTGACGATCGAGATGATCGGGCGTCAGATTGAGCAGGATGCCCGCGGAAGGGTTCAGCGTCGGCGCCAGATCGATCTGGTAGGAAGAGCATTCGACGACGTAAAAACGTCCCGCCTTCGGCGGATCGAGCGTCAGCACCGCCGTGCCGATATTGCCGCCAAGCTGGGTGTCGTAGCCTGCGGATTTCAGTATGTGGGCGATCAGCGCCGTCGTCGTCGATTTGCCGTTGGTGCCTGTTATGGCGATGAAGGGGCAATCCGGCGCATGGGCGCGGCGCTCGCGCACGAAGAGCTCGACGTCGCCGACGATGTCGACGCCGGCCGCCCGCGCAAGGTCCACTGTCCAGTGCGGCTTCGGATGGGTGAGTGGCACGCCGGGCGACAGCACGAACAGCGCCTGCTGGCTCCAGTCGATATTGTGCAGATCCTCCGTCCGGATGCCTTCCGCCGAGGCCTTGGCGACGCTGTCGGGATTGTCGTCCCAGGCCGTCACCTCGGCGCCGCCGGCGACCAGCGCGCGGGCAGTGGCAAAACCGGAGCCGCCGAGTCCGAAGAGCGCGACCTTCTTGTCCTTGAGCGTCGTGACCGGGATCATCGCCGCCTCACCGGAGTTTCAGCGTCGAGAGGCCGAGCAGAGCGAGGCCGACGGCAATGATCCAGAAACGGATCACCACCTGGCTCTCGGTCCAGCCCTTCTTCTCGAAGTGATGATGGATCGGCGCCATTAGGAAGACGCGCCGGCCGGTCATCTTGAAAAAGCCCACCTGGATGATGACCGACAGCGTCTCCATGACGAAAAGACCGCCGATGATTGCCATGACGATCTCATGTTTGGTGGCGACGGCAACGGTGCCGATGGTGCCGCCGAGCGCAAGCGAGCCCGTATCGCCCATGAAGATGGCGGCGGGAGGCGCGTTGAACCAAAGGAAGCCGAGGCCGGCGCCGATGACGGCGCCGAGCACGACGGCAAGCTCGCCGGTGCCAGGCACGAAATTGATCTGCAGGTAGTTCGCAAACACGACGTTGCCGGCGAGATAGGCGATGACGCCGAAAGAGGCGGCGGCGATCATCACAGGCACGATGGCGAGACCATCGAGGCCGTCAGTCAGGTTCACTGCATTGCCGGCACCGACGATAACGAATCCGCCGAAGACGACGAACATGATGCCGAGATTGATCAGGAAGTCCTTGAAGAATGGAAAGGCGATTGAAGAGCCAAAGGTCGAGCCCGCCGCCCCGGAGGCAAGGGCCGTGCGCATCATGAAATAGACCGCGATACCGGCAATGACGAACTCGATGCCGAGGCGCGCCTTGCCGGAGAAGCCCTTGTGACTCTGCTTGGTCACCTTGAGATAATCGTCATAGAAGCCGATTGCGCCGAAGCCCAGCGTCACCAGCAATGTCGCGACGACGTAGACGTTGGAAAGATCGGCCCAGAGCAGCGACGCGCCGACGATGCCGGCCAGGATCATCAGCCCGCCCATGGTCGGCGTTCCGGCCTTCTTGAAATGCGTCTGCGGCCCGTCGGCGCGGATCGGTTGGCCCTTGCCCTGGCGGATGCGCAGCGAATTGATGATCGTCGGCCCAAACAGGAAGACGATCAATGCGGAGGTGAAGAGAGCGGCCCCTGTGCGGAAAGTGATATATCTGAACAGATTCAGAAATTTGAAATATTCCGACAGTTCGACAAGCCAGATCAGCATTCAGGGCCCCTTGTTTACCCGATCAAAGTTCGCGTTGCGTGTCGGCAAATGCCGGGAACTTGTCAAGGAGCGCGGCGACGATCTTGCCGAAACCAATGCCCAGAGACGATTTCACCATCAACACGTCGCCCGGTGCGACCGAATTCAAGACATAGTCCGTCATTTCGTCCGTCTTTTCGCAATACTGGACCTGGACGCTTTCCGGCAGTGATTCCTTCAGCGCAGCCATTTCGGCGCCTGCGAGCCAGACATGTTCGATGCCGGCCGCAAGCAGCGGTCCGGCAAGA
This sequence comes from Rhizobium sp. Nf11,1, assembly GCF_050587665.1. Classification (NCBI taxonomy): domain Bacteria; kingdom Pseudomonadati; phylum Pseudomonadota; class Alphaproteobacteria; order Hyphomicrobiales; family Rhizobiaceae; genus Rhizobium; species Rhizobium sp. Nf11,1. Next base: position 71,601 of record NZ_JBOBHU010000006.1, on the reverse strand, counting down.
TCGCTGTGGACCTTTTCGGCATACTCGCCCATCTCGAGCATGTCTCCAAGCACGGCGATACGACGTCCGCGCCCAGTCGGCTCGGCAGCTGCGAGCAACGCGATCGCCGCGCGCATAGAGGCGGGATTGGCATTGTAGCTCTCGTCGATCAGGGTGAAGCTGCCGTTACCGCCGCCGATCGACAGCCGGTGGCGTTTGCCCCTGCCCTTTTCCGGCTTCAGCGTCGCAAGTGCCGCAATCGCCTTGTCCAGATCGGCGCCGACGATCGTGACGACACCGAGGGCAGCGAGCGCATTTTCGGCAATATGGCGGCCCGGCGCACCGATCGCCACCTCCAGCGTCTCCCCGCCGATCGTCAGCCATAGTGTCGAATTCTCGTCCGCGCCGTTGAATTCCGCGAGCCGGAATTCCGCCTTGGCATGCTGGCCGAAGGAATGAATATGCTCGATGCCGAGCGACTGCGCCGTTCGATCGAGGAAATTGAACTGGTCATTGTCCCGGTTGAGCACAACATGGCCGCCGGGCTCGAGCCCCTCGAAGATCTCTGCTTTCGCGGCAGCGATCTCCTTTATGCTCTTGAAATTGCCGAGATGCGCCGGTGCGATCGTCGTGATGACGGCGACATCGGGACGGATCATGGCCACCAGCGGTCGGATCTCGCCGGGATGATTCATTCCGACTTCGAAGACGCCGTAATCCGTGTCATCAGGCATCCGCGCCAGTGTCAGCGGCACGCCCCAGTGATTGTTGAAGGAAGCGACGGAGGCGTGCACCTTGCCCGATGGCGACAGCACGTGCCGCAGCATCTCCTTGGTGGTCGTCTTGCCGACGGAACCGGTGACGGCGATGATCTTTGCCCGCGAGCGCTCGCGAGAAGCCTGCCCCAGACGCCCGAGTGCCGCCAGCACGTCGTCGACGACGATCATCGGTACCGTCAGGCGGCCGAGGGCAGGAAGCCTCGCCTCGCTGACGACGAGAAGCGAAGCGCCGTTCGCCATCGCCATCGACGCATAGTCGTGACCGTCGACACGGTCACCCTTGATGGCGAAGAACGCTTCGCCTGATGTAATCGAGCGGCTGTCGATGGAAATGCCGGTGATGCCTTCGGGCAAAGTGCCGAAAGGGCGCCCCGCCATTGCTGCAATCATGTCCTCGGTCGTCCAGAGCCAGCTCAAGATTTCAGTTCCTCCAAGGCCTTGCGCACCTCCGCATGATCGGAGAACGGCAGTGTGACGCTCCCGATCGTCTGCCCTTCCTCGTGCCCCTTGCCGGCGACGATCAGCGTATCGCCGGATTTCAGCATGCCAACCGCCTCACGGATAGCCGTGGCGCGATCGCCGATCTCGGAGGCGCAACCTGCTGCCGCCATGATCTCGGCCCGGATCGCAGCCGGCTCCTCCGAACGCGGATTATCGTCGGTGACGATCACGACATCGGCAAGGCGGCAGGCGATTTCACCCATGATCGGCCGCTTGCCGCGGTCGCGGTCGCCGCCGCAGCCGAAGACGACGATGACGCGGCCGGTGGTGAAGGGCCTCACCGAATTCAGCACATTTTCCAACGCATCCGGTTTGTGGGCATAATCGACATAAGCGAGTGCACCATCTTTGGTATGGCCGACCAGTTCGAGGCGGCCGGACGCGCCGACCAGTTTTTCAAGCGCCGCCATCGCGACCTTCGGCTCGACCCCAGTGGACATGGCAAGGCCTGCCGCGACCAGCGCATTGGCGACCTGGAAATCGCCGGCCAGTGGAATATCCACCTCGAAGATCTCGTCACCGATATGGATCTCGGCCGTCTGCTTGTGGCGGAAATGCTCGACGCGTTTCAGTGACAGATATTGACCCTTGCGCCCGACGGTGCGGACGTCATGACCGGCATCGGCAGCCACCTTGACGGCCTGTGCCGACCACGCATCGTCCGCGAAGACGACCGCCGGCGCACCCTTCGGCAGCAGCGTATCGAACAGCCGCATCTTGGCGGACATGTAGGCCTCGATCGTGGGATGATAATCCATGTGATCGCGGCCGAGATTGGTGAAGGCTGCAGCGGCGAGCCTGACACCGTCGAGACGGCACTGGTCGAGGCCGTGACTGGAAGCCTCCATCGACGCATGCGTAACACCCTCGTCGGCGAGCTCGGCCAGCAGTTTGTGCAACGACACCGGATCCGGCGTCGTCAGCGCGCCATATTCATTGCGCGTCGGCGAAACGACACCTGTTGTGCCGATCATCGCGGCTGCATGACCGGCATGTGCCCAGATCTGGCGGGTAAAAGAGGCGACCGAAGTCTTGCCTGCCGTGCCGGTGACGGCGACCATGGTTTCAGGCTGCCTGCCGTAAAAGCGGGCGGCGGCGATGGAAAGAAAGCGGCGCGGTTCTTTGACCGCAAGCACCGGGATGGGAGCATCGACAGCCTGGGAGGTGATCGCGACGGCGGCCCCGCGGCCGGCGGCATCCGCGATGAAGCCCGCGCCATCCGCCTTGGTGCCGGCGACGGCGACAAAAGCAATGCCCGGTTCCACCTTGCGGCTATCCGAAGACAGGCCTGAGATATCAAGCAAGCCTGCCGGGCCTTCGAGCTGTGCTTCAAGTTCCGGAAACTGATCTCCGGCCAGGTCTCGCAATTTCATCGAACGCACTTTTCTCTCTTGAAGCCGGTTCACCCCTCGCGAATCGGCGTCGGTATTCATTCACACTCAATAAGACACCAGCAAGGCCGAACCGCCCTCCCCAAATTTCGGCTCGATGCCGAGAATGGGAGCCGCGCGGCGGATGATCTCACGAGCGATCGGGCCGGCAGTACCGGCGGAGATCGTTCCACCATATTGCTTTTCGCCTGTTTTCGGCTCGTCGCAGAAGGTGATGACGACATATTGGGGATTATCGATCGGGAAGGCGGAGATGAAGGAGTTGAAGTTGAGCGTCGAGGAATAACGCCCGTTCACCACCTTGTCCGCCGTACCGGTCTTGCTGCCGACGGCAAAGCCCGGCACGCGGGCGACGCGCCCCGACCCCTTGTAGCCATTGAAATCCAGAAGGTAGCGCACTTCGTCGCTGGTCGACTTCTTGAGCACCTGCTTGGCGATCTGATCGGCCTCTTCGCGGGTGCGCGGCAGGAATGTCGGCTCGATCAGTTTGCCGCCGTTCACCAGAGCAGCCGCCGCCACGCCCGTCTGCAGCGCGGTCGTCGAAACACCGTGACCGAAGGAAATCGTGATCGAATTGATTTTCTTCCAGACACGCGGCTGGCTCGGCATCTTCACTTCCGGCAACTCGGTCTGCATCTTCGTCAACAGGCCGAGTTTGGTCAGATAATCCTTCTGCGAGTCGATGCCGACGAGATCGATCACGCGTGCCGTGCCGATGTTCGAGGAATACTGGAAGATTTCGGGAACAGTCAGCCAGCGGCGCTGCCCGTGAAAGTCATGGATGGTGAAGCCGCCGATATAGATCGGCTTGCTGGCGTCGAATGTGTCCGACATCTTCACCTTACCGCTGTCGAGCGCCATCGCCAGCGAGAAGGTCTTGAACGTCGACCCCATTTCGAAGGTGCCATTCGTCATCCGGTTGAGCCAGCCTTCCTTGGCGCCCTCCTGCGGATTGTTCGGATCGAAGTCGGGGGCCGATGCCATGCCGAGCACTTCCCCGGTGTGCACGTCGATAACAGCCGCGCCGGCCCCCTTGGACTGGAAATTGTTGACGGCGTTAACAACCGCATCGCGAACGATGTTCTGCACGCGCAGGTCGATCGACAGCCGCACCGGCTCCAGCGGCTGGTCGCTCGTCATCCCGACCGAGGCGAGATCGGCGAGCCCTTGGTCGTCGATAAACTTCTCCATGCCGGCCACGCCGCGGTTGTCGATGTTGACATAGCCGAGGATGTGCGCCGCGGTCGAGCCGCCGGGATAGAAGCGGCGCTTCTCCGGCCGGAAGCCGATGCCGGGAATGCCGAGCGCCAGGATCTGGCTCTGCTGCTTCGGCGTCAGCTGCCGGCGCAGCCAGGCGAAATGCGAGCTCTTGACGGAAAGCTTCTTGTAGGTGTCCTTGACGTCGAGCTCCGGCAGAACAGTTGCAAGCTTCTCCACCGCCTCGTCGACGTCAACGATCTTGTTCGGCTCGGCAAACAGCGAGACCGTTCGGATGTCGGTCGCCAGCACCTCGCCGTTGCGATCGAGAATGTCGGGCCGCGAGGCCATCAGCCGGTCGGGCGGCAGGATGCTGGAGACGACCTCCTGATCCTTCATGGCATATTCGACCAGACGGCCACCGATGACGACATAGACACCCATGAAGCCAAGGATCAGCAGCCCTACGCGGCTTTTTGCCTGCCCCGTCTTCTTCTTGCGCGACCCCTCGATGGCCACGCCGGCAGAAGGGCCGCCGAAGCGGTTATAGACGCCGGCGGAGAAATGCGCCTGGCTCTTCAGGACCATGATGCGGGAAAGAAACGACATTATTCCACCGACCCCGTTTCGATCTCGTCTGCTTCATCCGCCACCACACCACGCTGCTCGACAGCGTCGCGCTGCTGTGCCGCGCCGCGTGGCACGGGCATCGGCGGGGGCTGCGCTTTGCCGGTCGCGCCTTTGGCGCTGGCCACGGTCGCACCCTTGGCACCGGCTTTGGCCTCCGTTACGTCGGGTACCGGAACCTCGGATTTCAGCATCGGCAGCTCCTTCGCATGCACGAGCGCCGTCGAATCCGTCGGCTGCAGCTGCAATTCCGCATTGTAGGCGTTGACCAGCCGCTCCAGCCGGTTCGGCTGCGATTGCAGCGCCCAATCGGCCTTGAGAAGATCGATTGTGTCCTTCTCGAGTTTGATCTCGGCTTCGAGGCGATGAACCTCCTCGAGCTTCAATTCGGCGCGATGCTTGATCGTGTAGGTGACGGCGGCAGTCGCCGTCATGACGCCGATGAGCACGAGATCGAACGTTTTCAGCATATCAACCTCCGAGCTTTCCGAGAGAGGCAAGATTGGGAAACCCGAAGAGCGACATATCCGCCGCCTCGGCGGCCGCCTCCGTCCGCAGGCCTGCGCGCAGCTTGGCGGAGCGGGCGCGCGGATTGGCTTCGGCCTCCGCCTCGCTCGCCGAAACCATCGGCTTGCCGATCGCCGTGAAGGTCGCCGCCCGCTCATATGCGGCCGGCAGGTGCCGCGAGCCCGTCGCCTTGCCGGCGCGGTCGGAGAAGAATTTCTTGACGATGCGGTCTTCAAGCGAATGAAAGGTCACGACGACGAGCCGGCCGCCGGGCTTCAGAGCTCGTTCCGCCGCAAACAATGCCTGCGCCAGTTCCCCGAGTTCGTCATTGACGAAAATGCGCAAGGCCTGGAAGACGCGCGTCGCGGGATGGATCTTGTCCTTCATCTTGCGCGGGGTGACCAGCTCGATGAGGCCGGCAAGATCGCGGGTCGTTTCGAAGGGCTTTTCCTCGCGCCGCTTCTCAATCGCATGTGCGATTCGCGGCGCCTGGTTTTCCTCACCGAGAAAATGGAAGATGCGGATCAGATCCGCGACCTTGGCGCGATTGACGACATCGGCGGCCGAAACACCTGTTGCCGACATGCGCATGTCGAGCGGCCCGCTCTTCTGGAAGGAGAAGCCGCGCTCGGGCTCATCGATCTGCATGGAAGAGACGCCGATATCGAGCACGACGCCGTCGAGCCCGCCCCGCGGCGCATGATCGGCGAGATTCGAGAACTGCGAGTGAATGAGCGTGAGACGACCGGCATGGGCGGCAACCATGGCCTGGCCTGCGGCAATTGCACTGGGATCGCGATCGAGCGCGATCACCTCGGCGCCGGCCGCAAGAATGGCCGCGCTATAACCACCCGCGCCGAATGTACCGTCGAGAATCAGCTTGCCGGGTGCGGGCGAGAGCGCCGCGAGGACTTCATTGAGAAGAACAGGAATGTGACGAACCGGTCCGCCACCGGCATCAGCTGAACCTCCGCCAGGATTCGTCACCATTCCGTTCCCTCGTTCCTTCAGGAACGCTTGCCCGCCAGCTTGCGCTCCCCTCGTGCCTGCGCCTGCGCAGCCAAGAATACCTGCGGCTGCCAGAGCTGAAAATGATCCGCCCGACCGACGAAGGTCACTTCGTCCGAGACGCCGGTGAAGTCGCGGATGAAATCCGTGACCATTAGCCGCCCCTCGGCATCGAGCTTCATGAAGACCCCGCCTCCGTGGATCAGAAGCGACATCGCGTTCGCGTCCGGCGAAAACGGATCTTCCGCAGCAATCTGCCGCTCGAATCTTTCGAGAAGATCCGGGCCGCCGACGCTGATCGCCGGAAACACAAAGTCCTGGAAACAGTAGAGCTCCTGGACGTTGCGCTGCGCCAGCACGGAACGGAATGCCGAAGGCACGGAAACCCTGCCCTTGGCGTCGATCCTGTTGGTCGCGTTCGAAAGGAAGCGGCTCATGACTCGAAACATCCGTTTCCGCAGGGAGCCGGACAAAAAGACGCCCGAAAGTCCCAATATCAGGCACAGCTTCGCAAGCCGGATGAGCCAAATCCCACCCGACGCATCCGGAAAGGAAGACGCCTTTGCTTTGCGATGAATGGGCAAATGATTGCCCTGATGCAGTGCGCATTTGGGATAGCATGGGACCATATGGGCGTCAATGGGATACGCCCGTTTTGCAACGGACGCATGATCAAACATTTATAAGCTGTTAAGTTTAACAAAGGGTTAGCGGCGTCATTTTCAGCATGGCCCGCAATGGTAGCGTGACACAAGCAAACAGCCATAACGTGCATTAATATTGGTTTGAAAACAGCTGGTTTCAGCAGCTTAGGGTGAAATCCCGGCCCTGCCGTAGCACGGATGTTAATCGCCAGTTGGCCTGTAAGCCGGGTTCTGTATGGCTCCGGCGTGAACCGGAACGTGGCAGCCATTCCTCTGGGGCAGCGCTCGCACGCTGCCTCACGCAACCCACCCGGATGACTGGCCTGGAAACCGGCCGGAGAGCCTTTCGGCCCGCCGCGTCATCCCTATTCGGTCTTGCTCCCGGTGGGGTTTACCGTGCCATATCCGTTGCCGGAGATGCGGTGGGCTCTTACCCCACCCTTTCACCCTTACCTGTCATGACAGGCGGTTTGCTTTCTGTGGCACTTTCCCTGAGGTCGCCCTCGCCGGACGTTATCCGGCACCGTGTTTCCGTGGAGCCCGGACTTTCCTCACCTTACCGCCTTTCGGCATTGGTAAAGCGCGGCTGCCCGGCCAACTGGCAGGGCTCCCATAAACGAGAGAGCCCGTAATTGCTACTGAAATATAGGGGACAGGCTTAACGGAAATTAGGTGTGAAATCCGTGGAGTAGCCCTGTTCGTTGATTCTGCCTGACAAAAGCAGCTCCGCGCCGAGCCTGCCGATTTCGTCCGAACTCTTGGCCGAGGTGCCGGCGCAGCCCGTCAGCACCGCAATCCTGGGCGAAGAGGTATAGCCGATCATCGGATAGCTGCTTTCCGTAAACGAGACGACGCAGGCGGCCGTCGAAATCGACAGCGGCGTCATATCAGGCACGAGGTCGGCGATGATGCGCTGCAGATGCGAGCGCACGCTCTCGCGCCCTTCGGTCCTGAACCAGGCCCGCATCTCGATGTCGTTGTGTAAAATCAGATCGTCGGGATCGCCGCCGATCTTCAGGTAGAGTTTGCCATCGGGATAACGGATCGGCGGCAGCAGATAGATGTGGATGCCGGGCACGTCGAGAATGAGTGACGGCATCGCTCCAAGGCGGAGCGCATCAGCCTCGCCGACCTGGAATAGCGTGACGGTCCGGCCATAAACCGTCATGGCAACTGGCCGTGGCAACAGATTCTCGGCAATGGAAAATCCGCCCGCCGCCAGCAGCACCTTTTCACCGCGATAGGTGAGGCCTCCGGCAGTCTTGACGGTCGCCAGCCCGCCCTCCTCGCGGATCGAGACCACATGATCCCGGATGACAGTCGCGCCTGCCCTTTCTGCCAGCAGTGATTGCGCATTCACCAGTTTGCGCGGACTGATATGTCCGGCGCCCCTCGCCTCGAACACACCTGCACTGCCGGCGGGAAAGGCAAAGAAGGGAAATGAAGTCTTCAATCCGCCCACGTCCAGAAGCCTGGTCTCGACGCCGAGCGAAACGGCGGCCTGCCGAGTCCTTTCAAGATAATCGCTTCCATCAGGCGCGACGACGACGCAGCCTGCCTCCCGATAGAAGTCGATGCCGCTCTCGTTCGCGATCTCCTGGTAGCGACCGATCGAGCGATTGGCGAGCAACGCCCAGTTGCGGTCGGGATCGATGGTGCGGGTAATGCGCCCCTCGTCGTAATGGCTGGCGAAAACGCCTTGATGCGCCTTGCGATCACCAGGCTCGTCCGGGCCGATCACCGCGACACCATCCGTCTGCCGCGCCAGATGCCGCGCGGCAGCCGCTCCCATCAGCCCGCGGCCGACGACGATAAATTTGAAATCGACTGCCATGATATTCCTCTCAAGTGAAGACTGGCGTCAGCTCGCGGCCGAAATCCTCATCCCCGAGCCGCCCTTCCCTGAGAAGCACGGCGCCGAGACGCCCGAGTTCATCGGAGGATTTGGCCGCGACGAAATTGCCGCCGGTCAGCACTGCGACCCGCGGCGACGGCGTGAAGCCGACGTAGGGATAACCGGTCGGCGTGAAATTCGCCACGCACGGAGCCGACGTGGCCGGACAGCCGGCAAGCTCCGGCATCAGTTGCAGGGCGATGCGCGAGAGATGATCGCGCTCGGCCACACTGCCGTCGGAACGGAACCACGTGCCGGCCTCTTCCAGCCGGCTGAAGGAAAGCGCTTCGGTATCGCCGCCAAGCTTCAGATAGGTCTTACCGTCGGGATAACGCACCGGCGGCAGGATATAGATGTGGTCCTCCTCCCGGTCGCCAAGCACGATGGTCGACGGCATGTCGCCGAAAACCGCCATCTCGCGCTCGCCGATTTCGTAGAAGACAACGGTGCGCGCCATCACTCTCAAATCGACGGGACGCGGCAGCAGGGCATGGAAATTGCTGAAAGCCCCGGCCGCGACCAACACGCGCTCGGCGCTGTAGCTTCTGTCGCCGGCCGTCACCTCGACATAGGAGCCTGTATCGCGCACCGATGTCACGGTCGCGTCGATCAGCAAGACGCCGCCCTCCTCGGCAAGATTGGCTTGCGCGCGCACCAGGGCCCGCGGATTGATGTGCCCGGCGCGCTTGCGCTCGAAATACCCACTGAAATCAGGACCGACGGCAAGATAGGGAAAACGCTGCCCGAGCTCCGCCGGCGCGACGCTTTCGATATCGCTGCCGAGCCTCCGGCTGACGGCCAGCGCCCTCAGAAGAAAATCCTGCTCATCCCTAGGCGGCGGACCGGCAAAGAGGCAGCCGACTTCCGAAAAGAAGGAAATGCCGCTCTTCGCCTCGATCTCGCGGTAGCGCCCGAGCGCCCGCGCGGCGAAGGTTCCCCAGGCAAGATTGCCGTCGAAGGTGCGGGTAATGCGTGCTTCGTCATAATGGCTGGCAAAGACGCCGTGATGGACCTTGCGCTCCTCGGGCTCCGGCGGGCCGATCAGCGCGATGCCGTCGGCCATGGAGGAGAGGTGCCGTGCCGCCGCCGCCCCCATCATGCCGCGTCCGATGACGATGAACCTGAAATCGAGTGCCATATCTCACCTCATCTCGAGGTGGCCCACCTCGTTTCGAGCTGGGATATCATGGCGCGCGTGCCGATTCATATCGCAAATACAGTGGCGGAGGATTTTCCTCCGGTCCGCTCGGCGGCTCAGTCGAGCATCGCTAGGACCTTACCGCAATAGGTCTTCGAGACCGGGTTCATGCGCGTTGCGCCGTGGCCGGCATTATACTTGAGGATGGTGTTGCAGGTCTCTCCACCACCGAGATCATGAGCAGCAGCCAGATATTTCATGCCGTACTTGATGTTGGTTTCCGGATCGAACAGGCCCTTGGCGCTGCCGGAATAACCCATCATGCGGGCCGTTGCAGGCTTTATCTGCATCAGGCCGATTTCACCGTGGCTGCCGCGTGCATTCGGATTGAAATTGCTTTCGACGCGGATGACCGCGGTCGCAAGCGCAACCGGTACAGCATATTGGTTCGCATATTTGCTGATCAGCGCGGAATAGGAATTGCCGGAAACATTGGCGACGGGATAACCGCTCTGGCGCTCGACCGTCTTCAGCGGGCGTTCCGCCGTCTTGAGCGGACGCTTCGCCGGCTTGACCGAACGTTCCGCTTTCTTCAACGGACGCTCTGCCTTCTTCGAAGGACGCTCGACTTTCTTCACCGGCGCATCGGCTCGCACACCCCAATCATTCGCAAACGCAAAGCTATTTCCCGCCAGCACCATGCCAACGCATGTTGCAGCAACAACAATCAGTTTTCTCATGTAGTCTTGAACACTCCGACCCAAAGAATTTCCGGACGCGCGCCTCGCTGTCATAATGAATACCAGATCAATGACCGATCGGTATTCACGGTAATTCTTATCGTTTCACATATCGCCCGTGCTTTAACTCGAAAACAACCCCGAGGACCGCTTGGCGGACGTTCTTAGACCATCGCAATGAGGAGATAATAGGGAAATGATGTGGCAGGCTGAATTTCGCGCTGCAATGCGAAATTCGGCGTTTCAGTAATTGCCGAGAATCAGGAGTAACGCGGTAGCGCCGACAGCAGCCGGTGCAGCGTGTCGATTGTCGAGAAATCGGCGATCCCGTCCACCCGTTCGGGCCGGAAATGTCGCTGGAAGGCTTCCACGTCGCCGGCCGTCTTTTGGGAGAATTCCCCCGTAATTTCAGTGCCGTAACCATAAAGCGACAGCATCGACTGCAGCGCTTCCACCGGCTGGCCGGCGTCGCCGCGCTGAAAGAAACGCCCACCGGTGATCGGCGCTGGCTCGACCCAATGGCCCACACCCGCCCGATGAAGCTCGGCCCAGGGGAATTTTTCGCCCGGATCGACCTTGCGAATCGGTGCGACATCGGAATGCCCGAGCACTCTTTCCGGCGCAATCGACCAACGTTTGACACAGTCGCGACACAATTCGATGACTGCTGCGATCTGCTCTTTCGGATAGTCGGGAAGGCCGCCGGGATGACCCGCATTGGCGATTTCGATGCCGATCGACAGCGAATTAATATCACTCTCGCCGTGCCAGCTGCTCTTGCCCGCGTGCCAGGCGCGCCGCGCCTCCGGCACGAGCTGCATCACCTCGCCATTCTCGTGCACGAAATAATGGCTGGAAACCTGGCTCTCGTCCCGACAGAGCCAGTCGAGCGCACCATCGGCCGTCGGCATACCCGTATAGTGCAGTAGGATCATATCGGGACGCCGCCCGTCCGCCCGCTCGCCGTGGTTAGGAGACGGCCGCACGTAAGCGCCTCGGTAATCGGCCTCGAAAGAGGTCATGCGGCGCGGCGTTCCTTCTCGATCGCCGCATAGGCTGCGTTCAGCGCCGCCATGCGCTCATTGGCGATCAAATGAAACTCCTTCGGCACCCCCCGCGAGATCAGTCGATCTGGGTGGTGCTCGCTGACGAGGCCGCGGTAACGGCGGCGGATCGTCGGAAAATCGTCGGAAGGCGACACGCCGAGCACCTTGTAGGGATCGCCGCCGGACGAGACGTGGCGAGCGGCGATCTGCTCGAAACGAGTCTCGCTCATCTGGAAGATCTCGGCGATATGGCTGAGGAAATTCAGCTCCTTCTCGTGAATCAGCCCATCGGCCTTGGCAATGTGGAACAGGCCGTCAAGCACGTCTTCCAGCACCGGACAATTGGCCGCGCAGGTAACGCAGAGCGTCGAAAGCCGCTCGGCGTAAGCTTCGTAGCCGGCGACATCCTGGCGTGCGAGATTATAGAGCCTGGCAACATTCTTGGCCTGATCTTCGGGAAATTCGAAGATCTCGCGGAAGGCCTCGACCTCTTTCTCGCTGACGACGCCGTCGGCCTTGGCCATCTTGGCCGAAAGCGCAATGATCGCCACGGAAAACGCCACTTTGCGCCGAGTTTCGGGATCACCTTCGAAAACCGTTCGGATCGCCTCGACGACCGCGGAAAGCGCATTGCCCGCGGTATTGCCAATGGCATTCAACAGTTTTTCCCAGAAGGACATCGAAATCTCTCGCACGCTTGTCAAGTATGAGCAATCAGCTTGACCAAAGAATCTGAGCCTTTGCAAGGCGACGATTGGTCGTAGGTTCGAAAACAGTTTTCACAATTCAGTAATTATTGCATCGCAGCAAGCCGGTCGCTTTCGCCGGATCTGCCGTAAGAGAGTGCCCGCACAATCCCATTCGATCCTTAGCCGCCGATTTCCACAAACAGTTCCCGACAAGCAAAGCGGGCTTGAAACGATTATATCGATACTTAGCGCCACCTTCGCCGTTCAACCCGGCAAAAAGCTGCTTTTTTCGTAAATTCTTTACTTTACAGAGCCCTTTCCCTGCCGCATCCATGCGCTAGCTAACGCTGCCGCACTGAACACCATAGGAGGGATCATGGCCAAACAGAAAGTCGCAATGCTGACCGCCGGAGGCCTGGCGCCCTGTCTTTCCTCCGCAGTTGGCGGCCTCATCGAACGCTACAGCGACGTCGCGCCCGAAATCGACATCGTCGCCTATAAGTCCGGTTATCAGGGCGTGTTGCTCGGTGACCGCATCGAGATCACCAGTCAAATGCGGGAAACGGCGCCGCTGCTGCACCGCTATGGCGGCTCACCGATCGGCAATAGCCGCGTCAAGCTCACCAATGCCGCCGACTGCGTCAAGCGAGGCCTTGTCAAGGAAGGCGAGAACCCGCTGAGGGTCGCCGCCGAGCGTCTTGCCGATGACGGCATTACCATTCTCCACACGATCGGGGGCGACGACACCAATACCACCGCCGCCGACCTTGCAGCCTACCTCGCCGCCAACGGCTACGACCTGACGGTCGTCGGTCTGCCGAAGACGGTCGACAACGACGTCGTCCCCATCCGCCAGTCGCTCGGCGCCTGGACGGCCGCCGAAGTCGGCGCGCATTTCTTCGACAATGTCAGCAACGAGCAGACGGCCGCGCCGCGCACGCTCGTCATCCATGAGGTGATGGGCCGCCATTGCGGCTGGCTGACGGCAGCCACCGCCCATGCCTATCTTCAGCGCACCAGTCGCAACCAATATGTCGACGGCCTGATGATGGACGCGCATCTGAAGAGCATCGACGCCGTTTATCTGCCCGAAATAGCCTTCGACCTCGACGCCGAGGCCGCCCGCCTGAAGGACATCATGGACCGCACCGGCCATGCCACCGTCTTCGTCTCGGAAGGCGCCTGCCTCGACGCCATCGTCGCCGAGCGCGAAGCTGCGGGTGAGACCGTCAAGCGTGACGCTTTCGGCCACGTGAAGATCGACACGATCAATGTCGGCGCCTGGTTCCAGAAACAATTCGCCAACTTGCTGAACGCAGAGCGTTCGCTGGTACAGAAATCGGGCTATTTCGCTCGATCGGCCCCGGCCAATGCCGACGACCTCAGGCTGATCCAGAGCATGGTCGATCTCGCTGTCGAAAGCGCGCTCAATAAGGTCTCCGGCGTCACCGGCCATGACGAAGCGCAGAACGGTAAGTTGCGCACTATAGAATTTCCCCGCATCAAAGGTGGCAAAGCTTTTGACCTGTCGACGGCATGGTTTGCCGAAGTCATGGACAATATAGGCCAGAAATACAAAGAAGCATGATTGACGGACGGTTAATATGGTGTCTTTGCTTGTTCCCGACGGAATAGGAGGAGATTCCATGTCGCTTGAAGCCTGGCTCGCTTTTGCTGCCGCATCCGCCATCATGCTGGCCATACCGGGACCGACGATACTGCTCGTCGTCTCCTATGCGCTCGGTCATGGCCGCCGGACGGCCTTTGCGACGGTGAGCGGCGTGGCGCTTGGCGACTTCACCGCAATGACCGCGTCCCTCTTCGGTCTCGGCGCGGTGCTCGCCACCTCCGCCGCCCTCTTCACCCTCTTGAAGTGGATCGGCGGCGCTTACCTAATATGGCTGGGAATCAAGCTCTGGCGGGCTCCGGTGATTGGCGAGCCGGTCGCCGACAACGACAATCTGCCGGAGGAAAAGTCGCTTAAGATCTTCCTCCACGCCTATATCGTCACCGCCCTCAATCCGAAGAGTATCGTCTTCTTCGTCGCCTTCGTGCCGCAGTTCCTCAACCCGGCCCTGCCCTTCTTCGGGCAGATGACGATCATGGAAGCGACCTTCCTGGTGCTGGCGATCCTCAACGCCGCCACCTACGCTTTTCTGGCCCATTCCGCTCGCGGACTGATTCGCAAGGCGAGCGTTCAGCGCGCCGTGAACCGCACCGGCGGCACCCTGCTGATCGCTGCAGGCGCCGTCACGGCTGGGTATCGCCGTATTGCGGCTTAAAATCCAGGTATCGCGCTATTGCAGCTTAGAAATATTCCGTGGTTGCCGGAATGCAACGAATAGGTTAATGGGGTCATCGGGTTTAAGCTTTTTAGTAACTTTTATAACGCTGCCGGGGCGGCGCGATTTCACGAAAGTGACGGAATGGTAGCGATCGGATTGTCCGGCCTGAAACGCAGTCTTGTCGTTTCTACGGTGCTCTGCTGCGGCGTGATCACCGGCTGCACGAGCGTCGAATATACCTCTCAGGCCGAACTGACAGCCGCTCAGACCGTGGTGCCGACGCCGAAGCCCGGCGAAGATGCGATGCTCGCCGCAGTCCCGACAGCTGAAGGTGCTGCCGGCCAGGCGATCGCCGGCAGCGTTCTTCCCCAGGCAACTCCGTCGCTCACAGCAACGGCGATGCCGACCGCGCCGGGCTCCCAGCCTGCCGATCTGACCATGCAGGCCGGCATACAGCCGGCGGCCTATGCGCAGATCCCCCTGACGCCCGAGATGACGGCGATCCAATCCGTCGTGCCGACACCGCGCCCGGGAACGCCGTCACAGCCGGCGACGCAGCTTGCCTTTGCCGCCACCCCGCAGAACAGCGCGCTTGCAGCACTTGCCGCAGTCGACACCACGCCGCGTTCCATGGATTACGGCTTCGACGAGTCAGGACCGATCGATCCGCCGACGGCTCCCCCGATGTTCAGCGACGACGACAGGGACGATGCGCCGACAGTCGAGAAGAGCTTCGTCACCAAGCTCATCCAGAAATATTCGAAGATCTACGAAATTCCCGAGACGCTGCTCCACCGCATCGTCCATCGCGAGAGCCGCTACAATCCGAAGGCTTACAACAAGCGCGGCTATTTCGGCCTCATGCAAATCAAATACAACACCGCCAAATCTATGGGCTATGACGGTGCGCCGGGCGGCCTCTTCGACGCCGAGACCAACATCAAATATGCCGCAAAATATCTGCGCGGCGCCTGGCTCGTCTCCGACAACAAAGAAGACGACGCTGTCCGCCTCTATGCGCGCGGCTATTACTACGACGCCAAGCGCAAGGGCATGAATGATGTCGCCCAGGGTAATTACTGAAACCTGGCAGCTACCAAAACAAACCAATTGAAACAGCGGTCGTAGCCTACGGCTGCGGCTGAGCCTGCCGGTGTGATTCGGCTTGCTGTTGCGGCGCTCGCGCTTGCGGCAACGCCGCCAGGACTGCCTTCAGAAGCGTCTGCGGTTGATAGCCGAGCCAGCCCGGCGTCAGGCCGAGCCGGACGACGATCAGATTGGCGGAAGGCACGATCGCCATGCTCTGCCCGTCATGCCCCGTGAGCCAGAACGTATCCTCGGGCAGCCCGAACGCGGCGCTCGATCCACCCGGCGCAAGCCAAGCCTGACCTTGCGTATACCGGCCGTTCGACGCCGCCGTCGGCGTGCGCATGGCGCCGACGAAGCCCTCCGGCAACAGCCGCTGTCCGTTCCACACGCCATCCTGCAACAGGAACTGCCCGAAGCGGGCCCAATCATGCGCCGTCGCGTAGAGATAGGAGCTTCCGACAAAGGTGCCGCGCGCGTCGAGTTCGAAGACGGCACTCGTCATTCCGAGAGGGGAGAAGAGCGCGTCGTGCGGATAGGAAAAGGCTGCCGGCGCATTGCCGATTCTGTCCATCCAGATACGCGACAAGAGCATCGCAGTGCCGCTCGAATAGCGGAAGCGCTGACCCGGCGGCGCCTCTATCGGGGCATTGGCCGGCAACGACACCATGTCGGGGTCGAGATAGAGCATGCGCGTCACGTCAGCGACGTTGCCATAGTCCTCGTTGAACGCCAGGCCGCTCTCCATGCCGAGCAAGTCGGATACCTTGATCCTGGCGCGCTGATCGTCCTTCCACTGCGCCAGCAGATGATCATCGTCGAAGGAAATCTTGCCATCGAGCATCAGCCGGCCGAGGATCGCCGCATTCACCGTCTTCGTCATCGACCAGCCGATCAGCGGCGTCTTCGCCGAGAATCCGGGGCCGTAGGCTTCGGCCACGATGCGGCCGTCACGCACCACCACGATCGCCCGCATCGCCGGCCCGGAAAGTCCGGCATCGCCCAGGAGCGCGGCGATCTTCTCGTCGGGATCACCTACCCCCTCACCCTGCGGCCATAAGGCATCATTCGTCTCCGCTCTGACCGTCGCATCGAAGGGCACGGCATTCGCCGCCGCTTCGAAGTCGCCGTCCGGCACGCTCGTACAACCGAGACCGCTGCGATGGAAGGCGTAACTCGGCGCGAACAGCCCCATGAAGCGCGCCGTCACACGGCTGTTTTCGCGGTCGACGCTTACACTCATCAGCCGAAGCAACGGATTTCCGGGCGCCTGGACATCGTCATGAAGCACATCATCCGCCTCCCGGCCGGCAATGAAGACATTGGAGCAGACGATCTTGGCGGCATAGCCGCCGCCGACGCGCAGAAGCTCCGGCGGCCGGACGAACAGCCAGGCGGCGCCGGCAACGACGATGAGAACGACAAGGAGAGCAAGCGCCTTCAGGACACGCAGGACAAATCGCATGGCATTCCTCCGAATGCTTGGAGAGAAGCAGGAATTCCGCCTGCCGGAAAGGGCGCGGCGCGAAGAATATTCCGTCACCCAATCACTTTCCGAGGAGGGCGATGTTCTCGAACGGCGCAGGCCCTCAGCCCACGTCATCAAACTGTAGCAGTGGCGCGCTACACGCCCTGAACGCTAAAAAGGTGACAGACTCATGTCAGAATTTGCACCGGATGCCGGCTTCCGCAAGAACCGGAAACTCAAGGACGCCCTTCTCCGCCACAAGGCTTTTTCGAAGGAGGGCTTCTCCGAGCGGCTCTTCGGTCTTCTCTTCTCCGGCCTCGTCTATCCGCAGATCTGGGAGGATCCGGATCTCGACATGCAGGCGATGGAGTTGAAGCCCAATCACCGCATCGTCACCATCGGTTCGGGCGGCTGCAACATGCTCGCCTATCTCTCCAAGGCGCCGGCTTCGATCGACGTCGTCGACCTCAACCCGCACCATATCGCGCTGAACCGCCTGAAGCTTGCCGCCTTCAAGCACCTTCCCTGTCACGCCGATCTCATCCGCTTCCTGGCGATGCCGAACGAGAAATCGAACAGCCGCGCTTATGATCAGCATCTGGCTGCCAAACTCGACGAGGCGACGCGCAGTTACTGGAACGGCCGCAAGTTCGGCCGCCGCCGCGTCACCGTCTTCGACCGCAACATCTATGAAACCGGCCTGCTCGGCCGCTTCATCGGTGCTGCCCACCTCCTTGCCCGTCTGCACGGCGTCAAGCTGCGCGAAATGACCAAAACCCGTTCGATCCGCGAGCAGCGCCAGTTCTTCGACGAGCAGATCGCACCCCTGTTCGAAAAGCCGGTCGTACGCTGGATCACCGGCCGCAAAAGTTCGCTCTTCGGCCTCGGCATTCCGCCGCAGCAATATGATGAGCTCGCAAGTCTTGCTGACGATCATTCGATCGCGCCGGTGCTGAAGCATCGCCTGGAAAAGCTCGCCTGTCATTTCCCGATGCGCGACAACTATTTCGCCTGGCAGGCCTTCGGCCGCCGCTACGGCACCGAAGAAGAAGGCCCGCTGCCAACCTATCTGAAGCCGGAGCACTACGAGGTGATCCGCGCCAATATCGACCGCGTCAACGTCCACCACGCAAGCTTCACCGAACTTCTGGCCCGCGAGCCGGCGGCTTCCCGCGACCGTTATGTCCTACTCGACGCGCAGGATTGGATGACCGACGGACAGCTGAACGACGTCTGGCGGGAGATCACCCGCACGGCGCGCGAAGGCGCTCGCGTAATCTTCCGTACCGCCGCCGAAAGAAGCATCGTCGAAGGCCGTCTGTCACCTTCGATCCGCGACCAATGGGATTATTTCGAAGAGAAGTCGCGAGAGCTGACCGCGCTCGATCGTTCGGCGATCTACGGCGGCTTCCACATTTACGGGAAGAAGGCGTGAGCAAGATCGGAGCCGAGATGGCAGGAAAGAGCGATCAACATGCCAGCCTGATGGACGGCATGTACCGCTACCAGCGCCATATCTACGACCTGACCCGCAAATATTACCTCCTCGGCCGCGACAGCACGATTCGCAATCTCGACGTGCCAGACAGCGGCACCCTGCTCGAAGTCGGCTGCGGTACCGGCCGCAACATGGCTTTGGCTCACAGGCATTTCCCGAGCGCCAAGCTGTTCGGCCTCGACATTTCCCAAGAAATGCTGATCTCGGCGCGCAAGACCTTCGCCACGAAAGCGACAATCCCGGAATTCCGCGTCGCCGATGCCACGGCGTTTACCCCGCGCGAATTCGGCGTCAGCGGCTTCGACCGCATCCTGATCTCCTATGCCCTGTCGATGATCCCGGACTGGGAGCGCGCCGTCGATGCGTCGATCGCCGCACTCAATCCAGGCGGCCAGCTGCATATCGTCGATTTCGGCCAGCAGGAAGGCCTGCCGCCTTGGTTCCGCCGCATGCTGCAGGCCTGGCTTGCGAAATTCCATGTCACTCCGCGCGCCGATTTGCAGGAGGTCTTGGAAGCGCAGGCCGAGGAACACAATGCGCGATTGTCCTTTGAAACAGTCGGCGGCGGTTACGCCTGGCGGGCGGCCATTATCAGCAGGCGCTCATAATTCGCTTGAAACTAACCGATTTTTTACGTTGATATGATGAAAAGAGGGTTATTCCTCTGCTGGGCTCGTCATTTTCGAAGGTCAGGCTGTGGGGCAAAGAGATCATTCGGTTCACGACGGGATACCCATGCGCCGGCTTTTGTTTTGCGTTCTGCCCCTGGCCATCCTGCTGGCGGGCTGCTCCTCCTCCGGTCATGACTATCTCGAAACCGCATCGATAAAGCCAAAGACGCGCTTCAAGGACACCGATCCTCAGGATTTCGGCTCGAAGCATCCGCAGCAGAACGCGATCCACGGCATCGACATTTCCAAATGGCAGGGTGACATCGACTGGGCGACGGTGAGGAATTCCGGCGTCGGCTTCGCCTTCATCAAGGCGACGGAAGGCAAGGACAGGGTCGATCCGCGCTTCGACGAATATTGGCGCGAGGCGCGCGCCGCCGGCATCCCGCACGCCCCCTACCATTTCTATTATTTCTGCTCCTCGGCCGATGAGCAGGCCGACTGGTTCATCCGCAACGTGCCCAAGGAGGCCATGCGCCTGCCGCCGGTGCTCGACGTCGAGTGGAACGCCGAATCGAAGACCTGCCGCTATCGTCCCGACCCGGTAACGGTGCGCTCCGAAATGCAGCGCTTCATGGACCGGCTGGAGGCCTATTACGGCAAGCGCCCGATTATCTACACCTCGGTCGATTTCCACCGCGACAATCTCGCCGGCTATTTCCAGGATTATCATTTCTGGGTCCGCTCGGTGGCGAAACATCCCGAAGTGACCTATTCCGACCGCCGCTGGGCCTTCTGGCAATATACCTCGACCGGCGTTATTCCCGGCATCAAGGGGCCGACCGACATCAACGTCTTTGCCGGCAGCGCAAAGAACTGGAACAATTGGGTCGCGGCCGTTTCCAAGGATAGAAATTCTTAGTAACGTCTTTCAATCTTTCTTGCTTCCGTCACATTCCTCTGTGAAAGCGACGGATATCCATTTGCTATAAGGACCACCTTCATGCACCGCTCGCTCGCAAGCCGCTCTGCACTCGCCCTCCTGTTTGGCCTTGCTTTTGCAGGCGGCGCGGCCGCCCAGCAGGCGCCCACGGCCTCGGCTCCGGCAGCTCCCTGCGGCGGCGATCTGTCGGCCTTCCTCCAGGGCGTCAAGGCTGATGCGGTCGCCGCAGGCGCCAGCGCCGCGGCCGCCGACGAGGCGCTGGCCGGCGCCGAAATCGATCCCAAGGTCCTGAGCCGGGACCGCGCCCAGGGCGTCTTCAAGCAGACCTTCCTCGAATTCTCGCAGCGCACTGTTAGCCAGGCCCGCCTCGACATCGGCCGCCAGAAGATGAAGCAATATGCCGACGTCTTTGCCCGGGCCGAGCAGGAATTCGGCGTTCCCCCAGGCGTGATCACTGCATTCTGGGCGATGGAAACCGATTTCGGTGCGGTCCAGGGCGATTTCAACACCCGCAATGCCCTGGTGACGCTGTCGCACGACTGCCGCCGCCCGGAGCTCTTCCGCCCGCAGTTGATCGCCTTGATCGAGATGGTCGAGCACGGCGACCTCGACCCCGCCACCAACACCGGCGCCTGGGCCGGCGAAATAGGCCAGGTTCAGATGCTGCCGCGCGACATCATCGCCTATGGCATGGATGGCGACGGCGACGGCCATGTCCGCCTGAAGCAGAGCGGCCCGGACGCCATTCTGACGGCAGCGAAATTCATCCAGCATCTCGGCTTCGAGCGCGGTCAACCCTGGCTGCAGGAAGTCACCCTCCCCGACAACCTGCCTTGGGAGAAATCCGGCCTTGGCGGCGCAATGAAGGCGAGCGAGTGGTTCGCGCTCGGCGTCAAGCCGCGCGACGGAAACACTGCCTTCGGTGAGTTGGAGGGCGATCTGGTCCTGCCGCAGGGCCGCATGGGGCCGGCCTTCATCGCCTATCCCAATTTCAAGATCTATCTCGAATGGAACAAATCGTTCATCTACACGACGTCGGCCGCCTATTTCGCCACCCGCCTTTCCGGCGCCCCGACCTATCTCAAGGGCACACCGGAACAGGGGCTTGCCAACGACCAGATGAAGACGCTGCAGACCAAGCTGCAGTCACTCGGCCACGATGTCGGCGAGATCGACGGCATTCTCGGTTCCGGCACGCGTATAGCGATCCAGAAGGAACAGCAGCGCTTGGGCATACCGGCCGACGGCTGGGCGACGCCTGCCCTTCTCAACGCTCTCTGATCGCCTCTGACACTCCCGCCGCTCGTTTCGCAAGAAACGGGTGGCGCCGCTCACCGTCCGCGTTAAAGCATAATGCTGAGGAGCGACGCCGGGTCTAGACGATGCGGCTTTTTGGAGGACGAGGGCATGGACAGCAGAATGAGTGCCTGGATCTGGAGCCTGCTGCTCCTGCTCGGTCTTATCTGGGGCGGCTCCTTTTTCTTCGCGCGCATCGCCGTCCAGCATATTCCGCCGCTGACGCTCGTCTTCCTCCGTCTGCTGCTGGCCGGACTGGCGCTGCACGTCTATATCGCCGGCCGTTTCGATATCTATTCGACCCTGAAAGCCCGCTGGCGCGAATTCCTGATCCTAGGGCTGATCAACAATGCCCTGCCGCATGCGCTGATCTTCTTCGGTCAGACCCGCACCGGCGCCGGCCTTGCGGCGATCTTGAACGCAACGACGCCGATCTGGACCGTGCTGATCGCCAATTATCTCACCTCCGACGAAAAGCTGTCCTCGGCCAAGATCGCCGGCTGCCTCGTCGGCCTCGCCGGAACGATCGTGCTGGTCAGCCCTGGCCTGTCGGCCAGCGGCCAAGCCCCCCTCTGGGCGCTGCTGCTCCCTGTGCTTGCCGCCATCTCCTACGGGTTCGCAGCCACCTACGGCAAGCGATTCAAGGACGTTCCGGCACCGGTCACCGCAGCCGGCCAGTTGACCGCGTCCTCGCTGATCGCTTTGCCGCTGTCGCTGCTGGCCGATCGCCCCTGGACGCTCTCCTTGCCGACGCTCGACATCCTGCTCGCCGTCCTGGCGTTGGCGCTGTTGTCGACCGCCTTCGCCTACATTCTCTATTTCCGGATCATGGCGGCGGCGGGCGCCACCAACGCCTCGCTTGTCACCCTGCTGGTGCCGCCAAGCGCCATCCTGCTCGGCGTGCTTTTCCTCGGCGAACGGCTGGCGATTGGCGAATTCGCCGGCATGGCGCTGATCGGTTTCGGCCTTGTCATCCTCGATGGCCGCGCCCACCGCCTGCTGGTGAAAGCCGCCTGACGATCGGTTGCATATTCCCTATGTTTTCAACCGGTTGCCGAGCCGCCATGTTTCGGGCGCATAGGTAAATTCACGATCGCCTGATTTAACGCAGCGTTAAAATGTGTGAAGAAAAATTTGCATGAAATTATCGTTTTACCTCAACGACTTGAGAAAACGATGTTCGACTTATCCACCGGCCGCTTCGGCAGCGCAGCATAAGATTCGCTTTTCAACCGACATATTTGAGACATAATATCGGCCGGTTAACGCGAGGAGACAGACATGGGACTCACGCAATCCTTGAATGTTCTGTTGGTCAGTGCAGCGTTTGCTTTCGTCCTGTCCATGCTCTTTATTTGAGCTGACGGGCTGGGAATGCTGATAGTGCCTAAACTCCCCTGATCAATCCGCCAACGAAAAAGCGCATGTCCCGCCCGACATGCGCTTTTTCACTTTTGAACGTCTGAAAGGATCAGGCGGCTGCGCCCGCGCTCTTTGCCGTCCGGCGGGAGTAGCCGAGGTTGTCGAGCACCGCGGAAACCAGCGGCGCGCGGTTCATCGTATAGAGATGGAAATCACCGATGCCGCGCCGGACGAGATCCTCGATCTGCTCGGCAGCAACTTCGGCCGCGACCTTTGCCCGATCCTCGGGCTTGTCGTCGAAGCCCGCGAAACGCTCATCGAGGAAGGTCGGGATGACCGCGCCACAGGCACCGGCGAAACGCTTCAGTTGCGTCAGGTTCTGGATCGGCATGATGCCGGGCACGATCGGGATCGAAATGCCGGCGGCGCGCACCTGCTCCAAGTAGCGCTCGAAATTGTCGTTGTCGAAGAAGAACTGCGTCAACGCCCGGTCAGCGCCGTTATCGGCCTTGCGCTTCAGCATCTCGATATCGGCGGCCGTATCACGGCTTTCCGGGTGTTTTTCCGGATAGGCGGAAACCGAAATCTCGAAATCACCGACCGACTTGAGACCGGCCACCAGTTCCGCGGCATTGGCGTAACCGCCGGGATGCGGCTGATAGGGCGCACCGACGCCGCCAGGCGCATCGCCGCGCAACGCCACGAAATGCTTTACGCCGACCTTGCGAAACGTATCGATCATTTGATGCGTTTCCTCCTTCGTCGCACCGACGCAGGTCAGGTGCGAAGCGGTGGCAAGCGGCGTCTGCGACAGGAAGCGCGTCACCGCCGACAGCGTCGGCGCCTTGGTGGTGCCGCCGGCGCCATAGGTCACCGACACGAAATCCGGATCCCAGTCCTGCAGCTTAGCGACGGCATCCCAGAGCTGCGCCTCCATTTCTTCCGATTTCGGTGGAAAGAACTCGAAGGAGATCCCGAAGTTGCGCCCGCGTCCTTCGCTTTTCAAAGCCATATTCATACTCTCCCGGCAAATGTAGCTTCGGCGCCTTCGCTGGTCTGCGAAGCCATGAGGCGCCTCGGATCGCGCGCGAGCCAGACGGTGACCGTCAACCCCTGCCCGCCCTGCTGACCCGGATGAAGATCGACGACCTGCTCGACGTCGAGCCCGGCCTTGCGCAGCCAGTCGGACATCGCCTGGTGCGAAAAGCCGAGACGGACATGGGCATGTTCGTCGCGGAGATATTCGAGCGTGTGCGGTGCGAGATCGATGACCACGAGCCGCCCGCCCGGCCGCAGCATGCGCGCCGCTTCCGCGATCGCAATCTCCGGCTGGTCGAAGAAATGCAGCACCTGATGGATCGTCACCAGGTCGAAATCCTGCCCCTCGAACGGAAGGTTGAGGATATCGGCGTGGCGCACCGTCGCCTTGGTGATACGCGACTTGTCGAGATTGGCGCGCGCCACGCTCAGCATGTCGCGGCTGGCGTCGACACCGACAGCGCGGCGGTAGAGCCCGGACAGGAGTTCGAGGATGCGGCCGGTGCCGGTGCCGAGATCCAGCAGCGAATCGATCGGCTGGTTGCCGAGCAGCCGAATGACGGCGGCGTCGACCTCCTCATCGGCCGCGTGCAGGCGACGAAGCTCGTCCCATTCGGCGGCGTTGCGGCTGAAATAGGCCTGCGCCCGCTCGGCCCGCTGGCGCTTGACCTGCGAAAGCCGCTCGCCGTCGCGAAGGATGGTGGGATCATTCTCGGAGACGTGTCTCAGCAATGCCCGCACCAGCATGGCCGCCTTGCCGTCCTGTTTGAGGCGGAAATAGGCCCAGGCGCCTTCTTGGTAGCGTTCGATCAGTTCGGCCTCGCCGAGCAGCTTCAGGTGGCGGGAGATTCGCGGCTGCGATTGGCCGAGGATTTCGGTAAGATCCGTGACCGTCAGGTCGCCGCCGTCGAGAAGGGCCAGAAGACGCAGACGCGTGGGTTCGCCGGCCGCCTTCAAGACGTCCACCAACCCATCCAGTCCCAGCTTCAAAGGTTCGCTCATCATTGGCCCAATCAAGATATAAACATATCTTTATGTGATTTGAAAAGCGGTGGCAAGCGGCAATTCGCACTGTTCGCGAAATTGCCTGCGCAAATTGCGACAGGGCCCGAGATGAAAAAGCCCCGGTCGAACCGGGGCCTTTGCAAGCAGAAATAAAGCAGGATCAGCGCGTCAGGCGCTTGTGAGCCTGACTGCCAGGATTGAGGGCGTCGGGGCCGAGGCGGCGGATCTTGTCCTGCTCGTAATCCTCGAAATTGCCTTCGAACCATTCGACATGGCCCTCGCCTTCGAAAGCCAGGATGTGCGTCGCCAGACGGTCGAGGAACATGCGGTCGTGGCTGATGATGATGGCGCAGCCGGCGAAATTCTCGAGCGCGTTTTCGAGAGCGCCGAGCGTTTCCGTATCGAGGTCGTTGGTGGGTTCGTCGAGCAGCAGAACATTGCCCCCGGCCTTCAGCATCTTGGCGAGGTGCACGCGGTTGCGCTGACCGCCCGAGAGATTGCCGACCTTCTGCTGCTGATCACCACCCTTGAAGTTGAAGGCGCCGCAGTAGGCACGCGAGTTCATGTCGAACTTGCCGAGCTTGATGATTTCGGCGCCACCGGAGATTTCCTCCCAGACCGTCTTGTCGGCGGCCAGCGCGTCGCGGCTCTGGTCGACATAACCGAGATGCACGGTCTCGCCGATACGGATCGAGCCGCTATCCGGCTTTTCCTGGCCAGTGATCATCTTGAACAGGGTCGTCTTGCCGGCGCCGTTCGGGCCGATGATGCCGACGATGCCGCCCGGCGGCAGCTTGATCGACAGGTCGTTGATCAGCGTGCGACCCTCGAAGCCCTTGGTGATGCCTTCCAACTCGATGACCACCTGGCCGAGCCGTTCGCTGACCGGGATGATGATCTGCGCGTCGCCGGGACGCTGCTTCTCGGCCGCCTCCACCAACTGCTCGTAGGATTTGATACGCGCCTTCGACTTGGCCTGGCGAGCCTTCGGGCTGGAGGCAATCCATTCCTGCTCGCGGCTGATCGCCTTCTGGCGCGATGCCTCTTCGCGGTTTTCCTGCAGCATGCGCTTGGCCTTGGCCTGCAAATAGGCGGAGTAGTTGCCTTCGTAAGGGATGCCGCGGCCGCGATCGAGTTCGAGGATCCAGCCGGTGACGTTATCAAGGAAGTAGCGGTCGTGGGTAATCATCATCACGGCGCCGGGATAGTCGCGCAGATGCTTTTCGAGCCAGGCGATGGTTTCGGCGTCCAGATGGTTGGTCGGCTCGTCGAGCAGCAACAGATCCGGCTGCGAGAGCAGCAGGCGGCAGAGTGCGATGCGGCGGCGCTCACCCCCGGACAGGCTGGTGACCTCGGCATCGCGCGGCGGGCAGCGCAGGGCTTCCATCGCCATCTCGACCTGGCTTTCCAGATCCCAGAGGTTCTGGCTGTCGATGATGTCCTGGAGCTTCGCGCCCTCTTCCGCGGTCTCATCCGAGTAGTTCATCATCAATTCGTTGTAACGATCGACGATCGCCGTCTTCGCGGCAACACCTTCCATGACGTTCTCGAAAACCGTCTTGGTGGGGTCGAGTTTCGGCTCCTGCTCGAGATAGCCGACTGTGGCACCCTCGGCGAGCCAAGCTTCGCCGGTATACTCCTTGTCCTGGCCGGCGATGATGCGCAGCACAGTGGATTTACCGGCGCCGTTCGGTCCGAGGATGCCGATCTTGGCATCCGGGTAGAAGGAAAGGTGGATGTTCTCCAGGATCTTCTTGTTGCCATAGGCCTTGTTGAGGCCGGACATATGATAGATGAATTGACGTGCCATGCTGCGCTGCTCCGGGCGGGAAACTTCGTTTCGTGCCGCTATGTAGGCGAAACAGCGCCTATGAGCAACGCCGAAACCCGTTTACGCCGGATTCCGATCAGAAGCCCGCCGCATCGACAACGCCCTCGTCACAGCCGAACGAGGTTTTTCCCGCTCCCTGGATCAGATCGGCAAGGCCCGCGCTTTTTGCCGATGCCGTTCCCGCATCAGCAGACAGGCCGATCGTCAACTCGCTGATCACCCTGACATTGCCGGCTCGCCGGCAGCTCATCTTGACGCGCTCGCCCGCACCCGGTCCGAAGCTCTTGTCGAAAGCAGCCTTGATCGCCTCGGCCCTGACCGTCTTGCCGATATTGGCGGCGAAGAGATCGCGCACGGCCGATGTATTGAGCGCATCCACCAGATGGACGCCGACGCCGAAATAATCCTCCACGCTCATTTTCGTGCAGGTGCCATGCTTTATCCATTCGTGCCGTTCGAGGCCGGACTGCGTGCCGGGCATCGCCTTTGCAAGCGACGCCTGCGTCTCGGCCGAAAGCGTGACGTCAGGCAATGTCTCCCATTTGCCGTCCTTGTCGGCAGCCTTCTGGTCGTCGCTGACGCCGCAATAATCCTGCCGCATCGGCCACAGGCCGTGCAGCGAGAAATTCGTCGCATCATGGCGCTCGCCGGTCTGGCTGGCGCATTCGGGCTTCTTCTGGTTCGTCTGGCAGAAGGCGGGCTGCCAGCTCGCAGCAAGAATGAAACGGGTACGGCCCTCGGCCTCCTGCGCCACGGCAGCGCCGGCAAGGATCATCGACACGGCGAATGTAAAGGTACGCAACTGCATGCTGCTCATTTCAACCCCCAAAGAAGAACAATGCAGGAACAGATAAGCACAAAGAGTAAACGGCAGCAACCCTGAATCGCAACTATCCTGGAATTTGTTATCGACTGCGCGTCGTCGGAAACAGTCGGCTGTTCCGGGAAGCCCTGTTCTCGAGTTACGCACGGACGCTGTCGCACTTATGGCTGCAGAATATTCTGCTTAAATCGATTCCGCTTTAAGAAATTATGCAGTAGCGATCTGCTCTGCTGCGGCAGGGAGGATCCGGATGTTTTCTGATACGCAAAGGCTCGCCATAGGGGAAGCGTCTCTGGCCTATCATCATGCCGAGGCCATCCACCCGGCACGCGGCATCCTGTTGATATCGCATGGCTTGGCGGAGCACTCGAAGCGATATGGCCGCTTTGCCGATGCGATGGCGGCGCGGGGCTATCAGGTCTATGCCCATGATCACCGCGGCCACGGCGAGACGAGGGCTCCCGACGCGCCGATCGGCCGCTTCGCCGGCCGGAATGGCGTCGACCGGGTGATCGGCGACGTCTTGGCCATGCGCGCCCATGCGGCCTCGCGCCATACCGGCTTGAAGGTGATCCTGCTCGGCCATTCGATGGGCGGCCTCATCGCGCTCAATGCCGCCGTCACCGCTCCGGCCGACTTCGACGCCGTCGCCGTGTGGAATTCGAATTTCGCCGTCGGCCTTGCCGGCAGAGCCGCCCAGGCGATCCTGCTTGCCGAGCGGATGCTGAAGGGCTCCGACGTGCCGAGCGGCCTCCTGCCGAAGCTCACCTTCGGCGCTTGGGGAAAATCGATCCCGGACCGCCGCACCGAGTTCGACTGGCTGTCGCGCCATGCCGATGAAGTCGACAAATATATCGCCGATCCGCTCTGCGGCTTCGATGCTTCGGTCTCGCTCTGGCTCGATCTCTTCGAACTGACGTTTCGCGGACCGCAGAAGCTCCATCTCGACCGCCTACCGCGCGACATGCCGATCCATCTGGTCGGCGGCGGCGAGGATCCGGCGACGGAGCGTGGAAAAGCCATCCTCTGGCTGGCAAACCGTTTGAAAGCCCAAGGCTTCTCTCATATCAACGTCCAGATATATCAGGATATGCGACACGAAACGCTGAACGAGATCGGCGCCGACGCGGCGACCGCCGCCTTCGCGCACTGGTGCGACGAGGCACTCGCAAGATCCTGAGCCAGAGAGATTCCATCATGAGCAGCACTTCCGCCCGCCCCGCTTCGTCCACCTCGGAGGTGACGACGGGGCTTGCGCTGATGTTTCTTTCGGTGATGTTCTCGCCGCTCATCGATATCTTCGCCAAGCTTGCCGTCGTCACCATCCCCTCCGCCGAGATCACCGCCGGCCGCTTCCTCGTGCAGGCGCTCTGCATGCTGCCGATCGTGCTATGGCGGCGCAGCTTTACCGATTTCTCCTGGCGCCAGAGCCTGTTCCACGCCATCCGCGGCTTCGTCATCACCGTGTCGATGATCTCTTTCGTCACCACGCTGAAATATATGGCGGTCGCCGACGCGATCGCAATCTTCTTTATCGAGCCGATCATCGTGACGATCCTCGGCGGCATTTTCCTCAAGGAGACGATCGGCTGGCGGCGCTATACCGCCTGTGGCGTCGGCTTTTTCGGGGCGATGCTGATCATTCAGCCGAGTTTCGAGGAGGTCGGCTACATCGCGCTCCTGCCTGTCGTCAGCGCGCTCTGCATTGCGGCCTTCGTGTTGATGACCCGCGTCCTCTCGCACAGGGAAGATCCCTGGTCGATGCAGTTCCAGATGGGCATCTGGGGCTTGCTCTTCTGCGCCCTCCTGCTTTTCGTCGGCGAAGGAAGCGGCTCCGATCTCTTCGATCCTGTCATGCCTGCAGGCAGCGCTTGGTTCTACGTCGCCGGCGTCGGCGCCATGGCCGCGATCGCCGGCATCCTCGGCGTCTATGCCTTTCGTGCGGCACCGGCGTCGACGCTGGCGCCGCTGCAATATTTCGAGATCGTCTCGGCAACGATTTTCGCCTGGCTTGTTTTCGGCGATTTTCCGGATGCGATCAAATGGCTCGGCATCACGATCATCATGGCCTCGGGCTTCTACATCCTATGGCGCGAGCGCCGCTTTGCTTCAAAGCCCGTATCCGATACATCTGAGGTGACGCTGGCGCCGTAGACACCGACGGGAGGAACATGACCGAGACCGCGACGAACAAACCGCCGCTTGCCGGCATCCGGGTAATCGAGCTTGCCCGCGTGCTCGCCGGCCCCTGGGCGGGCCAGATGCTTGCCGATCTCGGCGCCGACGTCATCAAGGTCGAAAATCCCGACGGTGGCGACGACACCCGCCAATGGGGACCGCCCTTCGTCGAAGGCGCCGACGGCGAAAATCTCTCGGCCGCCTATTACCATGCCGCCAATCGCGGCAAGCGCTCGATCACTGCCGACCTCAAGAGCCCTGAAGGCCAGGATCTCGTCCGTCGTCTCATTGCCACCGCCGATGTGGTGATCGAGAATTTCAAGGTCGGCGGCCTCGTCAAATACCAGCTCGATTACGACAGCGTTCGCAAGCTGAACCCGAGGCTCGTCTATTGCTCGATCACCGGCTTCGGCCAGACCGGCCCCTATGCCGGCCTTGCCGGCTACGATTACATCGTCCAGGGCATGTCCGGCTTCATGTCGATAACCGGCGAACCGGATGGCCAGCCGATGAAGGCGGGCGTGGCGATCGCCGACATCTTCACCGGCATCTATGCCGTCTCGGCGATCGAGGCCGCCTTGATCCATGCGCTGAAGTCAGGCGAAGGCCAGTTGATCGACATGGCGCTGCTCGATGTGCAATCGGCCGTGCTCGCCAATCAGAACATGAATTACCTGATCTCCGGCGCCGCACCGCCCCGCCTCGGCAACGCCCATCCGAACATCTCGCCCTATGAGGTGGTGCCGACGGCCGACGGTTATCTCATCCTTGCCGTCGGCAACGACGGTCAGTTCCGCCGCCTCTCAACCATCCTCGGCCTGGAGACGATCGCGGATGACGAGCGTTTCTCCACCAACAAGGCCCGCGTCGCTAACCGCGGCGAGGTGCGCCGCTTGATCTCCACCGAGACGCTGAAATGGCAGAAGGCGGATCTCCTGAAGGCCTGCGAGCAGAACGCCGTTCCATCAGGAGCAATCAACACGATCGAGGAAATGTTCGCCGACCCGCAGGTCAAGGCCCGCGGTCTGCGCATCGACCTTGCCGATGCCGCCGGCACCGTCATCCCCGGGGTCAGGACGCCGGTGGTACTGTCGGAAACACCGTTGCACTACACGAGGCCGAGCCCGCGCCTCGGCGAACACAGGGAAGAAATTCTGGCGGAACTCACCGAGCTTGAGAGGAAGGCATCGTCATGAAGAAGGTATCATTATGAAAAAGACCGGCGGGGAATTGATCGTTGAGGCGCTGAAGGCAAATGGCGTCAAACGCCTCTCCTGTGTGCCCGGCGAGAGTTTCCTCGCAGTTCTCGACGCCTTGCGCGATAGCGATATCGACGTCCTCGTCTGCCGGCAGGAAGGCGGGGCGGCGATGATGGCGGATTGCTGGGGCCGGCTCACCGGCGAGCCGGGCATCTGCATGGTGACGCGCGGCCCCGGCGCCACCAACGCCTCCGCCGGCCTGCATATAGCCAAGCAGGATTCGATCCCGATGATCCTCCTGATCGGCCAGGTGCAACGAGAGGCGCGCGAACGGGAGGCTTTTCAAGAGGTCGAATTCCGCCGCGCCTTCACCGAATTCGCCAAATGGGTTGGTGAGATCGACGCCGCCGCCCGCATTCCCGAATTCGTCACCCGCGCCTTTGCGGTCGCAACCTCCGGCCGTCCCGGCCCCGTAGTGCTGACACTGCCGGAAGACATGCTGCGCGACGAGGTCGAGGCACCCCGCGCCAGGCATTATGCCAGCGTCGAGGCCCATCCCGGCCGCAGCCAGATCGACGATTTTTATCTGCGCCTGCTCAAAGCCGAACGGCCGATGGTAATCCTCGGCGGCACGCGATGGGATGCCGATGCCGTCGCCGATTTCGCAACCTTCTCAGAACGTTTTCAGCTGCCGGTCGGCTGTTCATTCCGCCGACAGATGCTGTTCGATCATCTTCACCCCTGTTATGCCGGCGATGTCGGCATCGGCATCAATCCGGGGCTCGCCAAGGAGATCAAGGAGAGCGACCTCTTGATCCTGCTCGGCGGCCGCATGTCGGAAATGCCGTCCTCCGGCTATACGCTGCTCGACATCCCCTACCCGGCCCAGTCGCTCGTTCATATTTATCCGGACCCGTCGGAGCTCGGCCGCGTCTATCGTCCCGATCTTGCCATCTGCGCCAGCCCCGCCGATTTTGTCGAAGCACTCGCCGATCTCGAAGCCCCGGCCGAGCCGCGCTGGGCAGAGCGGACCGCGCATATGCATCAGGCCTATCTCGCCTGGTCGAAGCCGCCGGCCACGGGTCCGGGCGCCGTCCATATGGGACCGATCATGGAGTGGCTGGAAGGCAATATCGGGCCGGAGACGATCTTCACCAATGGCGCAGGCAACTACGCCACCTGGCTGCACCGGTTCCACCGGTTCCGCCGCTTCAACACCCAGGCCGCGCCCACCTCCGGCTCGATGGGTTACGGCCTGCCGGCGGCAGTGGCCGCCAAGCGGCTCTTTCCCGAGCGCGAGGTCATCTGTTTTGCCGGCGACGGCTGCTTCCTGATGCACGGCCAGGAATTCGCAACCGCCATCCGCTACGATCTGCCGATCATCGCAATCGTTATCAACAACGGCATGTACGGCACGATCCGCATGCACCAGGAGCGTGAATATCCCGGTCGCGTCAGCAGCACCGATCTGACCAACCCCGACTTCGCAGCCCTTGCCCGCGCCTATGGCGGCCACGGCGAGACGGTGGAAAGCACAGAGGAATTCGCTCCCGCCTTCGAGCGCGCGCGCGCAAGCGGCAAACCTGCGATCATCGAAGTGAAGCTCGATCCGGAAGCGATCACACCGACGCGCACTTTGTCCGAAATCGCCCAAACAAAAAGCCGGTAAGTTGTCCCACCGGCTTTGAGAGACGGAACTGCGGCGACCTTAGTCGAGCGCAGCCGTGACGATGAACTCGACCTTGTATTTCGGCGCGGCGAGCTTGGCTTCGCTGGTGGCGCGTGCCGGCGGATTGGCCGGATCGATCCAGGCTTCCCAGGCTGCGTTCATCTCGCCGAAATAAGCAATGTCCGAGAGATAGACGAGGGTCTGCAGGATCTTCGACTTGTTGCTGCCGGACGCGGCAAGCAGACGGTCGACCTCGGCAAGCGCAGACTTGCACTGATCGGTGACGCTTTCGCCTTCGCCGACCTGGCCTGCGAGATAGATCGTGTTGCCGTGAATGACGGCGCCGCTCATACGTGTGCCGACGTCGATACGCTTAATACTCATTATCGTCTCCTGGGTGATTGGAAGTGGCGGCGCTGCGGAGCAGCGCCTGAAAATCAGCGTCCCGCACGACGCTCAACTGCGGATATGATGCGTCTTCTGGTAGATCGCCGTCGAGCGGGCGCCCGAGCGGCAATAGCCGAGCATCGGCCGCGGGAATTCGTCGAGCGCGTCGACCATGCCCTGTACCGCTTCCTCCGTCACGCCCATCGGTCCAACCGGCACATGGGCGATATCGAGACCGAGCTCTTTGGCGCGCGCCTCGATGGCGGAAAACGACGTCTGGTCGGGGCTTTCATGATCGGGGCGATGGCAGACGATCGATTTGAAGCCGAGCGCCTTGATCTCATCGAGGTCTTCGAGCGTGATCTGCCCCGAAACCGAATATTCATCGTCGATCTGGCGAATATCCATCGTCTTGTCTCCTCAAAGATCGTGGGCTGATGGTCTACGACGGGAGGCCCGCAAGCGTCAACAACACTTCACTCACAGGAACGCAAAGGTCAGCGCATAGCTGCGGCTTTCACCGGGAGCGAGCATGTTGAATTCACCGGCCGCCTGAAGCTCGTCGCGCGATACCCAGCGATGCGAAACCGGCTCGATGCCGATGATATGGGCCGGCGCCTTCTGGTTCCGCCAGATCTGCAGATAGGGCAGCGTATCGGCGCGGAAGCGCACGCTGAGCGTCCTGCCGCCGATTGCGGCGATCGGACCGAGCCTGACTTCCGCCAAGCCCTCCTCCGTCGCCGGCGCCGGCACGCAGAAGATGCCGCCAGGCTCTTCGCCGAATGTCCAGGGGAAGCCGCCATTCTCCAGCATCCGGCCTTCGAGCCGCGTGCCCTCGTCCAGCCATTTGCCGCCGGTGTTCATGTGATACATCAGGAAGGTCGGCACCGTCTGGTCGCTGGTATTGACGACCCGGTCCTCGAGCCGCACCTCGCCGGTCGCTCCGTCGATCCGCCACAGCCGCTCGATGCGCTGCGGCAGTCCCTCGACGGTCACGATGTCGATATCGGCGCGGCATTCGGCATTGCCATTCTCGTATTTCGTCCACAGGATCTTGGCGGCGTGGCCGGAGGCCGATCCGTGCAGCGGATAGACCTTGCCGTCGGCACGGCCGGCGATCGGCTGGCGATGGCGGATATGATCCGGCCCGCAGGTGAAGAGAAAACCTTCGAGCGAGTGGTCGATTCGCGGATCGCCATCGTCAGGAATCGCCCGTTTCGGCGCAATATCGACGCCTTCGACGATACATCCGCCGACATCCAGCACCGATGTTTCATCGAGCATAAGGCGCGGCCCGCTTGCAGCGGCAAATTCGATCATCTCGGGTCTCCAATTTATCGGCCGCCGTAGCGTTAGGTTTAGCACTGGCCTTCGTCAATCGGCGCCGTTCTCCTCTTGCTCTTTTGCCGCAACCGTGGATTTTGCGGAACGGACACAAGGATGCAAACGTTTATGAGTAAAAGGAAATCTTAGGGATTTTCATATTTTGTTCAGCACGCTTTCATAAATTCCACACTAGCGTCAAAATTCGCGGGTGTGTGTCGGCCCAGTCACTGTTCGAGGTGTGAGACGTGAATCGCTTTTTGAAGTCGGCATTTTCGCTTGCGGCCCTGCTGGCAGCCGTTGCGGCTGCAGCACCGCAGGCTGGCGCGCAGCAGTTTCGTGACCGCCGCCAGAGCGATGTCGTACTGGTCACTCCGAACGGCGAAATCCTCGATTATGTCCCCCGCGGCTTTGCCTATGCCCGCGACCGCAGCGGCAACCGCGTGCTGATCGACGCCTACGGCAACGTCGTCGCCACCGAAATGCGCGCCCGCGGTTATTATCCGCCGCCGCCCGCCTCACGCGATGTCTATGCCGACCAGGGAGGCAACGACCCTTATTATGCCGACGACAACCCCTATGGCGACACGCGTTATTCTGAGCGGGGCGCCGTCACCGGCGGCATTCCGCGCGACGCAGCGATCGAGCGCCTGCCGCTCGGCGAGGAGCCCTATCCGGACGACAACAGCATCGGCAATCCGCAGTCGGGCGACGATTACGCCTCGATCGATCCCGATCAGCAGATCCCGCCCGCCGATGCGCCGAAGGCAGCACCCAACGAGCCCGTGATCACGCTGAAGAACAAATCGAAGCCCGAGATCGTCGCGCTGCAGGTCTTCCTCGACCGCGCCGGCATCTCTCCTGGCGTCATCGACGGGCACATGGGTTCGAACGTCACCAAGGGCATTTATGCCTATAATCAGATGACGGGGTCAAATCTCGATCCCAATGACACCGATGCCATTCTGGAAGAGCTGCGCATGAACGGCGGCCTGCCCGTCGTCAGCTATACGATCACGCCGGCCGATGCCGCCGGCCCCTTCGTCGCTGAGATCCCGGAAGATTATTCGCATAAGGCGCTGCTGCCGTCGCTCGCCTATACCTCGACCACTGAAATGCTGGCCGAGCGTTTCCATATGGACGAGGCCTTCCTTAAGGAGATGAACCCCGGCGCCGATTTCAGCGTTCCCGGCACGGTGATCAAGGTCGTCAATCCAGGCGAGATGAAGACCGGCGAGGTCGCCCGCATCATCGCCGACAAGGGGCGCAAACAGGTTTTCGCCTATGACGGCGCCGGCAATCTCATCGCCGCCTACCCCGCTTCGATCGGCTCCACCGACACCCCCTCCCCGTCCGGCACGGTGACGGTCGAGCGCGTCGCGTTCAATCCCGGTTATACCTACAACCCGAAGATCAACTTTCAGCAGGGCGCCAACGACAAGATCCTCAACATCCCCCCAGGGCCGAACGGCCCGGTCGGCACCGTCTGGATGGCGCTTTCCAAGCCGACCTACGGCATCCACGGCACGCCGGAGCCCTCCAAGATCGGGCGCACCCAGAGCCACGGCTGCATTCGCCTGACCAACTGGGATGCAACCGAGCTTGCGAAAATGGTCAAGCCCGGTGTGACGGTCGAGTTCGTCGACTGAGCCAAAGCCAAACTGGTCACAAACGATAAGGCCGCCGGATCGCTCCGACAGCCTTTCTGTTTCAATGCTTGGGTATTCAGGCCGCTGTCGCCATGCGAGCCGAGGCGGTCAACCGAACAGGCACCTTGCGCATGATTTCCTCGGCGAAACAGGTGGCGTTCTCACGCGCCTTGTCGAGATTGCTGACGCGCGTGGGGTCCATGGTCTGCAGCGTGCCGCCACAGTCGAAGATGTCGCGGAAGGCCGAACGTTCGATGATCGCCGTGTCCAGCACCGGCACGTGCCGCTCGTTGAGCAGCGACTTGACGAGCTGCAGCGCCCGCGTCGTCACCATCGAGTTGACCCGGGTCAGCACCACCGAATGACCGATCTTGATGCCCGCCTTCTCGTCCAGATACTGCAGCAGTTCGAGCACCTGCGCGCCGCCGCGCGCATCCATGGCACAGCCTTGGATCGGGATCAGCACGTGATCGGAAAGGCCGACGGCGGTGGCAAGCAGCGGATTGCGGGCGCCCGGCAGATCCACAATGAAATAGTCGGTATTATGCTTGTTCTCGCTGATATGCTGCGGCAGCGAGGCGGTCGTCACGAAATCGATCACCGAAATATTGGGCACGTGCCCCGATATCTCGTGCCAGCGTGAAATCCAATGCTGCGGATCGGCATCCAGAATGGTCACGCGATAGCCCTGACGGGCAAGCTCGGTCGCGAGCAGCAGAACAGCGGTCGTCTTGCCGGCGCCGCCCTTGGTATTTGCGAATGTAATGACTGGCATGTTCGGTCCTCGGAGGAAATGGCGCGAGTCGGCATCGCTCTTTTGCGCACTGTCGGAGCATCGTGCGGTTAACCCATCCTTTACAATCATGGTTAACAAATTGCGAACGCGCGCGGCGAAATTGCAGCCTGTATTTTTCATATCCCTAAAATTCAGGATGTTTCCGAGACGAAAAGGCCCGGAAAGCAAGAGCTTTCCGGGCCGGTCTGCAGGTCCGCCGCGATCTTGTCAGAAGCAATCCTTGAAAAGCGCCTTGGTATTTTCGAGCGTCATCGCCACCGGATTGCCGCCGGCGCTCGGATCCTCGATCGCCATGGCCGACAATTCGTCGATGCGGTCGGGCGCGATTCCCATCGCCGTCAGCGTCTCCGGCACGCCGAGCTCGGAACGAAGCGTCAGCACATAGTCGTAGAAGCCGTCAAAGCCGCCCGATATGCCGAGATAGGCGGCTGCGCGGCCGATCTTCTCCTCGATCGCGGCGCGGTTGAAGCGCAGCACCGCCGGCATCACGACGGCATTGGTCATGCCGTGATGAGTGTTGTAGACGGCGCCGATTGGGTGCGACAGCGCATGGATGGCGCCGAGCCCCTTCTGGAAGGCGACGGCACCCATGGCGGCGGCCGACATCATGTTGGCGCGGGCTTCGAGGTCGGTGCCTTCCCGATAGGCGCGCGGCAGGAATTCCTTGACGAGACGCATGCCTTCGAGGGCGATTCCGGCAGACATCGGGTGATAGAAAGGCGAGGAATAGGCCTCCAGGCAATGCGCGAAAGCGTCCATGCCGGTGCCGGCAGTAATGATCTTCGGCATGCCGACGGTCAGTTCCGGATCGGAAATGACCACACCCGGCAGGAACTTCGGATGGAAGATGATCTTCTTCACATGCGTGACGGAATTGGTGATGACGCTGGCGCGCCCGACCTCCGAACCGGTGCCCGCCGTCGTCGGCACCGCGACGATCGGGGCGATGCCTTCGAGGCTCGCACGCGTCCACCAGTCGCCGATATCCTCGAAATCCCAGACCGGCCGCGTCTGGCCAGCCATGAACGCAACGCACTTGCCGAGATCGAGACCTGAGCCGCCGCCGAAGGCGACGACGCCGTCATGGCCGCCATCCTTGAAAGCCTTGACGCCTGCATCGAGGTTCTTCTCGTTCGGGTTCGGGTCGACGTCAGCGAAGATCGCCCGGCCGAGGCCGGCATCTTCGAGGATATCAAGCGCGGTTTTGGTGATCGCCATCGAGGCCAGGCCGCGGTCAGTGACGAGCAGCGGCTTTTTGATGCCGAGGCTCTTGCAGGCGTCGGCCAGTTCCTTGATGCGGCCCCGGCCGAGCTTGACCGATGTCGGATAGCTCCAGTTTGCGGTGATGTTGCTGCTGCTCATGCTGTGACTTTCTTCAGGTGGAAGGATTTCGGACGCGTCAGATTCTGGAAGCCGATGATCGACAGCGAGCCGCCGCGGCCGGTCTCCTTGACGCCGGTCCAGCAGAGCGCCGGATCAAGATAATCCGCGCGGTTCATGAAGACGGTGCCGGTTTCGATCTCGCGGCCGAGACGTGCTGCCCGCTCGGCATC
Organism: Rhizobium sp. Nf11,1; assembly: GCF_050587665.1. NCBI lineage: Bacteria > Pseudomonadati > Pseudomonadota > Alphaproteobacteria > Hyphomicrobiales > Rhizobiaceae > Rhizobium > Rhizobium sp. Nf11,1. The sequence continues at coordinate 33,461 of NZ_JBOBHU010000006.1, read as the reverse complement.
TTTGGTCCAGAGCGAGGCCGTCAGCCCATACGGGCTGTCGTTCATCAAAGCCAGCGCTTCCTCGTCGCTCTTCACCTTCATGATGCCGACCGCCGGGCCGAACGTCTCCTCGCGCATGAAGGCCATGGAATGGTCGACATCGACGAGGACCTGCGGGGCGAGATAGGCGCCGCCGTCGTCCTGAGGGAAAAGCTTGGGATCGACAAGCGCCTTGGCGCCCTTGGAAACCGCATCGGCGATCTGCTCGCGCACCACCTTGGCGAAGCGCTTGTTCGCCATCGGCCCGAGCGAAGTCTCGGGATCGAGCGGATTGCCGAGCTTGTAGTTCGACACCCAGGCGACCGATTTCTCGACGAAGGCGTCATAGAGCGATTCATGCACATAAATGCGCTCGATGCCGCAGCAGCATTGGCCGGAATTGTAGGTCGCACCGTCCATCAGCGTATCGACGGCCGCATCGAGATCGGCGTCTGCCATGACATAACCCGGATCCTTGCCGCCGAGTTCGAGACCAAGGCCGGTAAAGGTGCCGGCGGCGGCCCGCTCCATCGAGCGACCGCCCTCGACCGATCCGGTAAAGTTGACGAAATTGAAGCTGCCGGCTGCGATCAGCGCCGACGTCGTTTCATGATCGAGAAAGACGTTCTGGAACACGTCCTCGGGAACGCCGGCTTCGATAAAGGCTTGCACCAGCCGCTCGCCGACGAGCAGAGTCTGCGAGGCGTGTTTCAGCACCACAGTGTTGCCGGCCATGAGTGCCGGGGCAACCGTGTTGATCGCCGTCATATAGGGATAGTTCCAAGGTGCCACGACGAAGACGACGCCATGCGCTTCGCGCTCGATGCGGCGCTCGAAACGGTCGCTCTCCTCAACGACGAGCGGCGCCAGCGCATCAGCCGCGATCGAGGCGACGTAGTTGGAGCGCTCGTTAAAGCCCTTATATTCGCCGCCATACTTGATCGGCCGGCCCATCTGCCAGGCAAGCTCCGGCACGACGACGTCGGACATCTCGTTCAGCCGTGCGGCGCCCTTCAGAACAAGCTGAACGCGTTCTTCAAGCGGCCGTTTCGCCCAGGCCTTCTGCGCCTTGCGGGCGCGCGCCACCACGTCCTTGGCGGCGTCGAGCGACAGTGCTGCGCGCTCCGCGTAAACCGATCCGTCGACCGGTGAAATGCATTGGATCATTGCCATGATCGATTTCCTGTCCTCGTATCATTCAAAATGTGGGTGGGCGACCGCCCCTCATCCGCCTGCCGGCACCTTCTCCCCGCTGGCGGGGAGAAGGGACTGCGCAGCAACGCTTTCGTCAACCGCAAATCCCGCGCAGGGCACGTCCCCTCTCCCCGTTTTAACGGGGAGAGGGTTAGGGTGAGGGGCAAGCAAACCCACAAAACGCTATTAAGCTCTTTCGAACCCGCGCGCCACTTCCCAATCGGTGATGCGGCGGTCGTATTCTTCCTGCTCCCATTCGGCAGCACGAGTGTAATGGTCGATGACGTCGTCGCCGAAGGCTTTGCGCAGCATCGCCGATTCCGTCATCGCATTCGCCGCCGAACGTAGTGTGCGCGGGATTTCGCGAATGTCCTTGCCGCCATAGGCGTCGCCGACGAAGGGAGCTTCGAGTTCCAGCTTGTTCTCGATCCCGTCGATACCAGCGGCAAGCAGCGCGGCGAAGGCGAGATAGGGATTGAGATCGGAGCCTCCGACCCGACATTCGATGCGGATACCCTTGGTCTCCTCGCCGCAGAGACGATAGCCGGCAGTGCGGTTGTCCTTGCTCCAGATCGCCTTGGTCGGCGCAAAGGTGCCGGCCATGAAGCGCTTGTAGGAATTGATGTAGGGCGCCAGGAAATAGGTGATCTCGCTCGCATGGGCGAGAAGCCCGGCAACGTAATTGTGCATCAGCGGCGACATGCCGTATTTGCCGGCATGGTCGAAGAACAGCGGCTTTTCCTCGAGGCTCCAGAGCGACTGGTGGATGTGCGAAGAGCTGCCGGCCGCATTGTAGTTCCACTTCGCCAGGAAGGTGATGGCCTTGCCCTTCGACCAGGCGATCTCCTTGCAGCCGTTCTTGATAATCGCATGCCGATCGGCCATGGCGAGCGCATCGGCATAGCGCACGTTAATCTCCTCCTGGCCGGCGGAGGCCTCGCCCTTGGAGTTCTCGACCGGAATGCCTGCGCCCTGCAGTCCGGTGCGGATCGCCCGCATCACCTCTTCTTCCTTGGTGGTCTGGAAGATGTGGTAGTCCTCGTTATAGGCGCTGGCGAGCTTGAGATTGCGGTAGCCCGAGGCATGCGCCGCCTCGTAGCTCTGGTTGAACAGGAAGAATTCGAGCTCGGAAGCCATATAGGCCTTCATGCCCATGTCTTCGAGCCGCTTCACCTGCTTCTTCAAGATCGCGCGCGGCGAATGGGCAACCTCTTCATGGGTGTGATGGTCGAGCACGTCGCAGAGTACCAGGGCCGTACCTTCGAGCCAGGGAATGCGGCGCAGCGTCGAAAGATCCGGCTTCATCGTATAGTCGCCGTATCCCTTCTCCCAGCTCGTCGCCTTGTAGCCGGAGACGGTTTCCATCTCTATGTCGGTCGCCTGCAGGTAGTTGCAGCTGTGCGTTTCTTTCCAGGCGCTCTCGACGAAATATTCCCCCTGGAAACGCTTTCCCATCAGCCGGCCCTGCATATCCACCTGGCAGGCGAGAACCGTATCGATGCGCCCTTCGGCAACATCCTTCCTAAGATCGTCGATTGTGTAGCTGCTGCTCATGATTGATCCGCCTGAACTGGAATTGAAGAAATCGGGGCAACGAAATCGCATGCGCTCGGCCTGGTACACGGCCCGATGCCTTTTCGTTGATCCGGTGATGGGGCCGCAGGATGCGGCCCCGCCACTTGAGAGGGAAGCCTCGATGCTTAACGTTCGCCGCTTTCGCCGACGGCCGCCTCGGCCGCCGCGATCTCGGCCTGGCGCTTCGCCACGTCGGCGCCGATCGGCGGCCCCTTGAAGCGACGGCTCTCGAAGCCGAACCAGACGATGCCGGTGACCACGAGGAAGCCGACGGTGATGTAGAGCGCCCATTCGTTCGGTGGCTGGATGCCTAGAATGAAGATCAGCATCATCGCTATGATCGACAGCACCGCGAACAGCTTGAAGACGCCCTCTCCGAGGTTCCACGGGCCCATTTTGTCCCACTTCGACGTGCCCCAGGCGAAGAGGCCGAGCGTAATCGGGATCGCGAAGGAGAAGAATAGGAAGATGACCGTGCACGAGACGACGATCGTGTAAACCGGGGTATCCCCGATCGTAACGAGCGACGAGCCCCAGACGAACAGCACCGACAGGATCGAGCCCGTCCAGATCGCGGCAACCGGGGTACGATACTGCGGGCTGACCTTCGACAGCGCCTTGGAGGCCGGCAGCCCGCCGTCACGCGAGAAGGCGAAGATCATGCGGGAGACCGAGGTGACGGTCGCAAGGCCGCACAGCCATTGGCTGACGAAGATCGCAAGATAAAGGAGGTCCTTGACGACCGGGTTCACCTGGCTGTCCATCGCCCAGAAGAACACGTTCCAGCCCTGTTTTGCCGCCTCATCCATGTTCGGCAGCATCAGCACGAAGGCGCACAGCATGATATAGCCGAACAGCGCCGACCATAGAACCGAGGCCACCATGCCGCGCGGGACCGAATGGGCGGCCTTGACCGTCTCTTCCGACGTATGCGCAGAGGCGTCATAGCCGGTGATGGTGTAGATCGGCAGCAGCAGACCGAGAAGGAAGACCCAGGCGCCCGAGGTGGACGGCCAGACGTTGCCACCGACTTCGCCGGAATAATTGGCGAAGGTGAAGAGCCGGCCGAATTCATAGGAGGGCGCCGCGAGAAGGCATACGACCGCCAGCGCGATCGAAGTCGCGAAGATCAGGTAGCCCGAAAAGTCGGTCAGCTTCGCAGTCAATCCGATGCCCATGTGGTTCACCAGGGCCTGAGCGCCGGTGATGATCACCAGGAACAGGATGCGCACCGTCGTTGTGTCAGTCAGCCCGAGATAGGTCGTGCCGAAGGAGCCCATGAAGAAATAATAGGTGCCGACATTGATGGCGCCGAGCACGGTGACGAGACCAAGCAGGTTGAACCAGGCGGTCAGCCAGCCGGTGAAGCGGTTGCCGAGAATCGAGCCCCAGTGATAGAGGCCGCCAGCCGTCGGATAGGCGGAGCTGATCTGCGCCATGGCGACGGCGAAGACGAGCGAGATGAAGCAACCGACCGGCCAGCCGATGCCGATCGCCGCTCCGCCGGCGCCCGAGGTCGCCTGGGCCAGCGAATTGATGCCGCCGGAAAGAATGCAGATGATGGAGAATGATACGGCGAAATTCGAGAACGAACTCATCCGTCGTTCGAGTTCCTGGGCATAGCCCATCGAATGCAGGATGTGCACATCCTGCTTCTTATCAAGTTCGGTATAGTCCGACATGACTTCCCCCTGTTCACGACAGGCCGCGGAATTGCGGCCTGTCTAGTGCCAATTGCCCGCGGCTTTTTCGCCGTGCGGACGTCCGCAGATAAACTGCTCCCTCGGGTCTTGTTTTTTATTCAGGCTTCCAGGCTGTGCTGGAGAAGCCCTGTCAGATAGTCGGCCATGACCCCTTGGCCGCCATCGTCTGCGATGAGGTCGTTACGGACCTCGATCATTACATTGCGCAAGCCGTTCGAAAGCCCGTGCAGGATCAGCGTGTGGGTCACGCCGTCCGCAGGCCCGTAAGGCTGGTTGCGTTCAGTCCTGTAAAGCGGCGCGCCGGCCGCAGCCTCCAGCATGCGGTCGGCGAGCCGACTGTCCTCGTCGTGCAATATGCCGAGTTCGACGGCGCGTTGCCGTCCATGATAGACCGGCGTGAAGCTGTGCATCGTCACGATGACGGTATCCTGCCCCCTCGCCCGACGATCGCGGATCAGTCCGCGGATGGCATCATGGAAAGGCACGTAAAGCGCATCGGTGCGCGCCAGACGCTCCTCGGCGCTCAAATCCTTGTTGCCGGGAATGGCATAGATCTCGCTGGTTTCCGGCATGGCGCCCAATGAACTTGGCGGCCGGTTGCAGTCGTAGATCAGCCGGGAGAAGCGCTGGAAGACGAGAGTCGCGTCGAGTGCCTGCGACACGCCGCGGGCAACCGCGAGCGCACCCGGATCCCAGGCGATATGGCTCGACAGCGCTTCGTTGGGTAGGCCGAGATCGCCGAACCGGGCAGGAAGTGTCTTCGAAGCGTGTTCGCAGACGAGCAACACTGGGCTCCGGCCGTCGATGCGTTCGATCCCGACGCAATCGCCATCCGCTTCGCTGAGGATTTTTGGCCGGGCCAGCACCAACGGCGCCACTCCTATCCCTTAATAAAAGCTTTATAGAAAAGAATTCTTCAGCTTTTGGCGACTGTCAAGCAGTCGCTGAAAATTTCTTTTCATGACAGTGGTTGACATGGATTGTGACAGCGTTGTTAACTTTGGTCGGAGGAGTGGCGCCAGACCACCCCCGGGGAGCAAGATCAAGTGACCACTGCGTCGAAGACGGTTTCGGACGTCATACATTCGCATCTCGGCGTGTTGACACGTGCCGAGAAACAATTGGCGGAAAGCCTTCTCGACAATTATCCGGTTTCCGGCCTCGGCAGCATCACCACGATCGCAGAGAACGCCGGCGTTTCAACACCGACCGTCGTACGGATGGTGCAGAAGCTCGGTTTCAAGGGGTATCCCGATTTTCAGGCGCGCCTGCATCAGGAGGTCGAAGCGACGATTTCCAATCCCATCACCAAGCACGATCGCTGGGCGCAAAACGCGCCGGGCACTCATATCCTCAACCGTTTCGCCGATGCCATCATGGGCAATCTGCGCCAGACACTGACCGATCTCGATACGGCGACCTTCGACAGCGTCGCCTCGCTGCTGTCGGATCGCAAGCGCGGCCTCTATTTCGTCGGCGGCCGCATCACCGGCGCGCTGGCCGAGTATTTCTTCACCCATATGCAGGTCATCCGGCCGGCCACGACACTGCTGTCGTCCAATTCCAGCAGCTGGCCGCAATATGCCCTCAACATGAACGCCGGCGACATCCTGATCATCTTCGATATCCGCCGCTATGAGCAGGAAATGGTCAGCCTTGCCACCGCCGCCCGCAAGCGCGGTGCCGAAATCGTCGTCTTCACCGACCAATGGGCCTCGCCCGCTGCCAAACTCGCGCGGCACGCTTTCCGCGTCCGCATCGAAGCGCCATCGGCCTGGGATTCGTCGGTCGTCACTCTTTTCATCGTCGAGGCTCTGATCGAGGCCGTCCAGAATTCCACCTGGGATGAGACGAAGGAGCGCATGAAGACGCTGGAAGGGCTGTTCGAGCAGAGCAGGCTTTTCCGCAAACCGAGTTAAGAGGGAAAGGCTAAAAGAGAGGGAAAAACAAACGCGGACTTGGCGGAAGTGAACGATGCCGTCGCAAATGAAACATCAGTCACAAGCGCCTGCTGTTCCGGCAAAACTAACGTCATCCAACCGTCACACAAGCTTCATGTAAGCTGATTAACAGCATCGCCAGACACTGAAAACCGAAGGAGAACAACAGTGATCTCTAACATTTCTCGACTCCTGTCGCTTTCTACTGCGATGATCGTGGCTTCGACCGCGATTGCCGCCGCAGAACCGAGCGCAGAACTGATCGCCGCCGCCAAAAAGGAAGGCACGCTGACCACGATCGCTCTCCCGCACGACTGGTGCGGCTACGGCGAGGTCATTGCGGGCTTCAAGGCCAAGTACGGCCTCGAGGTCAACGAGCTGAACCCGGATGCCGGCTCGGGTGACGAAATCGAAGCGATCAAGGCCAACAAGGGCAACACCGGTCCGCAGGCCCCCGACGTCATCGACGTCGGCCTCTCCTTCGGCCCGTCCGCCAAGAAGGACGGTCTGATCCAGCCTTACAAGGTCTCCACCTGGGATTCGATCCCGGATACAGCAAAGGATCCGGAAGGCTACTGGTACGGCGACTACTACGGCGTTCTCTCGTTCCTCGTGAACAAGGACCTCGTCAAGGAATCGCCGGCTGATTGGCCCGACCTGAAGAAGAGCGATTACGCAAACAGCGTCGCGCTGGCAGGCGATCCGCGCACCGCCAACCAGGCTGTCCAGGGCGTCTACGCCGCCGGTCTTTCCGCATCCGGCGGTGACGCTGCCAAGGCAGGCGAAGAAGGCCTGAAGTTCTTTGCCGAGCTGAACAAGGCCGGCAACTTCGTGCCCGTCGTCGGCAAGGCCGCTCCCTTCGCGCAGGGATCCACACCGATCATCATCGCCTGGGACTATAACGCGTTGTCTTGGGGTGAAGGCCTGAAGGGCAACCCTCCGTTCGAAGTCGTCGTTCCGAAGACGGGTGTCGTCGCCGGTGTATACGTGCAGGCGATTTCCGCCTTCGCTCCGCACCCGAACGCCGCCAAGCTCTGGATGGAATACCTCTATTCCGACGAAGGTCAGCTCGGCTGGCTGAAGGGCTATTGCCACCCGATCCGCTTCAACGATCTTGCCAAGAACAACAAGATCCCGAAGGAACTGCTCGATAAGCTGCCGCCGGCAGCAGCCTATGAAAAGGCCGTCTTCCCGACGCTCGAAGAGCAAGCGGCAGGCAAGGAAACCATCACCAAGAACTGGGATTCCGTCGTCGGCGCCAACGTTAAGTAAACTCCGATCCGGCCTCCCCGCCCCAAGGGCGGGGAGGTCTTCTCACTCCGATGCCCAGGATGAGCTTTTCATGAGTACCGTTTCAACGCCGATGGTGAGCAGCGCCCCCTTGATCAACAAAGACCGCGTGATCGACTGGCTGGGCATTGCGCCCTTCATCATTTTTTCTCTTCTGTTCCTGATCATCCCCACGCTCTATCTTGTGGCGGGCGCATTCCTGACGCCCGAGGGCGATTTCACGCTGAAGAATATCGGCGATCTTTTTACTCCATCGATCATGAGCGCCTACTGGATCAGTATCAAGGTCTCGGTGGCATCCGCCCTTGGCGGCGCGCTGATCGGATTTTTTCTCGCCTGGGCCGTCGTGCTCGGTGGTCTGCCCGCCTCGGTGCGCTCGACGCTTTTGACCTTTTCCGGCGTAGCCTCGAATTTCGCCGGCGTGCCGCTTGCCTTCGCCTTCCTGGCGACGCTCGGCCGCACCGGCCTCGTGACGGTATTCCTGCGGGAATGGTTCGGCTTCAATCTCTACGGCACCGGCTTCAACCTTCTGTCCTTCTTCGGCCTAACCATCACCTATATGTATTTTCAGATCCCGCTGATGGTGCTGATCCTGACGCCGGCGCTCGACGGCATGAAGAAGGAATGGCGCGAGGCCTCCGAGATTCTAGGCGCCACCAACCGCCAATATTGGATGATGGTCGCCCTGCCGATCCTGTGGCCGAGCCTGCTCGGCACCACGCTGCTTCTCTTCGCCAACGCCTTCGGCGCCATTGCCACCGCCTTCGCGCTGACTGGCAGCTCGCTCAACATCGTGCCGATCCTGCTCTACGCGCAGATCCGGGGCGACGTTCTGCACAATGCCAATCTTGGTTACGCCATTGCGCTCGGCATGATCGTCATCACAGGCGTCTCCAACGTCCTTTACCTCATGCTGCGCATGCGCGCCGAGCGGTGGCAGAAATGAAAACACAACGTCTTGGAGCCTGGATTGCCATCATTCTCGGCGCATCCTATTTCATCATTCCGCTGATCGGCACGATCGAATTTTCGCTGCGCATGCGCCGCGGCGAATACAGCCTCGACGCCTATCAGTCGGTTTTCTCGGACATACAATTTCGCGAGACCTTCGGCTACTCCATGCTGATGGCGTTGCTCACCATCGTCTTCGGCATGCTGCTCGTGGTGCCGACGGCCTACTGGGTGCGGCTGCGCCTGCCGCAGATGCGTCCTGTTGTCGAGTTCATCACGCTGCTGCCGCTCGTCATTCCGGCGATCGTCATCGTCTTCGGCTACCTCAGAATGTACAATTCGTCATCCTACTTGCCGCTGACGGGTTCGACGACCGGGACCAACGCCCTGCTGGTCTTCTCCTATATCACGCTGTCCCTGCCCTACATGTACCGCGCCGTCGATACTGCCATGCGCGCCATCGATGTCCGTACGTTGACGGAAGCGGCCGAAAGCCTCGGCGCCCGCTGGACGACCATCATGTTCCGCTGCATCTTCCCGAATGTCATGAGCGGCGTACTCTCCGGCGCCTTCATCACATTGGCGATCGTCATGGGCGAGTTCACCTTCGCCGCATTGCTCAACCGTCCGGCCTTCGGCCCCTATTTGCAGCTCGTCGGCGCCAACAAGGCCTATGAACCTTCGGCGCTCGCCGTCATCGCTTTCTCGATCACCTGGCTCAGCATGGGCCTGCTCAATCTCGTTTCCCGCTTCGGCAAAGCCCGCCCGGCAAAGGCTTAAGGTAACCGGCTCATGTCTTTCCTCACTCTGAATAACATCCAGAAATCCTTCGGCCCGGTTCAGGTCGTCAAGAATTTCAACATGAACATCGAGAAGGGCGAATTCATCTCCTTCCTAGGCCCGTCAGGCTGCGGCAAGACCACCGTCCTGCGCATGATCGCCGGCTTCGAAACCCCGACCGGCGGCACGCTGACCATCAACGGCAAGGATCAGAGCGCGCTGAAGCCGAACCAGCGCAATATCGGCATGGTCTTCCAGGCCTATGCCCTGTTCCCCAACATGTCGGTGCACGACAACGTCGCCTTCGGCCTCAAGGTTGCCGGCGCGCCGAAGCCGGAGATCGACGCCCGCGTCAAGGAAATGCTCGGCCTGATCAAGCTCGATCATCTCGCCGACCGTTACCCCTATCAGCTGTCGGGCGGCCAGCAACAGCGCGTGGCACTTGCCCGCGCGCTCGCCGTTAAACCGCAGGTGCTGCTGCTCGACGAACCCCTCTCGGCGCTCGATGCCAAAATTCGCGTGTCACTGCGCGAGGAAATCCGCCAGATCCAGCAGCAGCTCGGCATTACCACCGTCTTCGTCACCCACGACCAGGAAGAGGCGCTGTCGATTTCCGATCGCATCGTCGTCATGAACGCCGGCAAGGCCGACCAGATCGGCTCGCCCTTCGACATCTACAACAAGCCGGCCACGCGCTTCGTCGCCTCCTTCGTCGGCACGCTGAACCTGATTGAGGCCAAAGTCGTCGATCCGGATACCAACCTCATCCAGATCGGCGATCAGAAGATCACCCTGAAACAGTCGGTCGCAGCCCACAAGGCGGGCGAGACCATCTCGCTGGCGCTGCGCCCGGAAGCAGGCTCGCTCTCCGACACTGCCAGAAGCGATACGGCGCTCACCGGCCAGGTCGTCTCGGCTCACTTCCTCGGTTCAGTCATTCGCACCCGCATGAATGTCGGCGGCAACGTCATTTCCTTCGACATGTTCAACAGCCCCGGCGTCACCCCGCCCCAGGCCGGAGAAACCGTGACGCTCCGCTTCATGGCTGCCGATTTGCTGATCATCCGCGACTGAGTTCACAAATATAGCTCACGCAAGAGGCGCCGCGAAACGGCGCCTTTTCATTGCTAGGAATGATCGAGGAGAGGTCGTGACCGCCTGAAACACCCGGCGCGGTGTGCCTCCACGCCAGGGGCAGGTTTGGCTTGAGCGCCATCCCCACTCTCCGTCATCCCAGGCCTTGAGCTGCCTTTGAGCCTGGGGTCCATGCCCGTAGCTGCTGATGGATGCGGTTTGGATGCTCGGCTCAAGGCCGAGCATGCCGGAGTGTGGGGTTGGATGGTGGAACAATCGCGCGCAGACCCTCATGTCAGGCATGCCACCTGTCAGTGAACCCACAATGCCGGCTATCGCCAAACAATTGACAATGCCGCTCTCACCGAATCGCCCGGTCGTCCGCGTCAAAGCGATGCACACGCGCTTGATCCGGCGTCGCATAGACGATCTCATCGGGCTCATACTGGTGCTCGCCGAAAAGGCGCGCAGTCAGCAGGCCGCACTGCTCGGATTCCAGATAGATGATCGTGTCGGCGCCGAGATGCTCGACATGCACGACCTTCGCAGGCCACGTCCCCTGCTCGCGCGACAGCGTCATGTGTTCGGGACGCACACCGATCGTCTTGGCGCTATGATCGCCCACCTTGTCGCCGGGGACGAAATTCATCTGCGGCGAGCCGATGAAGCCGGCGACGAAGACGTTGGCCGGGCGGTTGTAAAGCTCCATCGGCGAGCCGATCTGCTCGATCGAGCCGGCATTCAGCACGACGATCTTGTCGGCAAGCGTCATCGCCTCCACCTGGTCGTGGGTGACGTAGATCATCGTCGCCTTCAGGCCGCGGTGCAGCCGGGCGATTTCGAGCCGGGTCTGGACGCGCAGCGCCGCATCGAGGTTCGACAGCGGCTCATCGAACAGGAAGAGTTCCGGTTCGCGCACGATGGCGCGGCCGATCGCGACGCGCTGCCGCTGGCCGCCGGAGAGCTCGGCTGGCCGCCGCCCTAGATAAGGCGCGAGCGAGAGCATGCCGGACGCCTTGCCGACCCGCTTGTCGATCTCGTCCTTGGCCGTTCCCGCCTGTTTGAGGCCGAGTCCCATATTGTCCTTGACCGTCAGGTGCGGATAGAGCGCATAGGACTGGAACACCATGGCGATGCCGCGCTTGGCCGGCGGCGTCAGCGTCTCGTCGCGGCCGTTGATGACGACGGCGCCCGAGGTCACGTCCTCGAGGCCGGCGATGCTGCGCAACAGCGTTGATTTTCCGCAGCCGGACGGCCCGACGAAGATGACGAATTCGCCGTCCTTGACTTCGAGATCGATGCCTTTCAGCACCTCATGCGTGCCATAGGTCTTGCGGATGGATTTGAGTTGAAGCGATCCCACTGTGTTTCCCTTACAATCTGACCGGCTGGCCGGTACGCACGCTCTCGTCGGCGGCAAGGCAGATGCGCAGCGACGCCACCGCATCCGCCATATGGCGATCGAGGTTCAGATCCTCGCGGATCGCCCTCAGCATGAAGGCCTGTTCCAGGTCGCAGAGCGCCTGATGACCAGGCTCGCCTGTCATCCTCATATCCTGGTCGGGCCTGATGAATTTGCCGTCGGGGCCGGTTTCAGCCGTGTGCAGACGGATCACCGACGTCTTGGTGTGCGTGTCTATATCGTCGGACTTGGCATTCGGATCCATGACGATCGACACTGCGCCCTTCGGCGACATTACATCCTTCACGAAAAAGGCTGTCTCGGAGATCATCGGTCCCCAGCCGGCCTCATGCCAGCCGACCGAACCGTCCTCGAAAAGCACCTGTAGGTGGCCGTAATTATACATGTCGGCGGCGATTTCATCGGAGAGACGCAGCCCCATGCCGCGCACCTCGACGGCTCTCGCATCGGTGATCTGGCACATGACGTCGACATAATGCACGCCGCAATCGACGATCGGCGGGGTCGTGCGCATCAGCGACTTGTGCGTCGCCCAGGTCGGACCGCTGGACTGCTGGTTGAGGTTCATGCGGAAGACGTAAGGCGGGCCGAGCTTGCGCGCCTCTGCTATCAGCTTCATCCAGGACGGATGATGGCGAAGGATATAGCCGATCACCAGCTTGCGCCCCGCCTTCTTCGCTGCCGCAACGACCCGCTCGGCATCGGCGACGGTGGTCGCCAGCGGCTTTTCCACGAAGACATGACAACCGGCCTCGAAGGCGGCGACGGCATAATCGGCATGGCTGTCGGAATAGGTGTTGATCGAGCAGAGATCCGGCTTCAGCTCTGCAAGCGCCGTCGCGAAGTCGGGATGAACAGTATAGCCCTGCAGCGCGGGCTCCAGCTCCGGTGTCGAGCGATTGACGAGACCGACGATTTCGAAGCCGGGATTGTTGTGATAGGCGAGCGCGTGGCTGCGGCCCATGTTGCCGAGGCCCGCAACGACGACGCGGATCGGTTTCTCCTGGCTCATTTGACGGCTCCCGACGTGATGCCGCGGATCAGCTGCCGCGAGAAGATGACGTAAAGGATCAGGATCGGTAGGATGGCTAGCGACAGGGCCGCCAGCACCGCATTCCAGTTGGTGACGAACTGGCCGATGAAGATCTGCGAACCGAGCGTCACCGTCTTGGTGCTTTCGGCAGGCGCCAGGATCAGCGGGAACCAGAGGTCGTTCCAGATCGGAATCATCGTGAAGACGGCGACTGTCGCCATGGCCGGGCGCACCAGCGGCAGCACCAGGCGGAAGAAGATCGCATATTCGGAAAGCCCGTCGATGCGCCCGGCATTCTTCAGATCGTCCGAAACCGTGCGCATGAATTCCGACAGGATGAAGATCGCCAGCGGTATGCCCTGCGCGGTATAGACGAGGACGAGCGCCGTCAGCGTATTGACGAGACCGGCCGCCACCATGCCCTGCAGGATCGCCACCGTGCCGAGGCGGATCGGGATCATGATGCCAATCGCCATGTAGAGCCCGAGCAGCAGATTGCCGCGGAAGCGGTATTCAGACAGAGCGAAGGCGGCCATTGCGCCGAACAGCAGCACCAGCAGGATCGAAACAACAGTCACAACGAAGCTGTTCTGGAAATAGGTGGCGAAATCGCCTTGCCCCAGCACCGTCTGGTAGCCGACGAGGCTGAAGGTCGACGGCGTCGGGATCATCAGTGGTTCGCGGAAGATCGAGTTGCGATCCTTGAACGAGTTGACGATGGTCAGGAACACCGGAAACAGCGCGACCAGCGTATAGGCGCCGAGCGCCAAGTGCACGAGGCCGGTGCGGATCGGAGATGTGCGTGCCTTGGACATGCGCGCTCCTCAGAACTGGTAGCGACGCATGCGCCGCTGGATGACGAAGAGATAAAGCGAGACGCCGGCGAGAATGATGAGGAACATCACGGTCGCGATCGTCGCACCCATCGAGCGGTCACCAAGCTGCAGCTGGAAACCGAAGAAGGTGCGGTAAAGCAGTGTCCCGAGAATGTCGGTCGACATGTCGGGTCCGGCAAGCGCGCCCTGCACCGTGTAGATCAGGTCAAAGGCGTTGAAATTACCGACGAAGGTCAGGATCGATATAATGCCGATCGCTGGCAGGATGAGCGGCAGCTTGATCTTCCAGAACTGGGCCCAGCCGGTGACGCCGTCACATTCGGCCGCCTCGATCACCTCTTCGGGAATGCTGAGCAGCGCTGCATAGATCAGCATCATCGGAATGCCGATATATTGCCAATTGGAGATCAGCGACACGGCGATCAGCGCCGAACCCGGCTTGCCGAGCCACGGCGCGAACAGGAATTTCAAGCCGATGAGGTCGAGCATCCAGGGCGCCACACCCCAGATCGGCGACAGGATCAGCTTCCAGATGAAGCCGACGATGACGAAGGAGAGCAGCGTCGGCAGGAATATCGCCGTGCGGTAGAAGGCCACGCCCCGCAGCTTCGGTACCGAAAGCAGGGCTGCGAGCGCAATGCCGATCGGGTTCTGCACGCACATGTGGATGGCGAAGAAGATCACGTTGTTGACGAGGGCGTTCCAGAAATCATGCGCCCAGCGCGGATCGCCGAACAGCACCTTGAAATTCGCAAGCCCGACGAAGGCCGGCTGCCCGTCGACAGTGTTATAGAGCGAGAGCCTCAGCGTTTCGATGAGCGGCAGCACCATGACAGCGGAGTAGACGATCACCGCAGGCAGCATGAAGACGAAGATGTGCCAGCGCACCGGGCGCTTGATCGGGACGATATCGGCCGCGTTGTCGGTTTCGCTCATGGCTTTGCCTGTTCTTGTCGCCTCGCCGCAATCTTGCTGGCGCAGATGGAAAATGTTGCGCCTCGCCCGAACTCTCTGCGGTTGGCAAGAGAGGAAACGCCCTGCTGGGGATGCGATAACGGGCTGGGAGGTCGCTGCGAGTCTCCTTCTCCCCGCAAGCGGGGAGAAGGTGGCCGGCAGGCCGGATGAGGGGCCGCAAACGCCACCCCTGATCGCATTCACTTGGCCGGCTTGTACCAGCTATCGAGGCCCTTCTGCAGCTTCTCGGCGGCGACCTGCGGCGTATCCGTGCCGTTGATCACATTGGCCGATTCGACCCAGGTCTCGTTCTCGAGGTTCGGCGTGCCGCGCGACAGGATCTGGTAGGTCGAGCGGACGGTCGACTTGTAGGGGCCGCGCCAGGAAACGAACTCCTGAGCGAGCGGATCGGACATCTTCACCGGGCTGGAGTTCAGGCTGAAGAAGCCCGGCAGCGCGTTCGCATAGATATCGGCGAATTCGGGCGAAGCGACCCAGCTGAGGAACTTCTTAGCTTCCTCAGGATGCGTGCTCTTCGCGTTCAGGGCGACGCCGATATCAGGATGATCGGAAATATAGCCCTGGTCGCCTGCCTTCGGAACCGGCGGCGGGAAAGCGCCCATCTTGAACTGCGCCTGCGTGTTGAAGAGCGCGATCTCCCACGAACCGGCCGGGTAGATGGCGGCGCGGCCCAGCGTGAAGAGGTTCTGGCTGTCCGAATAGGTCTGGGCTTCGAAACCATCGCCGAGATAGGGCTTCCACTTGGCAAGCTCTTCAAAGGGCTTGACCCATGCGGGATCGGTCAGTTTCTGCTTGCCTGCGATCAGGGCTAGGCGGCCCTCTTCACCCTTCCAGTAGTTCGGGCCGATGTTCTGGTAGCCCATGGTAGCGGCTTCCCAGAGATCCTTCGTGCCCATGGCGAGCGGAATATAGGTGCCATCGGCCTTGATCTTGTCGAGGGCTGCGTAGAACTCGTCCTGCGTCTTCGGCACGGAGATGCCGAGCTTGTCGAAGGCATCCTTGTTGTAGATGAAGCCGTGGATGACCGAAGCCATCGGCACGCAGAAGGTGGACTTGCCGTCGTCGGTCGTCCAGGCAGCCTTGGCGACCGGCGAGAAGTTCTCCATACCCGACAGGCTGGTGATGTCGACGAGCTGCTTCTTGTTGAAGAGTTCGAGCGAGGCGTCGAACGGACGGCAGGTAATAATATCGCCTGCGGAGCCGGCATCGAGCTTGGCGTTCAGCGAAGCGTTGTATTCGGTCGGCGCTGTCGGCGAGAAGACGATCTTGATGCCCGGGTTTTTCGCTTCGAACGCCGGAATGATCTTCTCCTGCCAGATCTGCAGGTCGTCGTTACGCCAGCTTTCGACGGTCAGCGTGACATCGGCGGCATGGACGAGACCTGCCGAGGTCAGCAGGCTTGAGGCAAGCAGCAGGCTTTTCAGAGCAGTGTTTTTCATTTCCCTCTCCTGTTTTTAGCGCCGAGGCGCCGTTTTCGATCTGAAACAAGCAATTGGCGCGCCTGAGGAAACGCCCAATGCCCCTTGGAGGGCCGCCAGCAACTGCCGGCCCCGAAAGCTCGATAGGCCGAAGGCGATCGCCTGCGGTCCGGCTGCGCACCCTGCAGATAATCTGCATCGCGCGATGCCTGAGGGGGAAAGCTATGGATCCTAAATTATCCGCCAGCCTACCAAGCCAGGGGATCATTCTCCGATCATCTTCGAAGCGGGTCCGGCTTGGCTTTGCTGCCGGTTTTCGTGGTCTTCGAAATGCTGTTCCCTTTTTCCGAATTAAGGCCAAAAAAATACCAATTGTCCAGATGAAATTTAACATTTCGGCCATCAAAAATTCATTAAAAAATTTTGTTGAACAAAATCAATGGACTAAAAAGATAAAATTTTGCCGCCGCCCCCCACTTGGTAAATGGTATTTTTTTGGTATTGTAAGAAAAACCAAGGGGAACGGCGTATCGGAGGCCCGATGACGGAGCTTGCAATCGGCATAGACGGCGGCGGGACGAGCTGCCGGGCAGCGGTCGCGGATAGAAACGGCAACGTCCTTGGCCGCGGTAAGGCAGGCCCTGCCAATATCCTGTCCGACCTGGAAAACTCCCTGCTCAACATCGTCGAATCCGCCCGGCAGGCGCTCAGCGACGCTGGTCTCAACGCTGAAGCCCTATCCTCCGTTGTATCGGTCGTCGGCGTCGCGGGCGCCAACGTCTTGGACTACGGCAAACGAATCGAAAGAGCCCTGCCCTTTGCCCAAGGCTGTGTCGTCACTGATGCCTTGATCTCCCTACAGGGCGCGCTCGGCGATGCCGACGGCATCGTCGGCGCCTTCGGCACCGGTTCGGTCTATAATGCGCGAAGGGATGGCCGGCTGAAGGGCATCGGCGGCTGGGGCTTCGTTGTCGGCGACCAGGCAAGCGGCGCCCGCCTCGGCCGTGACCTCATGGAACGGTCGCTACTCGCCCGTGACGGGGTGCGCCCGGCATCGCCGATCACAGAAGCGGTCATGACCGAATACGGCAACGACCCGGAGCAGATCGTCAATTTCGCCCATACGGCCCGGCCAACGGATTTTGCCCGTTACGCGCCCATGGTCTTCAAACATGCGTCAGAAGGCGACGTCGTCGCGGTCGGTATCGTCAAGGACGCCGCAACGGCGATCGGCGAAAGCCTCGACGCGCTGCTCTGGCCGGAATGCCCGTCGATCTGCCTGCTCGGCGGTCTTGCGGAAGCTTACGAGCCCTGGCTTTCCGAACGCTACAAGCCGCTGCTCGCCAGGCCGAAGAACGATGCCCTGCAGGGCGCGGTGGAACTCGCGGTCAAGCTCCTCAACGATCAGCAGAGAGGTGCGGCATGACCGACGATCTCGCCACCCTCCTGTCTTTGCAGCGCCTGCAGGCGGCGGGTACCGGACCCCTCTATGTCAAGCTGCGCCGCACGCTCGAAGAAGCAGTGCGCACCGGCACGCTCGGCCAGGGCGATGCGCTGCCGCCGGAACGCGACATCGCCGAATTTGCCGCCGTCAGCCGCGTCACCGTCCGCAAGGCGATCGACGAGCTCGTCGCCGATGGCCTGCTGGTGCGCCGCCACGGCTCGGGCACCTTCGTCGCCAAACCAGTCTCCAAGGTCGAGCAGCGCCTGTCGCAGCTCACCTCTTTCACCGAGGACATGGCGCGCCGCGGCATGTCCTCCCGCTCCGAATGGCTGCACAAGGGCGTGCATACCCCCTCGCCCGACGAAATGATGATCCTTGGCCTACCCGCCGGCATGAAGGTGTCGCGACTCTCGCGCCTGCGCATCGCCGACGACCAGCCATTGGCAATCGAAAACGCCAGCGTCTCCGGCGAATTCCTGCCGGACCCCTCCGCCGTCACCAATTCGCTCTATGCCGAACTGGAGCGCCTCAACGTCCGCCCGGTACGCGCCGTACAGCGCATTTCGGCGACTAACATGAAGGAGGCCGACGCCCAGCTTCTCGGCGTTCCTGTCGGTGCGGCCGGCCTGTCGATCGAGCGTATCTCCTACCTCGGCTCCGGCCGCGCCGTGGAATTCACCCGCTCGCTCTATCGCGGCGATGCCTATGACTTCGTGGCCGAGCTGACGATCGGCGTGAGCTGACGGCTTGAGGCTATCCAAATTATACGGATAATTCGGGGATCGAAGGCTGGAAACCTATCAAGCAGAAGCAAACTCAACCGATCCCTTTCCAGACAGCGAGGGCGCCCTCGTCGATCGGCTCAAAGAAATCCGGCCCGTCTCCTAAGACTTTCCCTTTGAGCAGGCCAATTTTGAAGGAGGATCGTACAACCGGAACAAGCTTCACCACGGGCTTGCGCCCTTTGGTGATCACCACCTCCTCACCGGAAAGAGCGGCATCGATCAATTTCGACAGACTGGCCTGTGCGGCTCGGATGGTTACTTGGGCTTCCCTCACCTAGCTAAGGATGCCATTCCGTCGTCACTTCCGCTATCGAATTCAAACCGCCTGACCACGGGAAATTATCGCGCCACATCAAAAGCATGAAGCCGGAAAGTGAATCATTTTCCGGCTTCATCATCTGTTGATTCATTGCATTAAGAACGGCAACGAGCGCACCTCTACGCCGCGTCGTCGATCTCCTCGTCCGTCTTGCGCGGCACGTAGTTCAGTACCGGCCCGAGCCAGCGCTCGACTTCGGCAATCTCCATGCCCTTGCGCTTGGCATAGTCTTCCACCTGATCCCGCTCCACCTTGGCGACGCCGAAATAATAGGAGTCGGGGTGGCCGATATAGAGGCCGGATACGGACGAGCCGGGCCACATCGCATAGCTCTCGGTCAGCTTCACACCAGCCGCCTTTTCCGCATCGAGCAGCTTGAAGAGCGTTGCCTTTTCCGTGTGGTCGGGCTGAGCGGGGTAACCCGGCGCCGGGCGGATACCGGCATAGGCTTCGCCGATGAGATCCTCGTTGCTGAGCTGCTCATCCCTCGCGTAACCCCAATATTCGCGCCGCACCTCTTCGTGCATGCGCTCGGCGAAGGCTTCGGCGAAGCGATCTGCCAGCGCCTTGACGAGAATCGAGGAGTAATCGTCGTTCGACCGCTCGAAGCGTTCGGCGATGGCGATTTCCTCGATTCCGGCTGTCACCACGAAACCGCCGACATAATCCTGGACCCCGCTCGTGACAGGTGCGACGAAGTCCGAAAGCGCGACATTCGCCCGTCCGTCCCGCTTCGAAAGCTGCTGTCGCAAGGTGTAGAAGGTGGCAAGCTCCTTGCTGCGGCTTTCGTCGGTGAAGAGGCGGATATCGTCGCCGACGGCGCCGGCCGGCCAGAAGCCGATGACGGCGCGCGGCCGGAACCACTTTTCGTCGATGATCTTTCTCAGCATGGCCTGGGCATCGGCCCAGAGCGCACGCGCCGCCTCGCCCTGTTTCTCGTCTTCGAGAATGGCGGGGAAACGGCCGCGCAGTTCCCAGGTCTGGAAGAACGGCGTCCAGTCGATGTACCGCGCAAGCTCGGCCAGGTCGTAATCCTCGAACACCCGCGTGCCGAAGAATTGCGGCTTCGTCGGCTGATAGGCCGACCAGTCGACCTTATGCGCATTCTCGCGAGCCCGCGCCAAAGGCAGGCGCACTTTCTCCGCTTCGCTGCGGGCATGGGCAGCCGCCACCTTGGCATATTCGGCTCTTACATCGTCGACATAGCCCTGCCGGGTTTCCGGCGAGAGCAGCGCCGAGACGACGCCGACGGCGCGGCTCGCATCGGTGACATAGACCGCCTGGCCCTTGTTATAGCCCGGATGGATCTTTACGGCCGTATGCACGCGGCTGGTCGTGGCGCCGCCGATCAGCAGCGGGATCTCGAAGCCCTGCCGCTCCATCTCCGCCGCGACATGCACCATCTCGTCCAGCGACGGCGTGATCAGGCCGGAAAGACCGATGACATCGACCTTTTCGGCGATCGCCGTTTCGAGGATCTTCGTTGCCGGCACCATGACGCCGAGATCGACGATCTCATAGTTGTTGCAGGCGAGCACGACGCCGACGATGTTCTTGCCGATATCGTGCACGTCGCCCTTGACGGTCGCCATCAGGATCTTGCCGGCCGACTGTCGGTCGTCGCCGCCGTTGAGGCGCTTTTCCTCTTCCATGTAGGGAAGCAGGACGGCGACGGCCTGCTTCATGACCCGCGCCGACTTGACCACCTGCGGCAGGAACATCTTGCCCGAGCCGAACAGGTCGCCGACGACATTCATGCCGGCCATCAGCGGCCCTTCGATGACGTGCAGCGGACGGGCCGCCTGCCGGCGCGCTTCTTCGGTATCGGTCTCGATGTATTCGGTGATGCCGTTGACAAGCGCATGTTCAAGACGCTTCTCCACGCTCCATTCGCGCCAGGAGAGATCCTGGACACGACCCTCCTTTGCCCCGGCGCCACGGAAACGCTCGGCCACTTCGAGTAGCCGCTCGGTGCTATCGGGACGGCGGTTCAGCACGACGTCCTCGCAGGCTTCGCGCAGCTCGGGATCGATGTTGTCATAGACGGCGAGCTGGCCGGCATTGACGATGCCCATGTCCATGCCCGCCTGGATGGCGTGGTAGAGGAACACGGCATGCATCGCCTCGCGCACCGGCTCGTTGCCACGGAAGGAGAAGGACAGGTTGGAGACGCCGCCCGAGATATGCACGAGCGGCATGCGCTCACGGATCGTCCGCGTCGCCTCGATGAAGTCGACGCCGTAATTATTGTGCTCTTCGATGCCGGTCGCGACCGCGAAGATATTCGGGTCGAAGATTATGTCCTCGGGCGGGAACCCGATCTTCTCGGTCAGCAGCTTATAGGCGCGCTCGCAGATTTCCACCTTGCGCTCATAACTGTCGGCTTGTCCCGTTTCGTCGAAGGCCATGACGACGACGGCGGCGCCGTAATTGCGCAAAAGCCGCGCCTGTGCGAGGAAATTTTCCTCGCCTTCCTTCAGCGAGATCGAGTTGACGATCGGCTTGCCCTGCACCCGCTTCAGGCCGGATTCGATGATCGAGAATTTCGACGAGTCGATCATGACAGGCACGCGAGCGATGTCGGGCTCGGCGGCGATCAGGTTGAGGAACTCGACCATCGCCTTCTCGGAATCGATCAGGCCCTCGTCCATATTGATGTCGATCACCTGCGCGCCGTTTTCCACCTGGTCGCGGGCGACATCGAGGGCTGCCGTGTAATCGGCATTGGTGATCAGCTTGCGGAACTTCGCCGAGCCGGTGACGTTGGTGCGCTCGCCGACATTGACGAAGGGAATGTCCTTGGTCAGCTCGAAGGGCTCGAGGCCCGACAACGACATGAAAGGACGATGCTCCGGGATCGGCCGCGGCTTGTATTTGGCGACAGTCTCGGCGATCGCCCGGATATGCTCCGGCGTCGAGCCGCAGCAGCCGCCGACAATATTGACCAGGCCTTCGCGCGCGAAACTGTCGATCTGCGCCGCCATCAACTCCGGCGTTTCGTCATACTGGCCGAACTCGTTCGGCAGGCCGGCATTCGGATAGGCGCAGATGAAAGTATCGGCAACGCCCGAAAGCTCCTGCAGATGCGGACGCATCGCGTTCGCCCCGAGGGCGCAGTTCAACCCGATCGTAAAAGGATTGGCGTGGCGCACCGAGTTCCAGAAGGCTGACGGCGTCTGGCCGGAGAGCGTGCGGCCGGAAAGGTCGGTGATCGTGCCGGAGATCATCACCGGCAGTCGCACGCCCTTGGCCTCGAAGCGTTCCTCGCAGGCGAAGATCGCCGCCTTGGCGTTCAGTGTGTCGAAGATCGTCTCGATCAGGATGATGTCGGCGCCGCCGTCGATCAGCCCGTCGATCTGCTCGCCATAGGCGTCGCGCAGATCGTCGAAGGTGACGGCACGGAAACCGGGATTGTTGACATCGGGCGAGATCGATGCGGTGCGGTTGGTTGGACCGATGGCGCCGGCGACGAAGCGGCGGCGGCCGTCCTCGCGCTCGGCGCGGATTGCTGCCCGGCGCACGATTTCGGCACCTTCCTTGTTGAGGTCGTAGACGGCGCCTTCCATCTGGTAATCGGCCTGGGCGATGCGGGTCGAGGAGAAGGTGTTGGTCTCCAGAATATCGGCGCCGGCCTTGGCATATTTGTAATGGATCTCTTCGATCGCATCCGGCTGGGTCAGGATCAGAAGATCGTTATTGCCCTTCTGATGGCAGGCGCAGCCGATGAAGCGGGTGCCGCGGAACTGGTCTTCGTCATAACCGAGCCCCTGGATCTGCGTGCCCATGGCGCCGTCGAGAACAAGGATGCGCTCGCTCGCGGCTTTCTTCAAAGCGGCGAAAACTTCACTGCCGTCACGCTTGCCCGTTTCCGGACCAAAGAGAGTATCAAACACGGGAGGGCTCCTTGACGTCGTAAGACCAGACTTCCAGATCACATAAAGATATCTTTATGTCAATATATGGCTATCGATTTCGTGCTTTGCAAAGCTTCGCCGATGACAGGCTCGCACGAGCTCTATATAGGCCTTTGCTAGGCTTGTGCACGAAATCGGAGGAGTATCATGGCACCCGCAACCGGCAACGCCGCGCTTGGAAACTGGACAAGCCGCGCCTATCACCGCAGCTGGCTGCTGGCGCAGGCAAATGGCCTCTTCGATTTCTTTCAGCACGATTCGATCAATCCCAAGGGTGGCTTCTACGATCTCGACAGCACCGGTAGGCCGCTCGATGCCGAGGGCCAGGTGCGCGGCATCCATATTGCGGCGCGCGCGGTCCATTGTTTCTCGATCGGCGCCCTGCTCGGGCGTCCCGGCGCCTCCGACGTCGTCGATCACGGCATGGACTATCTCTGGAACCACCATCGTGACCGCAAGAACGGCGGCTACTTCTGGTCGCTCGACAATGACGGTCCGGTCGATTCCAACAAGCAGGGCTACGGCCACGCTTTCGTCCTGCTCGCCGCCTCCTCGGCAAAGACAATCGGGCATCCGCTGGCCGACGGTATGCTGGCCGATATCACCGAGATCCTGAACAAGAAGTTCTGGGAACCGCGCCACGGCGCGATCGCCGAGGAATTCACCGCCGACTGGCAGCCGCTCGACGGCGGCGCCTATCGCGGCCAGAATTCCAACATGCACCTGACCGAGGCTCTGATGGCGGCCTTCGAAGTCACCGGCGACAGGGATTACCTCGCCAAGGCCGAAAGCATCGCCGATCTCGTCATCCGCCGTGCGGCCGGTTCGGTCGACTGGCGCGTCGCCGAACATTTCGACGCCGAATGGAACCTCGACAAGGATTACTATCATCCAAACGAAATGTTCCGCCCGGCCGGCACGACGCCAGGCCACTGGTTAGAATGGGCGCGCCTCATCCTGCAGCTCTGGGCCCTCGGAGGCAAACGCATCGAATGGATGCCGGATGCGGCGAAAGCCCTTTTCGAACAATCCATGGCCCTCGGCTGGGACAATGACAAGGGCGGCTTCTTCTACACGCTCGACTGGGACGACAAACCGGCCAAGCGCAACAAGCTCTGGTGGCCGGCCTGCGAGGGTGCGGCTGCCGCGCATTTCCTCAATGAGCACCTGCCGAGCGACTATCACGAGGAATGCTACCGCAAGATCTGGAACGTGATCGAACGCGCCTTCATCGACCACAGGAACGGCGGCTGGCACGAGGAACTGACGGAGGATCTCGTTCCCTCGCACGCGCTCTTCCCCGGCAAGGGCGACATCTATCACGCCCTGCAGGCTTGCCTCATCCCGCTTTTCCCGGCAACGGGCAGCCTGACGAAGGGCATCGCCGAGGCCGGCGGCAGGCTCTGACGGCTGTTTCAGCGGGCAGCGCCGACCCTCCGGCGCTCGGATTGTTCCGGCAGATGCGGCGGCGTCACAGCGGAGAGAGCCGCAACGTATCGAGATCCTTCGCCAGCATCAGCGCCAGGGCCTCGACCACAAGATTGTGGTCGTCGCGCTGCGGCAGACCGGAGACGGTGACGGCGCCGATGCAACCCGTGCCTTTGACATTGATCGGAAAACTGCCGCCATGCGGCGCATAATCGGCGCCATCAAGCCCGTTGTCCTCGACCGTCTTGCCATCCTTGCTGAGCTTCAGGCCGGAGGCATAGCTGCTGCGAAAATAACGCAGCACCATGTTGCGCTTGCGCCTGACCCAATTGACGTTGTCCGGCGTCACGCCCGGGAGCGCGGCATAGAAGACCGGCATCGAATGCAGCGTCACGTCGATTGCGATGCCGAGGCCGCGCTCGCTGGCGAGCTCCTGCAGAAGCTTGCCGAGCTGCCAGGCAGTGGTGAGATCGAAGGCATCGAAGCTCAGCGCCTTTTCCTGCTCGGCGATCCGACTGAGATCGTTGTCGATTGTCATGATAGGCGCTCCTCTCCTGCAATGATCCGCTGCAGACCATTCTCATCAGGAGAGAAAAAGTAAAGCAAAACTTGGCCTAAGGAGAAGTCAGAGCTTCGGCGTCAGCATTTCGAAACGGTCGCGGATGGTGGCGCAGGTATCGCCGCCCAATCGAGCAATGGCATCGACCGCGGCCGGATCGACATGCAGCCGTTCCGGATCGACGACGCTGTCGCGGTAATGCGCATAGACGATCTCACCGAGGATAATCTGCCGTGAGCGGCCGAGCTCCAGCGTCACGTGCCGCCGGCATTCGAAGGCGGCCGGCGCCTCTGCGATAAAGGGCGACGCCACCTTCGCGCCAGGTATCGCCGTCAACCCCGCCTGCTTCAACTCGTCGACACCACGCGGATATTTGCTGCCGCAGACATGCATGGCCTCGGCGATGGCGAAGGAGACGATGTTGACCGTGAAGACCTCTGTCAGGCGAATATTGTGGCCGGTGTCTTTGAACGACATGTCGGCATTGTTCTCGACGCCGATCGCCAGGATCGGCGGATCGGCCGACAGGCAGTTGAAGAAGCTGAAGGGCGCGGCGTTGATCCGGCCATGTTCGTCGACCGTCGTCACCAGCGCGATCGGCCGCGGGATGATCGTGCCGATCATCAGCTTGTAACGCTCGCGCTCGCTGAGCTCTTTGAAATCGAAAGAGACCGCCATGGTTCAGCCGATTTTCGAGGACGGCGAGAAACCGCTCATCGCGCCCATAAAGGGTTTCGGCAGCGGCGAGGCGTAGGAGCCGCGCTTGCTGGTGGAAAGCCCGAGCGACACCAGCGCCTCGGCCTGCTTGACGGCGGCCGCGACACCGTCGACGACGGGCACGCCGTAAATCGCCTGCAATTCCCTGCCCAGATCGGTCATGCCGGCGCAGCCGAGCACGATCGCTTCGGCCCCGTCTTCGACAAGCGCCCGCTCAATCTCGGCCCTCAGCTTGCCGATCGCGCCCGAGGCCGCGTTTTCCAACTCCAGCACCGGAATATCAGAAGCGCGCACCTTCGCCCGGTCGCCCATGCCGTAGCGGCGTACCAGATTGTCGATCAGCACCCGCGATCGCTCCAGCGTCGTCACCACGGTGAAACGCTGCGCCAGGAAGCCCGCCGTGACCACGGCGGATTCGCAGAGACCGAGAATCGGTACATCGGCAAAACTCCGCGCCGCTTCGAGCCCGGTATCGTCGAAGCAGGCAATCACCGCCGCGTCGTAACCCGCCGCCTGCCGCTCCTTAAGTTCCAAGAGCAGGCCAGGAATCGCGAGCGCCCCGTCATAATGTCCCTCGATGGAGACCGGCCCCATGCTGGATGTCGCGGCGACGATCTCCGTGCCGGATGCCGCCACCGCACGCGCGGCGGCCGCAGCCTTCTCGGTCATGGAGGCCGTGGTATTCGGATTGACGATGAGGATGCGCATATCAGTCTATCTTTGCCTGCCGCCGCCCCAGCATGGTCATGATGCCGAGCGCGATGAGAATGATGGTGAAAGAAAACAGCGTCGTTACCGTGCCGAGAGCGTAGAGCACCGGCGTCGTGACGTTGGTGGTCATACCGTAGATTTCGAGCGGCAGCGTATTGTAGCTGCCCGATGTCATCAATGTGCGCGCGAATTCGTCATAGGACAGTGTGAAGCCGAACAGCCCGACGCCGATCAGGCTCGGTGCGATCATCGGCAGCACGACGTGGCGGAAGGTTTGCCAGGAGGTGGCGCCAAGATCGCGGGCCGCCTCCTCGTAAGCGGGCGAGAAACGGTTGAAGACGGCAAACATGATCAATACGCCGAAGGGCAGCGTCCAGGTCAGATGTGCGCCGAAGGCCGAGGAATACCATGCGGGCTTGAGACCGCCCTCCTGAAAGACCACGCCGATGCCGAGCGAAATGATGATCGACGGCACGACCAGGCTGGCGACCGTGGCGTAGAACAGCACAGTCGAACCGCGGAAACGGCGGCGGAAGGCAAGGCCGGCCAGCAGCGACACGACGACGGTCACCACCATCACCATCAGCCCGAGGGTGAAGGAGCGACGGAACGAGGCACCGAAATCGCCGACCGCCTGCTTTTCGAACAGGTTGAAGAACCAGTGCGTGGAAACGCCGTTCATCGGGAAGGTCAGGCCACCATCCGGTCCCTGGAAGGAGAGGATCAGGATCGCCGAGAGCGGACCGTAGAGGAACAGCACGAAGACGACGAAGAAGATCGCCAGCAGATAGAATTCGAGGCCGCGCTTTTCGTGATTCATCTCAAAGCTCCTTGCGGATATCAACGACCCGCAGGATGGCGGCGACCATCAGCAGCACGACCGCAAGCAGCACCACCGCATTGGCGGCGGCCGCCGGATATTGCAGCAGCGACATCTGGTTCTTCATCATCAGCGCTACCGAGGCACTCTGGCCGCCGGACATCACCTGCACCGTCGAAAAATCCGCCATCACGAGCGTGACGACGAAGATCGTGCCGATCGCCATGCCGGGTTTGGCAAGCGGAATGACGACGTTCCACAGCACCTGCCAGCCCGATGCGCCGGCATCGCGCGCCGCCTCGAACAGCGACCGGTCGATGCGCATCAGCGTGTTGAAGATCGGCGTCACCATGAACAAGGTATAGAGATGCACCATGGCAAGCACGACGGCGAAATCGGAATAGAGCAGCCATTCGATCGGCTGCGGAATGATGCCCATCTTGATCAGCGCCGAATTGACCAAGCCGTTGCGTCCGAGCACCGGGATCCAGGAGATCATGCGAATGATGTTCGAGGTCATGAATGGCACGGTGCAGACGAGGAAGAGGATCATCTGCATCGAAGTCTTGCGGATGTGGAATGCCAGAAAATAGGCGACCCAGAACCCGATGACGAGCGTCAGCGCCCAGACGATGGCGGTGAATTTCAGCGTGTTGAGATAGGTCTTCCACGTCACCCATGAGCCGAGCGTATCGGTGTAGTTCATGGTGAGGAAATCGGGATAGAGGCCGGCGAAGTCGTAGTCCCAGAAGCTGACGACAGCGATCATGGCGATTGGCAGCAGGAAGAAGAAGCCAAGGATGGCGATCAGCGGCGTCGCCTGGAGATAGGAGATGGCTGAGGGGGAGAGGCGGAACGAACGTCTGCCGCCTGCGCCGCGGCTGCCTTCCTCCGTTTCCACTGCAATGGTCGCCATATCCGGTTCTCCGTTCTGATTACATCAAGCGGAACAAAGGTGGGTGCGGCCCCCTCATCCGCCTGCCGGCACCTTCTCCCCGCTGGGGAGAAGAGAATCGTGGCAGCGTCTCCGCTACCACAACTCCACCTGTCGTCATGCGGCCCGCCCGCAAAACTCCCGCTTCTCCCCAGCGGGGGAGAAGATGCCCGAAGGGCAGATGAGGGGGCGGAGCGAACCGACGTCTTGAGCATCAGCGAAAGACAGCAGCTCCCCGCCCTCCAGGAGGGATCAAGCCGCGATGAACTCGTTCCAGCGGCGGACCATGTAGCGGTCCTCGTCCATGACCGAGTTCCAGCAGGCGACCGCACCCATGCGGGCTTCGAAGGAACCGCCGTCGCGCACCGCACCGGCCTTTTCCATGACCTTGCCTTCGGGAGAGAGGATATCGCCCTGCGCCGGCTTGCCCTCGATCCAGTAACCCCATTCGTCTGCCGTCATGAAGTTCTTGGCCGTCTCCATGCAGGCGGAGTAGTAGCCCTGGCGGTTGAGATAACCGCCGACCCAGCCCGACGTATACCAGTTGATGTATTCGTACGCCGCATCGAGCTGTGCGCCCTTCAGATGCGAGGCAAGGCCGAGGCCGCCGCCCCAGGCGCGATAACCTTCCTTGAGCGGCTGGTATTTGCAGGCGATGCCCTTGGAGCGGACGGCGGCGACGGCCGGCGACCACATCGACTGGATGACGACCTCGCCCGAAGCCATCAGGTTGACCGACTCGTCGAAGCTCTTCCAGAAGGCACGGAACTGGCCGTCGCTCTTGGCCTTGATGAGGAATTCGATCGTCTTGTCGATCTCTTCCTTGGTCATGTTGCCCTTGTCGGCATATTTGATGTTGCCCATGGCTTCCATGATCATCGCCGCATCCATAATGCCGATCGACGGGATGTTGAGGATGGATGTCTTGCCCTTGAACTTGGGATCCATGATATCGGCCCAGGTGGTAATGTCGCGGCCGACGAGATCGGGACGAATGCCGAGCGTATCGGCATTGTAGATGGTGGGAACCATCGTCATCCACTGCGTCGGCTCCTTGGCGAACTTCTTTGCGCCCTGCGCCTCGACGAAGCCGACAGTGTGTGGTGCAGTGCCCTGGGCGATGACGCTGTCCGGCTTCATCTTGCCGTTGATGAAGAGCGGCACGATCTTGTCGTAATATTTGAGCTTCTTGACGTCCATCGGCTGGAGCACGCCTGTTGGAAATACCTTCTTGGCGATCCAGTATTCGATGTCGGCGATGTCGTAGCTGTCGGGCTGGGTGACGGCACGCTGGGCGGCAGCGTCGGAATCAGTCGCGGTCATCTCCAGCGTGATGCCGAGATCAGCTTTGCACTTCTCGGCGATGGCGTTGATGTTCGAAACGCCAGTGCCGAACTGGCGAAGCGTGATGTTCGTCTTCGCCCAGATCGTGGGAAAGCCGGTGATGGCTCCGGAGCCGGCGATGGCGCCGACGGCGGCAGCACCCGTCTTCAAGAGCGTGCGGCGGGAAAGACCCTTTTCCGCCTTGGTCGATGTCGTTTCAGTCGTCATGTCAGTTCCCCTTTTCTTGATGTGGAAGTTGATGTTTTTGATTGTTCATGCAGAGGCGCGGCCGAGAAGCACCGCATCCTCACGCTCCCAGCTGAGCGAGACCGCGTCGCCTACGGCGACCGGACGGGCGAAATAGTCGCTATCATCAGCAATGACGGTGAAGTCGTCGCTGCCGGCGCCGAAAACGGTGATCTTCACCGAGGAGCCGCGATATTCGACGTTGGAGACTATGCCGTTGAAGCCGAGCGTCCACTCTGTCGCCACCTGCAGACGCACGCGATCGGTGCGGATGCCGATATCGACAGGTTCGCCGACTTCCCTGCCCTCGCCCCGCACGGAAAAGCTCTGCCCCTCCGGCACGGTCATGACGAGCATGCCGTCCGCGCTCGACGTCACCTGGCCGGACAAGACGTTGTGATCACCCATGAACCGCGCGACGAAGGCGGTTGCCGGCTTCTCGAAAACCTCGCGGGGTGCCGCCGCCTGCTCGATCCGGCCGTCATTCATGATGACGATGACGTCGGCGAGCGCCATCGCCTCTTCCTGGCTGTGGGTGACATGGACGAAGGTGATGCCGAGCGACTTCTGCAGCTTCTTGAGCTCTGCGCGCATACGGATCTTCAGGAAGGGGTCGAGCGCCGACAGTGGCTCGTCGAGCAGCAGCGCCTCCGGACCGGTAATCAAGGCGCGGGCCAGCGCCACACGCTGCTGCTGGCCCCCCGAAAGCTGAGCCGGACGCCTGTTGGCATAGGGCTCCATCTGCATCAGCTTCAGCATCTCAAGCGCCTTGGCCCGCCGCTCCGCCTTGTCGACGCCCTTCATCTTCAGGCTGAAGGCGACATTGTCGACCAGGTCGAGATGCGGGAAGAGCGCATAGGACTGGAACATCATAGCCGTGCCGCGCCTGGCAGGCGGAAGATCGGTGACGACCGTTTTGCCGAGCCTGATGTCGCCGGAAGAAATGCTCTCATGGCCGGCGATCATGCGCAGCGTCGAGGTCTTGCCGCAGCCCGACGGGCCGAGGAAGCAGCAATAGGAACCGGCCGGAATCTTCAGGCTGATCCCGTGCACGGCCGTCGTCGCTCCGTAGACCTTCGAAACGGATACTATATCGATCTCTGCCGCTTTCGACATCATGCCTTCCCCTGTTCGGAAAAGATGATGCATCTGCCGTGCCAATCGCTTCCAACGCCAACTAAGCCCTTAGCGGGAAAGGATTTTAACACTCGAAGCCGCGCAGGCCCATTTTATGAGCACCGCATCGTCTGCACATGATTTAGGCTATCGTCTGCAATTTACTCAAAAAATCGTATACAATTTAGCCGCCATTTCGATGACAAATTCCGTTTAACTTTTGCCGCGAAGCCGGGTATGGTTTGCCCGCCATCAGGGAATAGTTTTCATGAAATCCGCCGCCAAGGCCATGCAGGCCGAAGAAGTCGCCGAGACCGGCGCGCATCAGATCCGCGATGCCATTCGCGAGGCAATCGTTGAGCGCAGGCTTTCCCCCGGCACCAAGCTTTCCGAAAGCGATGTCGGCAATCTTTTCAATGTCAGCCGCACACTTGCCCGCGCGGCGCTGCAGGCGCTTTCCTATGAGGGCCTCGTCAGCGTCGAGAAGAACCGCGGCGCCTTCGTCGCCTATCCCTCCCCTGATGAGGCCCGCCAGATCTTTGCCGCCCGGCGCCTCGTCGAGCCCGGCATATTGCGCGAGGCGGCGGCGCGGATCACCGCTGATGACATCGGGAATCTGCGAGAGCTTTTGCAGGAAGAAGGCCGCCTGATGAGCGAGCGCGGCCAGACGGCCCGGCGCGCCGAGATCAAGGCATCCGGCGATTTCCACCTGATGCTGGCGGAAATTTCGGGCAACGCCATCATGCAGCGCTTCATGGAGGAGCTCGTCGCCCGCTCATCCCTCGTCATCGCGCTCTACGGCCAGTCGACCGCTTCCAGCTGCGGCCATTCCGAACATGGCGATATCATCTCGGCGATCGAAGGCAAGGAACTCGACCGCGCCTGCCAGCTGATGCTGCATCATATCGCCCATATCGAGTCCGATCTCGACCTGCGCGAACGCAAGAGCCTCGGCCTCAAGGAAGCCTTCGAACTCTGAGCGGTTGGGCGCACGTCGCCAGCAGCTATCACGACGCCTTCTTCGGCAGCTTGTCCAGCGCGGCGAAAATCTCTTCCGCCGTCCGCGGCTCGCTTGAACGCAGCTTCACCGCGCCGTCACGCCCGATCAGGATCAGCCCGAACTCGCTGTAAGATGGCCCTTGCAGCCGCTCGCGAATATCGTCCGCATCAAGTTCCCAGCCATCGTCGAACAGCGAGAAAGCGCCGCCGCCGGCGATGATGAACACTTCGACGTCTTCCTCGATGAGGCGCATCTGCGCGTTCCGCAACCATTCGTCCTGGGTTGCCGCGCGGTCGTCCTGCGCATCGGCGAAGATGATCAGCACCCGTTTGCTGTCTCGAAACTGCTCGAGCGATTGCGGAAGTTCCGGCTCACGTCGCGGCGTGCCGATGATTTCATGAACGATGGATCTCAGCATGGTGCTATTCCTCGCCCGTCATCTACGGGCTGTGACTGCGCCATTCCAGCGCCGGCGCATTCAAGACGCGCGAGAACGCTGTAAAGCGCTGAATAACTGAATAATTCCCAAATCCGGTACGAACTGGGATCATGCAGTAAACGGCTGGAAATGGGGGAGGTTCCGACGAAGCGGAAAAGGATCGCAGCTCAACATCCGTTAGCTGCGATCCCTTTCCCGTCAGTCGCGGCTCTGGTCCTCGGCGGCATGCGCCGAGACGGCGACGAGGTCCGCTGTGCCGTTGGCAAGCAGGCGTTTGCGCACCAGCACGCGCATGACGCGTGCGGCCGTCGAGAAGGTCATCTGGTCAAGCGGACCTTCGCCCTCCCAGGGCTTGGTCAGCCGCTCGGTGACGGCACCGACGATATTCATCGGCACGATGTCGGTGCATTCGCGCATGGCTTCGAAAACGAAGCTGATCGGGATGACCCTTCCTTCATGGGTCACGATCGGTTCGGTCAATTCGCTGTCCCATTCCTCGAAGGCGTAAAGTGCTTCGCGAAACAGCTGCTGGAGGGTAAACGGCGCGTGGCCGTTATGAAGTGGCGGCAGGGCATTCATCATGTCTGTCTCCTCTTGATGGATTAAGCCAAATCCTCCTGGCTCGGTCGGCATGAACGCGGGGAACACAGCGTTTTTTGCCCCTGCGGACCGAATAACACGATTGATTCTATAGAGTAATCTTTCGTGAATAAAGCCCATTTCTCGGCCGAGGCGGCACCCGTTTTCCTAAACGCATGAAATTCCTGCATGTTTTAGGCGAAAATTTCTCAATGAGTCGGATTCGTGAAAATCCATGCCTGCCGCGTGTGATTGTGCGGGAAGCGGGAAAAACCCTGAAAAATCACGGAACTTTTGCGGCTGTAATCTGTTTTGTTCGCGCACTTCGTAAAAGCAGATGGGGTTACCACCAATGACGCAGATCCGTGAACCGGAGCGGCGGGCCAAAGTCCTGCGCGGCCGTCCTTACAGCCTTGATGAATTCGCCTCCAAATATGGCCTGCGCAGCGACCAGGCCGAGAGTCTGTTTACCCGTTTCGGGCCTTCCTCGATCGAACTCGATTTGCTGATGGCAGCCAAGCGTCGCGCGCCTGTTCTGCCGGACAGAATTGCCGAATAACGCCTTTCACAAACGGGATCGATAGATGAGCGACAGACGCCATGAGTGGATCAGCAAACGGGCCTATGCGATCTGGGAAGAACAGGGCCGTCCTGACGGCCGGGACAGCGAACATTGGCGCCAGGCAGTCGCCGAGCGGGACGCGCTGGAACGCACGCAGGCCTCCGTCGACGGACGTGAAGTGCTGGTGAAGTTCCGCTCGAAGCCGCAACGGCCGGAACTGCCGCGCGACGGCTGGCTCACTCCGCCCGCCAAGGCCGGTTAATCCAGGACGCCGGTGGCCGGCCTCGTCCTTCGAGGCACATCAATCAGCCGCCAGGACACGCCGTGGTCATTGCCACACGGCACACCGATCAGC